>NZ_VKAC01000007.1 GCF_008041935.1 Quadrisphaera setariae
CCGAGGGACGCCGCCACAACGCCGCCCTGATCTGCCTGTCCCGCCGTCGCATCGACGTCATGTTCGCGATGCTGCGCGACCGCCAGCCCTACCGCCCGCGGCCCTTCAGCACGAGCGGCGAGGTAACCCTGGCGGCTTGACAACGACATAGGGACACCCCCCAGGCTGCCCGCTCGACGCCCGACCGATCAACGCGTTCGCGGGTCACTCCGTGCACGAGGTCCGTGATCACGGGCGTTCTCGTGCGCAACGTCCATGATCACGGAGGGTCTGTCAGAGGGTGAGCACCCGCACCGACGCGCGCACGGGTCCGGTCACCTCGACGGCGGCGACGGACGCCGCGGCCAGGTCGCTGCTGGCCGCGGCGCGGCCGTCGCTGCTGAACACCTCGACGATGCCCGTGTCGACGTACACGTCGGCCCAGCGCACCCGCGGCGCCTCGGGGAGCCACAGGCCGTCCACGAGGTGCTCGGTGGTGGAGCGTCCGAACGCCGACAGGTCCACCAGCGTGCGGTGGCCGTCGGGCGCCACGAGCACGAGGCTGCTCGCGGCCAGCGCTGCTGCCCCGTCGGAGCCGTCGGGCTCCACCACCTGCAGGCTGACGACCACCGCCTGCGCCGCCGCGGGCAGCGCGACCGTCCCGCTGAGCTCGTCGACCTCGACGACGACGTCGCCCGCGAGGTCGCTGACCTCCGCCACCGGCGTCTGCTGCAGCCGACCGCCGACCACGCGCCAGCGCCGCGGCAGCGACTGCGCGCCGACGCTGGTGCGGCCGGCGCTGGCCGGGTCGTCCTGGGTGCGCAGCCAGCCGAAGGCGATCCGGCGGCCGGTGTCGGCGGTGGTGTACGACTGCGGCGCGTAGAAGCGCGACCCCAGGTCCAGCACGCCGCGGCGCTCGGGGGCGAAGCGGACCGGGCCGCCCTCGGGGGCCTGCTCGAGCCTGCCGGTGAGCCAGACGGCTCCCGAGGAGTGGTGGAGCTCGGCGTCCGGGTCCTTGGAGTACCAGGACAGCACCACCACGACCTCCTCCCCATGCAGCTCACCGGGGCCGTCCCCACCGGGGGCGAAGACGTCGGGGCACTCGAAGACGTGGGCGTCCAGGCCGGCGGCGGCGGCGTCGAGGAAGACGCCCTCGTACTCCCAGGAGCGGAGCTCGGGGTCGGTCGTGGCGTAGGAGAGGAGCTTCCCCGCGCCGTCGTGCCCGGCGGTGCCTGCGGCGACCACCTGGCGCCAGTGGAGCCGTCCGGCGGGGTCGCGGGTGCGCAGCACGGCGTGGTCGCGGAAGTCCGTCAGCGCCGGGTCGAGCTCGGGCCAGTCGGCGATGACCGGCTCCTCGTCGGGCTGCCAGGTGACCAGGGAGGCGTCGTCGGCGACGGCCCGCAGGGCCACCGCGCGCTGCGGCCCGCCGGCCTCGGGGGGCTGCACGCCGGTGTAGAGGACGGCCTGTCGACCGCCCGGCAGGTCCACCGCGCAGCCCGACCAGCAGCCGCCGGCGTCCGGCCCGTCGGCCTGCGGGGTCAGCGCCGTGGGGTGCTCCGTCCAGCGGACGAGGTCGGGGCTGGTGGCGTGGCCCCAGCGCATCGTGCCGAAGGTCGGGGCGTCGGGGTTGTGCTGGAAGAAGACGTGGTGCACGCCGCCGAACTGCGCCAGGCCGTTGGGGTCGTTCATCCACCCGGTGGTGGGCGTCAGGTGCAGGAGGGGGCGGGTCACACCGCCCATCCTTCCCGACCGGGGAGGTGCTGGGTCAGCCGACCTTGGGACGGCTCGTGGGGACGACGGCGATGGGACCCGGCACCAGCCGCGCCCACCCGACGCCGGTCCAGACGTGGCTGGCGCGCCCGGTCCACGGACCGCAGGTGAGGTCGATGACCTCGTCGGCGGGCACGTCGGGGTCGAGGTAGAGGTGGCCGGGCATCGGCTGCTGCACCACCTCGAGGGCGTGGGCGCCGCGGGCTGCGGGGGTCTTGGCGCGACCGGGCGCGGGCGCCAGCCTCGGCGGCTGGGGCGTCTGGGGCGGCGCGGCGTCCGGCACGACCTCGCCGCTGGCACGGCGGAGGCGCGGGACGCGCGGCGTGCGGAGGGGGCGGTCGGAGCGGGTCACCGGTCGACCATAGATCGCACGGTGTGATCAGTTGGGGCAGAACGGCACAACACGCGGTGCTGCGAGGAGCCTGAGAGGCCACCGGGACACCCGTGGGAGTGGTCGAGGGCCACGCTGCGTCACCCTCCCGAGAGTCGCCGCTCGAGCAGCTCGGCCAGCGCGATCGAGTCTCCGTCGCGCCCTCCGCGGCCCCACACCAGAGGCGGGTCGCTGGGAGCCACGCGGACGCCGCGCAACCGCGCCACCAGGCGTTCGGCACCCGTGAGCGGCACCGCGAGGAGGTAGAACGCCCCGTCCTCCCCCACCCCGGCGCGCCCGTCGCGGCGCAGCACCCACCCCTGCACGCCGGTGCGGTAGCGCCCGCCGCCCGCGTCGACCACCCGCAGCTCCTCGCTGGGCAGCCCCGCGGCGCGGGCGCGCTCGACGAAGTCGCGGACCTGCTCCCGCGCGACCGCGGTCTCAGCGGCTTCGGCGCGCGCGAGCCGGTCGGCCTGGGCGGCCGCGGCCTCCCGACGACGGGCGATCCAGGCCTCGTCACGCCCGTCGTGCTGCTCCGCGCCGTCCACGCGGCCATCCTCGCTCGCACGCCAGGTGCAGACGCACCCGGAGGAGGACGACGACGAGCGCCGCCTCCGCCGTGCGAGGAGCATGATCGCCCTCGTGCGCAGCAGCCGGGCCCTGACCGTCGCCGTCGTCGTCGCCCTCGTGGTGCTGGTGGGCGCCGTCGTGGTGTTCACGAGCACCGGCATGTCGGAGAGCAGCTTCGGGTGGTTCGCCTCCAGCCCGCTGCAGCCAGTGGACTTCGCCTACGTGGCGGGAGCTCCCACTCTGCTGACGCCGCCGCAGGTAGCGGCTGCGGTGGTGGCGGCCCTGGCGCTGGCCGCCACCACCGGTCTGCTCGGCTACGCCCTGGGGCGCCGCATCAGTGGGCCGCCCCGCTGAGGCGGGCCGGGATCATCCGCCACGCCAGCACCGCCGCCACCGCGGTGATCACGGCCGCGGTCAGCGAGGTCACCTGCATGGCGTGGACGAACGCCTCACGCGCCGCCTCGAACGCCGGGCCCTCGGCCCCGGCCGCCGCGCGCGCCCCGGCCAGGGAGTCCCCCGCGGCGGCCGCGACGGCCGGGTCGGTGCCGACGGGCAGGTCCAGGCCCGCGCGGTAGACCACGCCGAGCAGCGAGCCGAGCAGGGCGATGCCCAGGGCCGCGGCCAGCTCGTACGCGGTCTCGGAGATCGAGGAGGCCGCGCCGGCGCGCTCGGAGGGCACGGCGCTGACCACGGCGTCGACCGCCACGGTCTGGCTGAGCCCCACGCCCAGGCCGATCGGCACGAGCGTGAGCGCGAGCCACAGGTAGCTCGAGGCGCCCTCGGCCACGGCGAGCAGCACCAGCCCGACCGACGCCGCGAGCAGCCCCGCGGCGGCGGTGCGCCCGGCCCCGAGCCTGGGCAGCAGCAGCCCGATGACGGCGATGGCCCCGATGGCGGAGAGCATGAGCGGCGCCTCCTGCAGACCCGCCTGCAGCGGGCTGGAGCCGCGCGCCAGCTGCAGGTACTGCGAGAAGAAGAACAGCAGGCCCATGAGCGGGAACACGGAGGCGAAGTTCACCGCCACCGCGCCGGAGAACGCCTTGCTGCGGAACAGCTCCACGTCGATGAGCGGGTGCTCCAGGCGGCGCTGGCGGCGGACGAACCCCACCAGGCCGAGCACGCCCACCGCTCCGGACAGGACGACGACGGCGTCGGGGCCCTCGTGGGCCAGGTGCTTCACGGCGTACACCGCGGCGACCAGGCCGACCAGCGACAGCACCACCGAGCGCAGGTCGATCGGCCCCGGGCTCGGGTTCTTCGACTCCGGCAGCAGCCAGGCGCCGGCCAGCAGCAGGACCGCGACCACGGGCAGGTTGATGAGGAACACCGAGCCCCACCAGAAGTGCTCCAGCAGCGCGCCGCCCACGAGGGGGCCGAGCGCGGCGCCGCCGGAGGCGCCGGCGGACCAGATCGCGATCGCGAGGGTGCGCTGGCGCGGCACGCTGAAGATGCCGCGGATCAGCGACAGCGTGGAGGGCATGAGCGTGGCGCCGGCCACGCCCAGCAGCAGCCGGGCGGCGATGAGCACCTCGGCCGACGGCGACAGGGCCGCGCCGAGGGAGGCCAGGCCGAACGCGGCGGTGCCGAGGAGCAGCAGGCGCTTGCGACCGATCCGGTCGGCCACGTTGCCCATGGTCACCAGCAGGCCGGCGAGGGCGAGCGAGTAGATGTCGCCGATCCAGAGCACCTGGTTGGAGGTGGCGCCGAGGTCGGCGGTGAGCGCGGGCACCGCGAGCGCCAGCACGGTGGCGTCCACGGCGAGCAGGACGACGGCGAGCACGAGCACGCCGAGCCCGCCCCACTCGCGCCAGCCGGCGGCTCGCTGCTGGGTGGGCTCGTGTGACGTCTGCTGCGCGTCGAGGGCCGGCGTGGCCATCGTCATCCTCCGAGTAGTTACTGCACTGACCGGTCAGTACAGTAACCGTGGAGGGTGGCACGATGTCAACCCGACGCGACGAGAGGACGACGCACGCACATGGGGCGCACCACCGGCAGGACCGCCGCCGAGACGCGGCACCAGGTGCTGCGCGCCGCCGCCGAGGTGGTCGCCGAGCGCGGTGGCAGCGCCGGCCTGGAGGAGATCGCCACGCGCGCCCAGGTCACCAAGGGCGGACTGCTGTACCACTTCCGCAGCAAGGAGTCGCTGATGCACGCCGTCGCGCAGCAGCTCCTCGACGAGTTCGAGCACGAGGTCGAGACCGCCCTGGCCCAGGAGGACGACGACGCGCCCGGGCGCCTGACGCGTGCCTACGCCCGGGCCACCCTCGCGTCGGCCGCCGACGCCGAGCGCACCCGCCGCGCCACCACGCTGCTCGTGCACCTGCAGACCGACCCGGCGGTGGCCGCGATGATGCAGGCCGACGCCGAGCGCTGGCGGGACCGCCTCCTCGCCGACGGGCTCGACCCGCTCGTGGCGACGCTGGCGATCGCCGCCGCCGACGGCATCTGCATGGCGCCCCTGTACGGCGACGCCCCGCTCGTCGACGACCGCGAGCGCGTGCTCGCCGCCGTCCTCGACCTCACCCGCCGCTGACCCCCTCCCCTCTCCCCGGCCCCCTCCGAGACGATCACGGACCTCCGCGCCACGTCCCGGCGCCCGCCCCCTCGTCCGTGCCAGGTTCCGCCGAAGGGGCGTCTTCTGCATCGATGGGGCGTCAGCGGTCGCCGCTGCGCTCGCGGTACTCCGGCGACGCGGCGATCCGCACCTGCACGCCGCGGTCGTCCTTGGTCTCGAGGCCGTACCAGTAGGAGTAGCCGCCGCCGTCCACGGGACGTCCCAGCAGCTCCAGGTAGTGGCCGTTGATGCGCTGGTAGACGGCCTCGTCGGTGTAGTAGAGGTCGCGCAGCGCGCCGAGCCGGCCGGACTTCTGGATGCGCCTGCCCCAGGAGGCCGTCTCGTCAGCGGACGCCCTCCGGTTCAGGAGGGTGTTGATCCACGCGCCGGCGGTGTACGACGGCTTCGACGACCTGTAGACCTTCGCCCACAGGGCCGCGTACTCGGGGCTCGCCAGGATGTTCTGGTTCACCCACTCCAGCGGGAAGCGGCCCTCGGCCACCCCGTCGATCCAGTGGGCCGCGCCCGGGTCGGGCTGGCGCTGCAGGTGCTTCCCGTAGAGCTGCCCCACCTGGTGCTCCGCGTGCTCGCGGGTCTTGGTGAGGTCGTCCGCGGCGGCGATCGCGCCGTAGTAGGCGATGAACGAGGTGTACCTGTCGACGTCCGCGTCGGTCGCTCCGCGCTGGAGGAAGTCGCGGTGCCACGCGTCCACCAGCGTCCGGTCGCTCGGGGCGGCGCTCGCCGGGGCCGCCGTCGCCAGCCCCATCGCCGCGCCCGCCATCGCGCCCGCGGCCGCGAGCGCTCCTCGTCGCGAAAGGTGCTTGCTGGTCGTCATCGTCGTCGTCATGCACGCAGAGTCACAGCGGGTGCTTGCCAGACGCTTGCAGCCCGTCACCCTCCGTTGCAAGCGCAGCGACCAGCCGGTGATCGCTAGCGTGCGGGGATGGCGCTGACTCCCTCACCAGCGGCCCCCGCTCCGACGCTGACCGGCGTCGTCGTCCTGGTCCCGGAGGCGGAGGGCGTGGTGCGCCAGCACCGGGAGCGCCTCGACAGCTCCGCGGCCTGGGGCGTCCCCGCGCACGTGACGGTGCTCTTCCCCTTCGTCCCTCCGGCCGACCTGGACGACGACGTCATCGCCGCGCTCGTCCTGGCCATCGCCTCTGTGCCCGCCTTCGACGCGGTGTTCGCCGGCACGGCGTGGTTCGGCGACGCGGTGCTGTGGCTCGCCCCCGACCCCGCGGAGCCGTTCGTCGCGCTCACCCGGGCGGTCGTCGCCGCCTTCCCCGACCATCGCCCCTACGGCGGTGAGTTCGACGGCTCGGCCCCGCACCTCACCGTCGGCGAGGCGCGCACGGGCGGGCCCGGCGCCCTGCGCGTGGCAGAGGGCGATGTCCAGCCACTCCTCCCGGTGCGCACGAGGGTGCGCTCGGCACACCTCATCGCCGGAACGACGGCGCCGGCGTCGTGGCGCGCGCTCCGGGAGCTGCCCCTCGGCTCTTGATGCCACGGATCGTCGGAACGGTGTCACGACGTGTCGGGGTTGCGACCCCTCACGGCCGCTCCGTCGCAAGTCAGTGCAGGGAGGAGGCGTCGGACTCCTGCGACAGCGCCAGGCGGGCCGCCAGCCCGATGACCGCGCTGTACGTCGGGTAGGCGAACCGGACCTGCGCGAGCGTGGCGAGCTCCACGCCGGCGGCCATCGCCGTCGTCACCGCTTGGATGACCTCGACGGCGTTCTCCCCCACCGCGTGCGCGCCGAGGATGCTCGTGCGGCCGGAGTCGACCACCAGCTTGAGGAAGCCGCCGCTGCGGTCGTCGATGACGGCGCGGTCGAGCGCGTCGTAGCCGACGGTGGCGACGCGGCAGCCGGGTGCGCGCCTCCGGGCCTGCTCCTCGGTGAGCCCGACGCCGGCGTAGTCGGGGTCGGTGAACCCGCCCGAGGGCAGCAGCTCGTGGGGCCGGCGGGCCTGCGCGCCGAGCACGGCGTTGGCAGCGGCGGTCTCCCCCTCGAACTGCGCGGCCTGCACGAGCATGTCGCGCCCGATGGCGTCACCGACCGTGAGGATGTGCGGCACGTTGGTGCGGTAGTGCTCGTCGGCCGGGATGCGGTTGCGCTCGTGCTCCACGCCCGCGGCCTCCAGGCCGAGGTCCTCCACCGCCGCCGGCCAGCCGGTGGCCATGACAACGGCGTCGAACTCGTCGCTGGTGGCGGCGCCGGCGTCGTCGAGCCAGTGCAGCACCACGGCGCCGGACGCCGAGCGCTCGAGCCGCTCCACGCCCGCGATGCCCGTCAGCACGCGCACGCCCTGCGCGGTGAACGCGGCGGCGATGTGCGCCGAGACGTCGTGGTCGGCGAAGGCCAGGATGCGCGGCGCGAGGTCGAGCAGCGTCACCTGCGCGCCGAACGCCGAGAACACCGTGACCAGCTGCGCGCCGGTGTTCCCCGCCCCGATGACGGCGACGCGCCGCGGCAGCGCCGGCTGGTGCAGCACCTCCTCGGGGACGAGCGCCAGCTCCGCCCCGGGCACCGGCAGCCGCCGCGAGTGCCCGCCCACCGCGAGGATCGTGGTGCTCGCGCGCAGCCGCCGGCCGCTGTCGAGGACGACGACGTGCGGGTCCGCGAAGCGGGCGCGCCCCTCGGTGAAGAGGTCGACACCGGCCTCGTCGAACCGCTCGCCCTCGCGCTTCACCGCGCGCACCGCGTCCACGCGGGCGTGCACGCGGGACACCACGCGCTCCCAGTCGACGCTGACGCCCTCCACCTCGATGCCGTGCGCGCCGGCGCCGCGGGCGTCGCGCACCAGCCGGGCGGCCTTGGCGAGCACCCGGGTGGGCACGCAGCCGGTGTTGACGCAGGTGCCCCCGACGCGGGCGGCCTCGACCACCGCGACGCTCGCCCCCAGCCGGCGGGCGTGGAGCGCCGCGGCGGTGCCGGCGGGGCCCGCCCCGACGACGACGACGTCGTAGTCCTGCGCGTCTTCCTGCACCGGAGAGCTCACACCGTCACGCTTCCACGGGCCCTGTGACCTCGCACCGCGGAGTGGTTCGATGCCCGCGTGAGCAGCACCACTCCTGACGGGCCCGGCCGCGGTGAGCACCGCGTGGTCAGCGCCAGCCGCGACGTCGCCGCGGACACCGCGACCCTCTTCGACCTCATCGCCGACCCGGCGCAGCAGCCCCGTTGGGACGGCAACGACAACCTGGCCGAGGCCGAGCCCGACCAGCGCGTCACAGCGGTCGGCCAGGTCTTCCGGACCACGATCACCCAGGGCAGCGTCCGCGAGAACCACGTGGTGGAGTTCTCCGAGGGACGGCGCCTCGCGTGGCGGCCGGCCAGCGAGGGTGAGCCCCCGGCCGGGCACCTGTGGCGCTGGGAGCTGGAGCCGCTCGGACCGTCGCTGACCCGCGTCACGCACACCTACGACTGGTCCCAGCTCACCGACGACAGGCGCCTCCCCCGCGCCCGCGCCACCGGACCGGAGCAGCTGCGCGCCTCGGTCGACCGGCTCGCCGCCCTCGCCGAGCGCGGCTGATCCCAGGCGTCCGTGGGCGCGCCCCGCGGGGCGTGGACCTCGCGCCGCGCCTCGGCCACCATCAGTGGATGAGGACGACGACGTCGCTGCGCTCCCGGGTCTCGGCCGCTGCCGCCGTCGTCGTCCTGCTGGGCGTGGTGGGGTGCAGCGCCGGCGCAGCAGACGGCGAGCCCTCGCCGACCGCCTCCGAGCGGCCGGCGAGCGGGCCGCCCGCGCCGCGGACGTCGACCAGCAGCGCGCCCGCGACACCCGTGCCGACCGACCTGCCCGAGGACGTGCTGCTGCCCGCCGGCGCGCTGCAGCCCGAGGGCGGTCCGCGCGCGGTGACCGCGGGCGTGGAGCCGTGGGTGCTGTCCACCGGGTGCGACCTGGGCAGCCCGTCGGCGGCGGCGGCGATGCTGTCGGTGCGGCAGGGTGACGGGCAGTTCGAGGTGCCGGTCGGGGTGCACCAGGTGGCGGTGTTCTCCGACGCGCAGGCCGCGCAGACCGAGGCGTCGCGGGTCGCTGCGGCGGCGGGGGCGTGCGCGGCGAACGCCCCCGGCAGCGACGGCGGCGACACCCGGTACCTCGTCGCCGGGCTCGACGTCGGGGCGACGGGCACGAGCGTCGTCACCGACTACTACGGCGTCACCCGCACGGACCCGGCCGCCGACGGCATCGGTGACGCCGTGGCGGTCACGCGCCGCGGGACGGCGGTGACGCTGGTGGGGGCCACTGGTGGGGAGTCGTCGATGAGCTCGGCGCGCACGCTGGTGGCGGGGTACGCGCAGCAGGCGTGGGAGCGGCTGTGCCGCTACCAGGTGGACGGCTGCGCCTGAGCCGCCCACGAGAGCAGGTGCGGGGCCGCGTCCGCGAGGGTGGGGACGACGAGGAGGTCCGCGGCGTCGCCGGCGTCGGGAAAGGCCGAGGCGGGGTTCGAGGTGGTCAGTGCGATGACGCGCATGCCCGCAGCGCGTCCCGCGGAGACGCCGGCGGGGGCGTCCTCGACGACCATGCAGTCGGCTGGCGACACGCCCAGCAGCCGGGCGGCGAGGAGGTACCCCTCGGGGTCGGGCTTGCCGCGGGTGACAGCGGCGCCGCCGATGACGACGTCGGGAACGGGAGCGCCACCCGCGCGGAGGCGGTCGCGGACGCGGAAGTCGTCGCCGGAGGTCACGACCGCCCACCGCTGCGGGTGCAGCTGCGCCAGCAGCGCGGGCACAGCGGGGTAGAGGGAGAACGCGTCGGGGTCGGAGTCCACGAGCTGCGTGAGCCGGGCGACCTCGCTGGCGGCGTCGAGGTGGGGGGCGACCTCGTCCAGGGTGTCCAGCACCCGGCGCCCGTGCGTCGCCGCGTGGACGGCGTCCGGGTCGAGTCCGTGCACCGCGGACCAGCGGTCCCAGACGCGGCGGTAGCCGGCGTGGGAGTCGACCAGCACGCCGTCGGCGTCGAAGAGCACGGCGCGGGCAGGCGGCTGCGTCGTCGGTGGCGTCACGCCACCATCCTGCCCGCGCCGTTCGATCAGGGGAGGTCGACCTTCGCGTTGTCGCCGCCGGAGTACTGCTTGCCGGTGAGCTTGGCCTTCGCGAAGCTCAGCGCCGTCGCCACGCGGCCGCCGGGGCTGTCCCAGTACTCGGCGGAGTCGCCGTCGACGTGGAGGAGGACGATCCCGTCGTCGTCCTTCCCGTCCGGGAACCACGCCTCCACCACCGCGTTCCACAGCTCGCGCTTCTTGGCGGGGTCGCGGACCACCGAGCCTCGACCGGTCAGCGACACCCAGCTGTCGGAGCTGGCGAAGGTGACGTTGACCTGCGGGTCGTGGGCCAGGTGCGCCACCTTGCGGGAACTGGCCTCGGCGAAGAACCACAGGTCACCGCCGAACTCCGCCTCCTGCACGGCCATCGGGCGGCTGATGAGCGTGCCGTCGGGAGCGGTGGTGGTGAACATCGCCTGCCGCTCGTCGGCGATGAGCTTGGAGACCTTCTTCGTCTGCGCTGCGGGGTCCTCGTCATGAGCCATGACCGCCACCTACCCCGCGGGGGCCGATCCACCCCCTCGGCGCACCAGCTTCGCCGACCTGCAGGTGCCTCCTGCTTGCGCTCGACGGCCGCGCGGCTGCATGATCGCCGGCTCGCCCGGTGCGCGAGCGGTCTCGGTCGCGGTGCAGCAGGAGGTGGCGGTGGACGTCGTCGAGTTCCACGACGTGGAGGAAGAGCTCGGTGCGGGGCGGTTCACCACGGTGCTCCCTCACGTCAACGGGAAGCCGCTGCCGCTTCTCCTGGAGCTGGCCGCCGGTGGACGCCGGGAGCGCTCGGGCCCCACGCCCATGCCCGGTGGGTGGTACGGGCTCGTGGAGGAGGAGGTCCGCTGGCCGAGCCGCCACTACCTCGGCGAGCCGGTGCTGAGCAGCTTCGACGACGACACCGCCCTCCTCGGCTGCGGCTGCGGCATCTGCAGCTGCGGGCCGTTCAGCGCGGTGGTGGACGTCGACGACGAGGCCGTGGTGTGGTCCCGCTTCCGCTTCGCCGACCCCGACGTGCTCTTCACCGGCCTGCGCGACCTCGTGTTCGACCGGGCGCAGTACGAGGCTGCGGTGCGCACCACCGAGGTCTGGGGTGGTGGCCGCGTCTACCGCAGCCGGGGCCACCGCAGCGTCCGCTGATCCCGTCGGCGCGGGAGGTTCCTCTGGTGGTCGGACGGCCCTAGCGTGATCGCGTGATCGCCATCAACCCCTTCGAGTCGGTCGTGCTCACGCTCGTGCCGCTGCTCCTGTGGGCGCTGGTCGTCGTCGCGCTGTACTGGGCGGTGCGGATGGGCGTGCGGCACGGCCTGGTCGACGCGCGCCGTCGCCAGGCCCCGCCGGGCCCGGGGGCAGCCGGACGACCGGTTCCTCCGACGGACGGGGTGTGACGCGGTGCGCGCTCTGTTCGACGACCCCGCGCTGCTCCTCGTCGGCATGGTCCTGCCCGTGCTCGTGGCGGTGGTCGGCGTCGTCGTCCTCTACTGGGTGGTCCGGCTCGGCGTGCGGCACGGTGCTGCCGACGCGGACCGCTCCCTCGGTGGTGGCCCGACGCCGCCCGCCGCCCCAGGGCCGCGAGCCGAGGGCTGACGACGGCGCGGACTCCTCGCGTGCCGGGTCGACCGCCAGACCGGGGTCCGCGACGATGGTCGGGTGTTCCCCGTGCCCGAGGGCTTCCCCGTCTGGATCCTGGCCGCCGTGCCAGCCGCGGTGCTCGCCGTGCTGGTGGTGAACCTGGTGGTCCGCAGCAGGCGCGGTGAGTTCGGGCATGACGCCGGCGGGCGGCGGCGGGCGCCGTGGCTGTGGCCGGTGCTCATCGGGGTCGGCGCCTTCGCCGTCCTGAAGCTCCTCACCGACCGCTGAGGCCGCCGGTGTTCCGCGCCTGCCACGGCGTCATCGCGGTGCTCGTGGTGGTCGGGCTGGTGGTGGACGTGTCAGTGACCGTGGCTGGCGGCCCGAGCGCCAGCGGGGGCGCGGTGGTGGAGCTGGGACTCGCCGACAGGCTGGCCAACCTCTTCTCCTACTTCACCATCCTCAGCAACATCCTGGTACTGGCCGTGTCCGGGACGTTCGCGCTGCGCCCCGAGCCGACTGGCGCGCTGTTCCGCGTGCTGCACCTGGACGCGCTGCTGAGCATCGCGGCCACCGGAGTGGTGTACGCGGTGCTGCTCGCGGCCACGGAGCACCCCACGGGCTGGTCGGTGGTGTCCAACACGATCTTCCACGACGTCGTGCCGGTGGCCTTCCCGCTGGTGTGGCTGGTGTTCGGGCCCCGCCCGCGGCTGACGTGGCGGCTGGTGGCCCTGGCGTTCGTGTGGCCGGTGGCGTGGCTGGCCTACACCTACGTCCGCGGTGCGGTGACCGGCTGGTACCCCTACGGCTTCCTCGACGCCACGCTGCTGGGGTTCTGGGGTGCGCTGCTGGGAGGGCTCCAGGTCTTCGCCGGCGCCGTGGTGCTCGCCGTGGTGATCAAGCTCCTCGACGCACGCCTGCCCGCGCTCACCGGTCGCTCGTCCACGCGCTGACCCGCCGCTCCTCCTCCGCACCTTCCGCGGCGAGTGCGCCAAGGGTGCGCTCGGTGGCGCGCTCTCCGCGGCGAGTGCAGGAGGGACGGAAGCAGCGCTGGCGGTTGAACCGGTTTGACACGTCCGAGTTGAACCGGTTTGACTACCTGCATGGCACACAGGGGTGCGCGGGCGACGATCGCCGACGTGGCGCGCGAGGCGGGCGTCTCCAAGGGCACCGTCTCGATGGCGCTCACCGGTCGCGGTCGCGTCGCGGCCGGCACCCGCGAGAAGGTGCTCGAGGTGGCCCAGCGGCTCGACTGGGTGCCCAGCGCCCGCGCCCGCAGCCTGTCCACCGACCGCGCCGACGCGCTCGGGCTCGTGCTGGCCCGCGAGCCGGAGCACCTCGGCGCCGACCCGTTCTTCGCGCCCTTCATCGCCGGTGTCGAGGCAGCCCTGTCCCCGCGCGGGCAGGCGCTCGTGCTGCACGTCGTCACCACGCCGGCCGAGGAGCGCGAGGCCTACCGCCGCCTGGCCGCGGGCCGCGTGGACGGCGCGCTGCTCACCGACCTCCGCGTCGACGACGAGCGTCCCGCCCTGCTCGCCGACCTCGGCCTGACGGCCCTCGCGGTCGGCCACCAGCGCTCCACCACGAGCAGTGCCCCCCTCCCCCAGGTCGCCCTCGACGACAGGGCCGGGGTCCGCTCCGCGGTCGACCACCTCGTCGCGCTCGGCCACCGGCGCCTCGCGCACGTGACCGGCTCCCAGCAGCTGGTGCACGGCGTGGACCGCCTCGAGGCGTTCCGCGACGCGGTCGCCGCGCACGGCGACGCGCTCGACACCCCGACCGTGCTCGACGGCGACTTCTCCGCCGCCAGCGGCGCGGCTGCCGCCCACCGCTGGCTGGCCGCCCGCGCAGCGCTCGGCGCGGCCGGTGCTCCGACGGCGCTCGTCGTCGCCAACGACCTCATGGCCACCGCGGCGCTCGGCGTGCTCGCGGCGGCCGGAGTGCGCGTGCCGCAGGAGGTGTCGGTCACGGGCTTCGACGACGCCCCGCTGGCCGCTCACCTCTCGCCCCCGCTGACCACCGTGCGCAGCGACGCCGCCGCGTGGGGCCGCGCCGCCGCCGACGCCCTCCTCGACCTGCTCGAGGACGACGACGGCCGACGCGCCGCCGGGGACCGCCCCGGCTCGCCGGACCTGCCGGCCGCCCGGCTGGTGGTCCGCGGCTCGACGGGCGCTCCACCCACCTGACCACCACGATCCAGCCACCACCACGACGAGAGCTTCGACGAGCAGCGACGAGGAGGACGCATGAGGACCAGCGCTCGATGGGGAGCGGTGGCCGCGGCAGTGCTGCTGACCGCGACGACCGCCGCCTGCGGTGGTGGGCAGGGCCCCGGGAACCCGCAGGGCCGCGGCCCCATCACCATCTGGCTGTCCAACAACGAGCAGGAGGTCGCCTGGGGCGAGGAGCAGGTCAAGGCCTGGAACGCCGCCCATCCCGACCAGCGGGTGACCGCCCAGCAGATCCCCGCGGGGAAGTCCTCCGAGGAGGTCATCGGCGCGGCGATCGCGGCGGGCACCACGCCCTGCCTCATCTACAACACCTCGCCGGCGGCGGTGCCGCAGTTCGTCAAGCAGGGCGGGCTCGTGCCGCTCGACACGATGCCCGGCGGCGAGGACTACATCACCCAGCGCACGGGGCAGGCCGCTGAGCAGTACCGCTCCCCGGACGGGCACTTCTACCAGCTGCCGTGGAAGTCCAACCCGGTCATGGTCATCTACAACAAGACGCTGTTCGCCAAGGCCGGGCTCGACCCCGAGGACCCGCAGCTGTCCACCTACGACGACGTCCTCGCCGCCTCGGAGAAGATCGTCAGCTCGGGTGCGGCGCCGTCGGCGATCTGGCCCTCGCCGGCCAGCCAGTTCTTCCAGTCGTGGTTCGACATGTACCCGCTGTACGCCGCCGCCAGCGGCGGCCAGCAGCTGGTGGTGGACGGCGAGGCCCAGGTCGACTCCCAGGCCGCCCTCGACGCCGCGGGCTTCTGGCGGCAGATGTACGCGAAGGACCTCTCCCCCAAGGAGGCGTACACCGGAGACGCCTTCGCCGACGGCAAGGCCGCCATGGCGATGGTCGGCCCGTGGGCGGTGTCGGTGTACGGCAAGGACGTCGACTGGGGCGTCGTGCCCGTCCCCACGCCGAACGGCGAGCCTGCCGACCAGGTCCACACGTTCTCCGACGCCAAGAACGTCTCGCTGCCCGTCGCATGCCAGGACCAGGCGACGGCGTGGGACTTCCTGCAGTTCACCACCAGCGCCGACGCCGACCGCGCCCTGCTGACGGAGACCGGGCAGATGCCGATGCGCGCCGACGTCGCGCGGACCTACGCCGACTGGTTCGCCAGCCCGGACGGCGCCCCGTACGCGCCCTTCGCCCAGCAGGCCGCCCGCACCGTGGAGGTGCCCAACGTGAAGAACTCCGTGGAGATCTGGCAGGACGTCCGCAACGCGTGGACGGGCTCGGTGATCTTCGGCAAGGAGCCCGTCGACTCCGCCCTGCGCGACGCGAACGGCGAGGTCCAGCACCTCCTGGAGGTGCCGTGATGAGCGCCCTCACGCCGGCCCGCCCGGGCTCCGCGTCGTCGTCGTCAGCCAGCGGGAGGGGGTCGACGACGACCAGCGCCTCCGACGGCCGACCGCCGCGTCGCGGCCTCACCGGCCTGCAGCGGGCCTTCGGGCGCCACCCCATCGGGGTGCTGCTGGCCCTGCCGTACGCGGTGTTCCTCGCGGCGGTGTTCGCCTACCCGGTGGTGCTCGCCGCGTGGATGAGCGTCCACGACTGGTTCTTCTCCGCGCCCGGTGTGGAGGTGGACCACCCGTTCGTCGGGTTCGAGAACTACCGGCAGGTGCTCACCGACCCGCAGGTGCACCAGGCGTTCCTCAACATCGCGGTGTTCCTCGTCATCAACGTGCCGCTGACCGTGGCGCTGGCGCTGGTGCTCGCGGTGGCGCTGAACCGCGCGGCCCGCGGGCGGACGTTCTTCCGCGTGGCGTTCTACGTGCCGTACGTGACGGCGAGCGTGGCCCTCGTGGGCGTCTGGCTGTTCCTGCTGGGCGGTGACGGGGTGGTCAACTCGCTGCTCGGTCCGCTCGCGCCGGACCCGTCGTGGCTGGTGAACAGCAGCCTCGCCATGCCGAGCATCGCCGGGTTCGTGGCGTGGAAGCAGCTGGGGTTCTTCGTGCTGCTCTACCTCGCGGCGCTGCAGAACGTCAGCAAGGACCTCTACGAGGCCGCCTCCATGGACGGCGCCGGCCGCGTCCGGCAGTTCTTCACGGTCACCGTGCCGGGCGTGCGGACCACGACGGCCCTCGTGGTCATCCTCGCCACCATCACCGGCGCCAACCTCTTCACCGAGCCCTACCTGCTCACCGGCGGTGGCGGCCCCGACGGCGCGTCGACGTCGCCCGTGCTGCTCATGTACCAGCTGGGCATCGAGCAGGGGAACCCCGACACCGCGTCCGCCCTCGGCATCGTGCTCGTGGTGCTGGTCGGGCTGCTGGTCCTCCTGAACCGCCGACTGCTGAGGAGCGAGTCGTGAGCACCACCACCACCGCCGTCCGCGAGCAGCGACCGGACCAGCAGCCGACGAAGAGGGGCGGGGCGTCGCGGTGGGTGGTGCCCGCCGTCCTGACGCTCGGGGCGCTGGCGTTCCTGCTGCCCTTCTACCTCATGGTGATCGGCTCGCTGCAGGCGGAGCCGGACACCTCCATCAGCGGGCTCGTCCCGTCCGGGGGCCTCACAGGAGCCAACTACGCCAACATCGACGGCTCCATCGACCTGTGGCGCACGCTGCTCAACTCCGGCGTCATCACCGGCGGCGCGATCGTCGGCACGCTGGTGTTCGGGGTGCTGGCGGGGTACGCCCTCGCCGTCCTGCACTTCCGCGGCCGCGGCACGCTGTTCGCGATGGTGCTGCTGGTGCAGGTCATCCCGTTCCAGCTGCTCACCATCCCGCTGTACGTGCTGACCGTGCGCACCTACGGGCTCGCCGACTCCTACCTCGGCATGGTGCTGCCGTTCCTGGTCAACACCACCGCGGTGTTCGTCTTCCGGCAGTTCTTCCTGCAGCTCCCGCCCGACCTGTTCTCCGCGGCCCGCATCGACGGCGCCTCGGAGCTGCGAGTCCTGTGGTCGGTGGCGCTGCCGCTGGTGCGCCCGGCCCTGCTGACGGTGGTGCTGCTGACCTTCATCGGCCCGTGGAACGAGTTCCTCTGGCCGTTCCTCGTCACCAAGGAGGCCTCCATGCAGCCGCTCGCCGTCGCACTGGCCAACTACACGGCCAACGTCGCCGCGACCACCTCCAACCCCTACGGCGCGGTGCTCGCCGGGTCGGTGGTGCTGGCCGCCCCCGCGGTGGGCCTGTTCCTCGTGTTCCAGCGGCACTTCACCGCCACCAACCTCTCCGCGGGGGTCAAGGGATGACCATCACGACGACGACGCGCGCCGCCGCGGTGGCCACCGCGCTGCTGCTCGGCGGCACCTGCCTCGCCGCGCCGGCAGCGGCAGCGCCGGCCCAGCCGCCGGCCGCCGGCCAGCAGGGCCAGGCGGACCGCAAGGCGCCGCAGGGGCAGCGACTGGCGAACACCGGTCACCTGACCACGCTCACCACGCGCGTGGCGCCACCGGCACAGACCGGTCACACGACGTACCGGCTGGCCGAGGAGCCGCAGGTCGGTGTGCTGTGGACGTACGCCGAGCCCTCGCAGCCGCCGGGGGGCCCGGCGCGGCCCGGTGTGACCAGCAAGGACGGCTGGGACCTCATCGGCGGCGGGACCTACGACGCCGCCACCGGCCACTGGACGCAGGGCGCGTTCAACGCCGACGACGTCACCCGCGCCGCCGTCGCCTTCACCCGCCACTGGCGGGCCACCGGGGACGCGGCCAGCCGCGAGCAGGCCTACGAGCTGCTGCGCGGCACGACCTACCTGCAGGTGGCCGACGGTCCGGACGCCGGGAACGTGGTGCTGTGGATGCAGCCGGACGGCCTGCTCAACCGCAGCGCCGAGCCGGTGGAGCTGCCCGACCCGAGCGACTCCGCGGAGTCGTACTGGCTGGCACGCACCGTGTGGGCGCTCGGCGAGGGGTACGCGGCGTTCGCCGCCTCGGACGCCCCCGGCGACCGGGAGTTCGCGGCGTTCCTGGCGCAGCGGATGTCCCTGTCGGTCGACGCGCTGCAGCGCCAGAGCCTGGGGAGGTACGGGCAGTGGCAGGTCGCCGACGGCGACCGCGTGCCCGGCTGGCTCATCACCGGCGGCGCCGACGCGACGAGCGAGGCCGTGCTCGGCCTGGCGTCGTTCGTGGGCGCTGGTGGCAGGGCCGCCGACCCCGCCGTCGTCGAGAAGGCCAGGACGGCGCTGCGGAAGTACGCCGAGGGCGTCGCGGCCATGGGCACGCCACCCACCACCGACGTCACGACCCGCGGGCGCGGCACGGCGGCGCCGACCCACCCGTTCGGGGCGGTGCTGCCGTGGACGCAGTCGCGGTCGCAGTGGCACGCGTGGGGCGCGCAGATGCCGGCGGCGCTGGCCGAGGCCTCCGACGTGCTCGGCGACCCGTCGCTGCTCTCCCCCGCCATCGACGACACGACCGTGTTCACGCCGCTGCTGCTCGCCTCCGGTGGGCCCGACAACTCCCTCGCTCCCGCACCGGTCGACAGGTCGCAGATCGCCTACGGCGCTGACGCGCGGCTGGCATCGGTGCTCGCCGTCGCCGACGAGACGGGTGACCGGAAGCTCGGCACGCAGGTGGCCGGCGCGGCCGGCGCGTGGTTCTTCGGCGCCAACCCCGCGGGCGTTCCCGTCTACGACCCGAAGACGGGCGTCACCAACGACGGCATCAACGCGGACCGCTCCGTGAACAGGAACTCCGGGGCGGAGTCGACGATCCACGGCTTCCTCGCCGCGCTCGCGCTCGACGAGCACCCGGCCGCGAAGGCGATCGCCACGCAGCAGACGCGCGTGACGAAGCGCGACGGGCTGCAGCTGGTGGAGGGCGAGTCCGGCGCAGCGTCCGGCACGGCACCGACCGGCAGCGTCGTCACGCTCCCCGAGGGGAAGGCGTGGACCGGCGAGGCGCAGTGGTCCGGTGGCGCGTACCGCTCGCTGCCCACCGGCGCCGCGACGCAGCTCGCGCTGCCCGCGGCTGGCGGCCCCGGGCCGCGGTGGGCGTCCGTCGTCGTGGACCTGGCCGCGCAGAGGGGCGCTCCGGCGCCGAGGCTCACCGTGGCCGCCCTCGACATGGAGACCGGGAGGACGACCGCGCTGGGCGACGTCGACCTCCGCGGTGTCGAGCAGGGCGTCTCCGCAGGACCGGGGTCGCTGCGGGCGCTGCCGCTGGGCGTGCCCCTGCCGGAGGGCGCCGACGCCCTGGTGGTGACCTCCAGCGGAGCCGCCGACGCCGGGCCGGCCTCGCTGGACGCCGTCCTCGTGGTGCCCCAGACGCCGTCCCTCACCCTGTCCACCCCCGACGGGAAGCGCTCGACCACCGTCAGCACCTCCCTGACCCGCTGACCGACCCGACCCACCTGACCGAGAGGACCCGACTCCGATGACCGCGACCTTCCCCCTGGGCCCGTTCACCCCCCACGCCAGCAACCCGATCCTGTCCCCGCGCGGGACCACGTGGGAGTCGGGCAGCGTGTACAACCCGGCGGCGCTCGTCGTCGACGGGTTCGAGGGCGCCGACGGCCAGGAGGTGGTGCTGCTGTACCGCGCCCACGCCGACGACGTCGTCAGCCACGTCGGTCTGGCCCGCAGCCGCGACGGCGTCCACTTCACATGCGACCCCGACCCGGTGTTCTCCCCCGCCGAGCCCCACGAGGTGCACGGCGTGGAGGACCCGCGCGTCACCGAGGTGGACGGCACGTACTACCTCACCTACAGCGCCTACGACGGCGAGCGCGCCCTGCTGTGCCTGGCCACCTCGACCGACCTGCGCACCTGGGAGCGCCACGGCGTGGTGCTGCCGGAGCTCAACAGCTTCGCCGGGCACGAGGGCGGACCCACCGGCCCGTGGACCAAGGCCGGCGGGATCCTGCCGGTGCAGGTTGACGGGCGCTGGCTCATGTACGTGGGCGAGGGCTCGATCTACCTCGCGGAGTCCGACGACCTCGTCCACTGGCGGCTCGTGTCCGACCGGCCCGTGCTGGAGCCGGAGCCGGGCACGTGGTCGGAGTTCCTCGTGGAGGTCGGCCCGCCGCCGGTGCTCCTCGACAACGGCCTCATCTGCCTGGTCTACAACGCCGCCGTGAAGCTGCCCGAGGGCGGCGTGCGCTACGTGTGCGGGCAGGCCCTCTTCGACCCGGCCGACCCGACGCGCCTGGTGGCGAAGCTCGACCAGCCGTGGCTGGAGCCGCGGACCGCCGAGGAGCAGCACGGGCTGGTCTCCAACGTGACGTTCGTGGAGGGCCTGGTGCAGTTCCAGGGCTCGTGGTTCGCCTACTACGGGCAGTCGGACTCGACGCTCGGCGTGGCCGTGGCGCCTGCCGGGGAGGGCTTCGGCGGGTCGTCGCTCTCCGCACGGACCGCGGTGCTGTCCCCCGCCTGACGGCTCCCCACCCCGCTCTCTCTGATGCACTTTCCGCGGCAAGTGCACGTCCGACTCCGCGAGTGGCGCACTTTCCGCGGCAAGTGCGGAAGGGGGACCGGGGACGACGACGGGGCGGGGGGCCCGCGACCGGCGCTAGGGTCGCGGGCCGACCCCCACCCCCAGCACGGAGGCAGACGTGGAGCAGCAGGTCCAGCGCAGGGCGAGCCGGCGGCCCGTCTGGGTGCTCGTGGTGATCGGTGCGGCGCTGGTGGTGTGGGGGTCGGTGCTGGCTGCCGGCCCCGTGCGCTGCGGCGACGACGTCATGCTCCCGGGCGACCGGTGCTCCTTCTACAGCTCCAGCTCCTACGACCTGCAGTCCTACGGCGAGCGCCAGGCGGCCCAGCAGCGGCAGCCCTTCATCCTGGTGCCGGTCGGTGCGGTGCTGCTGGTGGCGGGGCTGGGCGCCGGGTTCGTGCTGGCCCGCCGGGCGGAGTCGCCGACCGGCCGGGCGCAGTGGCGGGAGTTCGAGGCGAGGGCGGCGCAGGGCCGCCAGACCGTCGTCGAGCGGCTGACACCCCCGGGGGGAACGGCGAACCCGGCCCTCGTCGCGGAGGCGCTGGTCGAGTACGAGCGGGGCATCGCCAAGGAGCGCCGTCGTCGGCGGTACCCGTCGGTCGAGGCGGGGCCGGTGCGCCGGACCCGCCTGGCCAGCCGGCGGCCCGTCATCCGGCTGCTGGCGCTCGCCGTGGTGCTGGCGGCGGTGGGCCTGTGGGCGTGGAACGCCGTGGAGCCGCGCTGCCTGAACAAGCCCATGGCTCCCGGCCAGACGTGCACCGTGACCGTGGGGCGGGAGCAGGTGGAGCGGACGGCGGACCAGCAGCTGGCCTCCCAGCGCCGGCCGGCGATCTGGCTGTTCTACGGCGCGGTCGGCGCCGCGGTGGCGTCGGTGCCCGCGGGCCTGTGGCGGGGGCGTCGCGTCGACGTGCCGGTGGTGCGCTGACGCTCGACACCTGCCCACCCACTGCCGAGAGACTGATGTATCAGTCCTCGCGCGGGGTTGCCGTCCTGATCTAGTCTGCGGGGGTGGCGACGAAGCTCCCCTGGCCGGTCAAGCTCCCCGTGCGCACGGACGCACCGGTGGACGACGTCGACGACGCCCACCTGCGGGTCGGTCACCCCCACGACCGCGCCGCCGGCGCGACCGCCGTCGCCGTCGCGCTGCGCCACGGCGTGGAGCAGATGGGCCCGCTGCGCACCGCGCAGACCCTGCTCAAGCTGAACCAGGTCGACGGCTTCGACTGCCAGGGGTGCGCCTGGCCGGACCCCGACCCGAAGCACCGCCACACGGCCGAGTTCTGCGAGAACGGCGCCAAGGCGGTGGCCGAGGAGGCCACGCGCCGCCGCGTCACCCGCGACTTCTGGGCCCGCCACCCCCTGAGCGACCTCGCCGGCCGCACCGACTACTGGCTGGGCCAGCAGGGTCGCCTCACCGAGCCGGTCGTGCGGCGTCCCGGGTCCGACCACTACGAGCCCATCAGCTACGACGAGGCGTTCGCGCTCATCGGCGAGCAGCTCCGCTCCCTGCCGACGCCTGACGCGGCCGCCTTCTACACCTCGGGGCGCACGTCCAACGAGGCGGCGTTCGCCTACCAGCTGTTCGTGCGCGCCTACGGCACCAACAACCTGCCCGACTGCTCCAACATGTGCCACGAGTCGACGTCGGTGGCCCTCGCCCAGACGATCGGCATCGGCAAGGGCAGCGTCCACCTCGAGGACTTCTACGACACCGACCTGATCATCGTGGCCGGGCAGAACCCGGGCACCAACCACCCCCGCATGCTCTCGGCGCTGGAGACGGCGAAGAAGGGCGGCGCGAAGATCATCTCGGTGAACCCGCTGCCCGAGGCCGGGCTGATGGGGTTCAAGAACCCGCAGACGCCCAGGGGCATGCTCATCGGCGAGCGCCTGTCCGACCTGCACCTGCCGATCCGCGCCAACGGCGACCTCGCCCTGTTCCAGTGGTTCGGCCGCGCCGTCGTCGAGGCCGGCCGCCTGGACCGGGCGTTCATCGAGGACCGCACCACCGGCTTCGAGGCCTGGGAGGAGCACGTGCGCAGGGTCGACCGCGACGAGGTGCTCGCCGCCACCGGCCTCACCCCGGCCCAGCTCGACGAGGCCACCGCGCTCGTCGTCGCCTCCCCGCGCTTCATCACCTGCTGGGCCATGGGCATCACCCAGCACAAGAACGCGGTCGGCACCATCAAGGAGATCACCAACCTGCACCTGGCCACCGGCGCCATCGGCGTGCAGGGGTCGGGCCTGTGCCCGGTGCGCGGGCAC
The DNA here is from genome assembly GCF_008041935.1 of Quadrisphaera setariae. NCBI lineage: Bacteria > Bacillati > Actinomycetota > Actinomycetes > Kineosporiales > Kineosporiaceae > Quadrisphaera > Quadrisphaera setariae. The sequence continues at coordinate 22,710 of NZ_VKAC01000007.1, forward strand.
TCCAACGTGCAGGGCGACCGGACCATGGGCATCTGGGAGCGTCCCCCGCAGCACTTCCTGGACCGGCTGCGCGACGAGTTCGGGTTCGAACCGCCGCGCGAGCACGGCCACGACGTCGTCGACACGATCCGCGGCATGCGCGACGGTCACGTCCGCTTCTTCATGGGGATGGGCGGCAACTTCCTGCAGGCCTCCCCCGACACCGCCGCCACCGAGCAGGCCCTGGAGAACTGCGCGATGACGGTGCAGGTCTCCACCAAGCTGAACCGCTCGCACGCCGTCGCGGGTGAGACGGCGATCGTCCTGCCGACGCTGGGCCGCACCGAGCGCGACATCGCCCGATCGACGAGGCCGGGCTCTGCTGTCGGCAAGCCCCGCGAGCAGTTCGTCACCGTCGAGGACTCGATGTCGATGGTGCACGCCAGCCGCGGGCGCCTCGCGCCGCCGGCGCCCGGGGTGCTCTCGGAGGTCTCGATCATCGCGGGCGTCGCCGCCGCCACCCTGCGCGGCCGCACGGACGCCACCGGCGCCATCGACTGGGCCGGCTTCGCCGAGGACTACTCCACCGTCCGCCAGCGCATCGCGAAGGTGGTGCCGGGCTGCGACGACTACGACGCGAAGGTCCGCGCCCCCGGCGGCTTCCAGCTGCCGCACCCGCCGCGCGACTCCCGCACCTTCGACCTGCCGGGCGGGCGCGCGGTGTTCACCGCGGTGCCGCTGTCGGTGCTCACCGTGGCCGACGACCAGCTGGTGCTTCAGACGATGCGCAGCCACGACCAGTACAACACCACGATCTACGGCCTGGACGACCGCTACCGCGGCATCCACCAGGGCCGCCGCGTGGTGTTCCTCAACGCCGACGACGCCCGCGACCGCGGCCTCGCCGACGGCGACCACGTGGACCTCGTGGGCGTCTGGGAGGACGACGTCGAGCGGGTGGCCCCGAGCTTCCGCGTGGTCGTCTACGAGACCCCGCGCGGGTGCGCGGCGGCGTACTACCCCGAGACCAACGCGCTCGTGCCGCTGGACTCCCAGGCCGAGCACAGCGGGACGCCGACGTCGAAGGGCGTCGTCATCACGCTGCGCCGGTCAGCGACCACGACCGGTGGCTCGGCGGCTGGCACGACCGGCGCGCCGGCGGGTGACCACCACAAGGACCCGGTGCAGCCGCACCACCTCAGCTAGCCCTTCGTGATCATGGGAGCTGTGCACGCGATGCACGCAACTCCCATGATCACGGGCGGGACGAGAGGGTGGCGGAGAGGTCGAGCACGGCGTCGCAGCGGTCCACGCCCTCACGCCGGTGCGTGAGCAGCAGCACGCTGGGCCGCTGTCCGCCGTCGTCGTCCTCGTCTGAGAGCAGGTCGGCGATCAGCGCCTGGGCGGTGGGCTCGTCGAGGCCCTCGGTGGGCTCGTCGAGCACGAGCACGCCGGGCCGGGGCAGCAGCGCCCGGGCCGCCGCGAGCCGGCGCCGCTCGCCGCCGCTGACGGTGGAGCCGCCGTCGCCGAGCCAGGTGTCCAGGCCGTCGGGCAGCCGGGTGAACCACTCGCCGAGGCGGACGCGGACGAGTGCGCCCACCAGCTCCTCGTCGGTGGCGTCAGGCGCCGCCAGCGCCAGGTTCGCGCGCAGCGTGGTGGCGAAGAGGTGCTCGGTGGCCTCGCTGAGCAGTCCGACGCGGCGGCGGACGGCGGCGGGGTCGAGGTCGCGGACGTCCACGCCCCCCAGGGTCACCGCGCCGGCGCGCGGGTCGAGCAGGCGCGCGACCACGGCGCCCAGCGTCGACTTGCCCGAGCCGGACGGCCCGAGCACCGCGACCCGCTCCCCCGGCGCGAGCCGCAGGTCGAGCCCGTCGAGCGCGGGCGGGCGGTCCGGGTCCCACCCGGCCACCAGGCCGCGGACCTCCAGCGCCGCTCGCGCCGGCACGGCGGCGCTGCGGCCGGGCCGCTCGTCCACCGACGGCCGCTGCTCGGCCACCGCTGCCAGCCGGTGCTCGGCCGCCCGGGAGCGCTCGCGCGCGACGGCGGCGTCCACGAGCCCGAGCACGGGCTCCCCCAGCGCCAGCACCACGAGGACGACGACAGCGGCTCCCTCTGCACCCAGGCCGCCGGAGGCGACCGCGGCCCAGGCGCCGAGCGCCGCACCGACCACCGCGAGGCCCGTGCCCAGGTGCGCGACGGCGGTGGCGGTGCCGGACGAGCCCGCGGCGCGGACCTCTGCGACGGCCAGCTCGCGGCCGCGGGAGCGCGGCACGGCCAGCGCGGTGGTGGCTCCGGCCGTGGCGGCGCGGGCGGAGAGCTCGTCGACGGCGTCGACGGTCTCCACCGCGGCGTCGGCGAGGGCTGACCGCTCCGCGGCGAGTGCGGCGTCGGTGCGGCGCGCGGCGCGCGCGGCCACGGCCGGTGCGGCGACGGCTGCGACGGCGAACCCGACGGCGGCGCCGAGCGCCGCCAGCGGGTCCAGCACGGCCAGCACCCCGAGGACGACGACGACGGCCGCCAGCGCCGCGGCCGCGGGGAGCCGCCCGCGCAGGAGCCCGTCGAGGCGGGCGTCGACGTCCCCGACGAGGCGGGTGAGCAGGTCGCCGCGGCGCAGCACCCCCGGGCCGGGCACGCGCGGGACGAGGTCGGCGAGCACCTGGGAGCGCCAGCCAGCGAGGCGGCGGAAGGCGACCTCGTGGGAGGCGAGTCGTTCCAGGTAGCGCAGCAGCGGTCGAGCGACGGCACTGCCGCGGACCGTGACGACGGCGGCCGACAGCGTCAGCACGGGCGGCAGGGTGGAGGCACGCACGAGCAGCCAGGTGGCGGCGGCGGTCAGCGCGGCCCCCGCGAGCCAGGAGGCGGCGCCGAGCGCGACGGCGGCGCCGGGCCGACGCCCCGCCGCGCGCGCGAGCCGCGCCCACCAGCCGCCCCGCTGCTCCCCCGGCCCCTCGTGGTCATCGGCGTCGCGCACAACCCCCTCGTGCTCCTGGGCCGCCGGAACACGTCCTGAGGCACTGTTGCGGAACGGGGGCACCTCCCGCTTGCGGGGGACCATGGTCACGGAGGGGGTGGCTGCCGCGAGGGGCGGCGTCACGGCGACCGTCCTGTCGACGGCGGCCAGCAGCGCCGGACGGTGCGCGGCCACGAGCACGGCGCTGCCGGCGTCGGCGGCGGCCCGCAGCGCGGAGACCACGCGGGCCTCGGAGGCGGTGTCGAGGTGGGCGGTCGGCTCGTCGAGGAGCAGCACCACGGGGCGACGCCCCGCAGCGCGCAGCACCCGGGTCAGCGCCAGGCGCTGGCGCTGCCCGGTGGACAGGCCCGCGGCGCGCTCACCGATCGGAGTGGCCAGACCGGCGGGCAGCGCCTCCACCTCGGCGCGCAGGCCGACCAGCTCGAGGGAGGCCAGCAGCTCGGCGTCAGGCGGGGCGCCCGAGGCGCCGACCCCGTCGTCGTCCTCCAGGACCCCGGCCAGCTCCTCGTCGAGGAGGAGTGCGTCGCGGACGGTGCGGGCGTGGGGCAGCAGCGGGTCCTGCGTGAGCAGCAGCGCCTGGCCGGACAGGTCGACCGACCCGGAGGTCAGCGGCTGCACCCCGGCCAGCGCCCGCAGCAGCGTCGTCTTGCCCGCCCCGGACGGTCCCTGCAGCGCGACGAGCTCGCCGCCGCGCACGGCGACCGCGTCGAGGACCAGGGCGTCGACGGACCGCCCGGCGTGCCGCACGCGCAGCCCAGAGCCGCTCACCGAGGGTGCCTGCTCGCTGGCTCCACCGACGGGAAGCACATGATCACGATCGGGGGTGGGAAGGGGGGACGTGAGGACGGCGTCGACCTCGGCCACCACGGCGGCGGCGTCGGCGGAGGCGTGGAAGCGGGCGCCCACCTCGCGCAGCGGCCGGTACGCCTCCGGCGCGAGGAGGATCACCAGCAGCGCGGGGGCCAGCGGCATCGACCCGTCGGCCACCCGCAGGCCGGTCTCCACAGCGACCAGCCCCACCGACAGCGTGCCGACGAGGTCGAGGGCGGTGGAGGACAGGAACGCCACGCGCAGCACCCGCAGGGTCGCCTCGCGGTGGCGCTCGGTGGTGGCGGCCACCTCGCCGACCTGGCGCTGCGCCCGACCGTGCACCCGCAGCAGCGCCAGACCGCGCACCACGTCGAGGAAGTGCCCCGCCAGCCGCGCCCCCTCCTCGACGCGCTCGGCGGCGCGGCGCTGCGTGGCCCAGCCGATGAGGATGGCGAAGAGCGGCACGAGCGGCAGCGTGACCAGCACGATGAGGGCCGAGCGCCAGTCGACCGCCAGCAGCACCAGCACCACCACGGGCGGCATGAGCACGCCGACCACGAGCGAGGGCAGGTACCCGGAGAACCACGGGCGCAGGGCGTCCAGGCCGGACGCTCCCCCGCCGGAGCTCGCGCCGGGACCGGTGGTCGCCGCCACCAGTGCGCGCAGCCGGCCCGCCCCGTGGGAGGCGACCCAGGCGGGACCGCGCTGCAGCGCGGCCTCGAGCACCCGCGTGCGCAGCTCCTCCACGGCCAGCGACCCGGCACGGGCGGACAGCACCGACTCGGCCCGCGCGAGCAGCGACCGGGCGGCGAAGGCCGCCCCGAGCACCGCCAGCGACAGCGACAGGCCACCGCCGCCGCCCGCCCAACCGGGCAGGCCGTACCCGGCAGGTGACGTCACGGCTCCGCCGCGCGCCGCCACCACGAGGGAGACGACGACGCCGGTGGCCGCCGCCGCCACGAGCAGCGTCACGAGCACCTGGGCCGCCCCGACCACCACGAGACCTGCCACGGGGCGGCGGGCGGCGCGTGCGTGGCGCAGCAGTCGCGGGTCGACGGGACCGCGGCTGGCGCGCGCAGGGTGGCTAGCGCCCATGATCACGGCGGCTGGGAGGGACGGGGATCAGGCGGTGGCGACGCGCTCGCTGGAGACGCGACGGCGGAACACCCAGTACGACCACACCTGGTAGACCACCACACCCGGCACGACCACCGCGCCGAAGGCCGTGACGAGACCCAGCGCGGCGGGCGTGGCCGCCGCGGACTCCCTGGTCAGCGCCCACGCGGGGTCGAGCGTGCTCGGCAGCACCACGTCGCCGTTGGCGAGCATGACCGCGGCCACGACACCGGCCACGAGCAGCGACGCCAGGGTGAACGCCACGCCCTCGCGGCGCAGCCGCACCGCCGCCGCCACCGCGACGGCGGTGGCCGCCACGAGCGCGCCGGTCACCACGAGCCCGACGTCGAGCGGCTCCGTGCCGGCCAGGCCGGCGACGGCCACGACGGCCCCCAGCGCTGCCACGACCGTCGCGGCGAGGGCGGCGACGCGGTGGGCGCGCACCCGCACCGGGCCGGTGGTCCGCAGAGCGAGGAAGCAGGCGCCCAGCAGCAGCGAGAACGCGAGAGCGGCCACCGCCCCCAGGGCGGCCTGGGCGGTGAGCAGGGGGGCCACGGTCCGCGACAGGCCAGCGGCCAGGCCGGGCTGGGCGACCACCTCGCCGTCGGCGCCGAGGGCCAGGCCCCGCACGAACACCGACAGCAGCGCACCCCACAGCGCGACGACGCCGGCGGAGCACAGCGCCAGGACCACCTCGCAGCGGCGCCGCCAGCGCGGGTCGGCGTGCTTGCCGCGGAACTCCAGCGCCACGCCGCGCCCGGCCAGGAGCAGCAGCACGCCGACCATCGGCAGGTAGGTGCCGCTCAGCAGCGCGCTGTACCAGGCGGGGAAGGCGGCGTAGGTGACGCCGATCGCCGCGACCAGCCAGACCTCGTTGCCGTCCCAGAACGGGCCGATGGTCTTCAGGGCTGCGCCGCGCTCGTGCTCGTCGCGGCCCACGAGGGGCGCGAGCACGCCGACGCCGAAGTCGAAGCCCTCGAGGGTGAAGAACAGCACCCAGCACAGGACGACGACGGCGAACCAGACGGTGACGAGGTCCACGGTCTCTGCTCTCCAGTCAGCGGGTCAGCGGGTCAGTAGCTGGGCACGGCGGCGCGCGGCGCAGCCGGGGAGGCCTCGGACGCGCCCTCGTCGTCGTCGCCCGTGGAAGCCGGCGGGGCCGGGCGCACGGGCGGGTCGGTGAGGTCCTGGGCGACCAGGTGCTTCACCAGCCGCAGCCACACGACGGCGAGCACGCCGTAGACCGCGGTGAACGCCGCGAGGCTCAGCCACGCCTCGCCGGCGGTGAGGCCCGGGGAGACCCCGTCCTTGGTGAGGGTCAGCCCGAACGCGAGCCAGGGCTGGCGAGCGGTCTCGGTGAACACCCAGCCGGCGGTGCCGGCGGCGGCGGGCAGCAGCGGCAGCGTGGGCAGCATGCGCAGCGACAGCTGCACGAGCGGGCGCGGGAAGAGGCGCTGGCTCATGAACGGCAGGGCGCTGGCCCTGGGCTCGCGGGGGTCGAGGCCCTTGCGGGTCAGCCACAGGTAGACGCCGGCGACGAGCGCGGCGAGCAGCCCGATGGTGATCATCGCCCTGAAGGACCAGTAGGCCAGCGGGATGACCGGCGCGTAGTCGCCGGGGCCGAACTGCTGGGAGTACTGGGCCTGCAGGTCGTCGATGCCCTGGACGGTGGAGTGGAACTCACCGGTGGCCAGGAACGACAGCAGGTACGGCAGGTCGAGGCTGAAGATCGGGCGGGAGCCGTCGAGGTTGCCGATGGTGAGCAGGCTGAAGGGTGCGCCCGTCGTCGTCGTGTACAGCGCCTCGGCGGCGGCCATCTTCATGGGCTGCACCGACGTCATGACCTTGCCGAGGGTGTCGCCGGTGAGGGCGGTGGCCAGGCCGCCCGCCACGGTGGTCCAGGCGCCGAGGCGGGCGATGCCGGCGAAGGCGCGCTGGTCGGGGTCGACGGCACGGGCCTCGGGAGACCCGGCCGCACCGGCGGGGGCGGGACCGATCCAGCGGCGCCACGAGCCGACGGACAGCAGCAGCGCGCCGCCGAGCATCGCCGCGCCGGCGATGGTGTGGGGGAAGGTCGCGAAGAGCACCGGGTTGGTCATGAGCTCGGTGAAGCTCGACAGGTGGGCGCGGCCCGTGGACGGGTCGAGCTGGTAGGCCACCGGGTGCTGCATGAAGGAGTTGGCGCCGAGGATGACGTAGGCGCTGATGAGCGTGCCGATCGCGACCACCCAGATGGTCGCCAGGTGCACGAGGCGGGGCAGGCGGTCCCACCCGAAGAACCACAGGCCCAGGAAGGTCGCCTCCAGGAAGAAGGCGAGCATGCCCTCGATGGCGAGGGTGGGGCCGAAGACGTCGCCGTAGAACCGGGCGAAGGCGCTCCAGCCCATGCCGAACTGGAACTCCTGCACCAGGCCGGTCACCACGCCCACGGCGAAGGTGACGAGCAGCAGCTTGCCCACCAGCAGGGTGGAGCGGCGAAGGCGCTGGGCGCGCTCGGGGTCCCTGGTGAGCACCGAGGCGGTCTGCAGCCCGGCGGTGAGGCTCGCCAGGCTGATCGACAGCGGTACGAACAGGTAGTGGTAGATCGTCACGACGGCGAACTGGAGGCGGGTGATGTCCACGACGTCCACGGATCAATACTACGACTCGTAGTACTCAGATCTGTAGTACGTCGCGTGTCGTACTCGTCACAGGATGCGGTTACCATCGGCGGCGTGGCAGCAGCAGGGACGGCGGGAGCCGGCAAGGTCGGTGGCCCCGTGGGCGGCGCGCTCGAGCGCGACGTCATGGCCCGGCTGTGGGCGTCGACCGAGCCGCTGACGGTCCGGCAGGTGCACGAGGAGCTGCGCACCAGCGGTGACGACCTCGCCTACACGACCGTCATGACGGTGCTCGACAGGCTCGCCAAGAAGGGCGTGGTGCGCCAGGAGCGCGACGGCCGCGCCTTCCGCTACTCCCCCGCCCAGAGCCGCGAGGAGCTGACCGCCGCCCTCATGCTCGAGGCGCTCGGCTCCGCCCCCGACCCCTCCGCGCGCGACGCTGCGCTGGTGCACTTCGTGGGGCGCGTCGGCCCGCAGGGGGTCGCCGCGCTGCGCGCCGCCCTCGACGCCGCCGGCTGACGGCCTTCCGGCCGCACCCCTGCCACCCTGCGACGACGCCGCCCGGTGACCGCCGCGCCGGGCGCGCCCGCCACCTGACCGCGCCCCTGGCAGGCTCGGGGCCATGACCGCCTTCGCACTGGGCCTGCTCGGCCTGGTGCTGTCCCTCGTGGTGCCGGCGCCGCTGGCGAGGGCCCGGTGGACGGCGGCCACCCCCACGGCCTCGGTGGTGCTGTGGCAGGCGGTGGTGGCGGCGTCGGTGCTGAGCGCGGTCGCCGTCGTCCTCATCGCCCCGGAGGAGATCAGCGGGGCGCTCAGCGCCGGCCCCACCGCCGCGGCGTGGGGGCTGTTCGGCGCGCTGGCGGTGGCGCTGCTCATCGTCGCGCGGCTGGTGGTGAGCCTGGTGGGGGTCATGCGGCGCTCCGCGGCGCGGCGCGCGCGGCACCGCGAGCTGCTGGACCTCCTCGACGACGCCGAGCGCAGCGCCGCCCTGGCCGGCGACCTCGCCGGTGACGACCCCGATGACGACGGCCAGCGCGCGGCGGCCGTGCGCGGCCAGCTGCGCGTGCTGGGCGCCCCCCTGCCGCTGGCGTACGGGCTGCCCGGTCGCAGCCCCCGCGTGGTGGTGAGCGACGGCGCGCTGCGGCTGCTCGACACCGCGCAGCTGCGGGCGGTGCTCGCGCACGAGCAGGCCCACCTCGACGCCCGCCACGACGTGGTGCTGGAGTCGTTCGCGGCGTTCCACCGCGCGGTGCCGCGGCCCCTGCGCAACGAGCGCGCGCTCGGCGCGGTGGAGCTGCTGCTGGAGGCCGCCGCCGACGACGCCGCCCGTCGCCGCTGCGGCGACGCCCCCCTGCGCTCGGCGCTGGAGCTGCTGGGGACCGCGGTCGACCCGGGTGTCGGGGCGCTGGCCGCCGCCGGCACCGAGGCCGAGCGGACCGCCGACGACCGCGCCGTCGCCGCGCAGCGCGCTCAGCGCCTCGACCGGCTGCAGCGGCCGCTGCCGAGGCGGTGGCGCTCGGCCGGCGTGCTGGCGCTGGCCGCCGGGGTGCTCGTGCTCCCCCCGGTGGTGCTCGTGGCGCCCTGGCTCACCGACGCGCTCGTGACCCTCCCCCTCCTCCGCCCGTGATCATGGGAGTTGCAGACACACCCCACCGTGAACATGGGCGTCACGCCCACGCCTGCGCAGTGCCAGGGCGAGGTGCGCCGGTCAGGCCTCAGCTGAGCACGTAGTGCTGCAGGTCCCTCAGCGTCTGGTCCATGTGCGACTCCATCGCCGCCCTCGACGCCGCCGGGTCGCCGCTGCGCAGCGCGTCCAGCACCCCCGCGTGCTCGGCGATGGCGTGGGCCTGCACCGGCTCGTGCCGCGACGTCTCGTGGCGCCGGGCGCGCAGCACCGCTGAGAGCGGGCCGAGCAGCACGGCGACGAACGGGTTGCCCGAGGCGTGGAGCACGACGTCGTGGAAGGCGATGTCGGCGGCGACGAACGCCGCGACGTCGCCGCGCTCGTGCGCGGCCCGCATGGCGTCGAGGTGCCGCGCGAGGTCGGCGAGGTCGGCCTCGGTGCGGTGGGCCGCGGCGAGCTCGGCCGCCCCCGTCTCGACCATGCGGCGCAGCTGCAGCAGGTGCAGCGGGGCGTCGGCACCGCCGCTGCGGTCGTGCACGTGGGCGACGGCGCGGATGGACGTCCACTGCGCCGCCGGGAGCACGCGGGTGCCGCGGCCCCGCTCCACCTCCACCACGCCCTGCGTCTGCAGCACCTTGAGCGCCTCGCGGAGGGTGAGGCGGCTGACCTCGTTCTCCTCGGCGAGCTCCGCCTCGGGCGGGAGAAGCTCACCGGGGGGCGTGCGCCCGTCGGCGATGCGCTCGAGGAGGGCGGCGACCACGACGTCGACCAGGGACTCGCGCGCCAACCGGGACCTCCGAGCGTGATGGGCGGACGTCGCCACACTAACGACGACGACGGTCGCCGCCAGCGCCCCGCCGCCGCAGCGGCCGGGCGCCGACGGCGACCAGGAGAGGACCGAGCGGCGTCAGGCGCCCGTGAGCTCCCACCCGGCCCAGACCAGCGCGAAGCCGGCCAGCCCCAGCACGGTGGTGAGCACGGTCCAGGTGCGCAGCCCGTCGGCCACGGACAGGCCGAAGTACCGGGTCACCGTCCAGAAGCCGGCGTCGGTGACGTGGCTCAGGCCCAGCGAGCCGAACCCGACGGCCACGGTGAGCAGCGCGACCTGCAGCGGCGAGTACCCGCCGGCGGTGACGGACTCGACCAGGAGCCCCGTGGTGGTGACGATGGCGACGGTCGCGGAGCCCTGCGCGGCGCGCAGCGCGAGGGTGATGACGAAGGCCAGCACGATGACCGGCAGGCCGAGGGTGTCGAGCACCCCGGAGAGCGCCGCGCCGATGCCGGTGGCGCGCAGCACCTCGCCGAACACGCCTCCGGCCGCCACGACGAGGAGGATCGCCGCGATCGGCGGCAGCGCTCCCTCCATCACGTCACCGGTGCGCTCCAGCGACCATCGCCGGCGCACCGGGATGGCGAAGTAGGCGATGCCGACGGCGACGAGCAGCGCGAAGACGGGCGTGCCGACGAAGGCGGCGGCCCCGTAGAGGGGGTGGTCCTCGCCGAGGGTGAGCGTGAGGGCGGTGCCCAGCAGGATCTGCGCGATGGGCGCCGCCACGAGGAAGGCGATGAGGCCCGCGCTCGGCGGCGCCTGGACGCGCTCGGCGACCGCCGTCGTCGTCCCCGCGCCACCCCCGCCCGAGCCGCCCGGCGCACCGGCGGAGCCCCCGTCGAGGCCGTCGCGGCCGAACTCCTCCACCTGGCGCGCCACGGCCTCGCTCACCGCCAGGGGGTGGCGGGTCATGCGGCGGCCCAGGAGGTGCGCGATGACCGCCAGCGGCAGGCAGGCGAGGAGGCTGATGAGCAGCACGAGGCCGATGTCGGCGCCGAAGACGCCGGCGCCCGCGACGATGCCCGGGTGCGGCGGCACGACGACGTGCACCGAGAGCGCGATGCCCGCCATCGGCAGCCCGAAGCGGATCGGCTGGAAGCCGAGCACCTTGGCGAAGGCGTAGACCACCGGGACCAGCACGATCACGGCGACCTCGAAGAACACCGGCACCGCCACGAGGAACGCCACCGCTGTCAGCGCGATGGCCGTGCGCTGCGGCCCGAGGGCGGAGGTGAGCCTGTCGGCGAGGCTCTGCACGCCGCCGGAGGTCTCGATGAGGCGGCCGAGCACTGCGCCGAGGGCGATGAGCAGCGCGACCTTGCCCATGGTGGCGCCGACACCGGTGGCCACCACCGTGAAGACGTCCGCCAGCGGCAGCCGTGCCGAGATCGCCACGAGCACGCTCACCACGAGCAGCGCGAGGAACGCGGGGACCTTGAACCTGATGATGAGGACGAGCAGCGCGGCGATGCCGGCGGCGGCGATGCCGAGCAGCAGCGGCGTGGACAGCGCCACCTCGGGCGCGACGGGGTCTGCGGCGAGCAGCACGGAGGTCTCCTGGGGGCGGGCAGGCGTCATCGCCTGCGGGCGGGGTGGCGCAGGGGCGGGTGCCGGCTCAGGTGCCGGCGGGTCAGAGGCTCCGGGTCAGGAGCGGCGCTGCGGGGTGAGCACGCGGATGACGGCGGAGTCGTCGGACTCCCCCAGGCCGGCGGCCTCCCCGAGGAGGAACAGCTGCTCGGCGGCGGCGGCCACGGGCGCAGCCAGGTGGGCGCGGCGGGCGGCGTCCCCGACGATGCCGAGGTCCTTGACGAAGATGTCCAGGCGGCTGAGCACCTCGGCGCCGCCGTCGTCGTGGGCCTGCAGCATGCGCGGCCCGCGGTTGCCGAGCATGAACGAGCCGGCCGCGCCGGCGTTCAGCGCCTCGAGGGTGCGCTCCCGGTCGAGCCCGAGGGCGTCGGCCAGCGCGAGCGCCTCCGCCGCCGCGGCGATGTGCACGCCGCACAGCAGCTGGTTCACGGTCTTCAGGGCCTGGCCGTCGCCGGGGGCGTCACCGACCACGGTGAGCGTGGACGCGAGCAGGTCGAGCACGGGCGCCGCGGTCGCCCGGGCGCGCTCGGTGGCGCCGACGACGACGAGCAGGTCGCCGGCGCCCGCGCGGGCGGGACCGCCGGACAGGGGCGCGTCGACGAGGTCGACGTCGCGCTCGGCCAGGCGAGCGGCGAGCTCCGCGATGCCGTCGGTGCCGACCGTGCTGGTGAGGACGACGGCGGAGCCGGCGTCGAGGTGGTCGGCGATGCCGCCGTCGTCGTCGGCTCCACCGAAGAGGAGGGCGTCGAGCTGCGCGGCGTTGCGGACCGCCACGAGCACCACCTGGGCGCCGCGGACGGCGTCGGCGGCGGAGCCGGCGGTCGTGACGCCGGCCCGCGCGGCCAGCTCGAGGCGGGCGGCGGAGATGTCGTAGCCGCGCACGGGCAGGGCGCTGGCCAGGCGGGTGGCCATGGGCAGGCCCATGGCGCCCAGGCCGATGACGGCGGTGGTGGGGGTGCTGGTGCTCATCGTCGAGTCCTCCGGGTCAGGGGGTGCAGACAGGTGAGGTGCGTCAGGGAGCGGCCGAGAGGGTGCGGACCACGGCCAGCAGGGAAGCGTCGTCGCCGACGTTGCCCGCGAACACCACGTACGGGACGCCCGCGGCGGGGCCCTCGACGGGCTCCCACAGCGACACCAGACCGGGCAGCAGCGGCCCGCGGACCACGGCGCGGCGGATGCCGAGCCCGTACCGGGCGACGTCGCTGGAGGTGATGCCGCCCTTGGCCACGACGAAGCGCGGTGCGGTGCGGGCGACCACCCGCTGCACCACCTCGACGACGGCGCGCGAGACGGCGATCGCGATGTCGAGGCTGGCGGCGGCGTCGCCTCCGGTGGTGAGCACGCGGGAGGTGCTCACCACGGCGTCGCCGTCGGCGAGGGCGGCGACGAGCCTGTCGACCACGGCGGCGAGGTGCCCCTCTCGCCGGGAGCCGTCGAGCACGGAGGCCACGTCGAGCTCGACCTGGTCGGCCAGGGGGTGCCCGCCGCGCAGCTGCTCGAGCTGGCGGGTGGTCAGCCCCACGTGGGACCCGACGACGACGAGCCCGCCGCGGGCGTCCCCGACCGGGACCTCCTCGCGCGCCAGGGGCTCGCGGGGCTCCATGCCCACGCGGGCCCGCACGAACGGTGGCCCCACGCGGTGGAGGAAGCGTCGCCCTTCTCCTGCCAGCAGCTCCTCGGCGAGGGCGAGCACGCGCAGGTCGTGCTCGTCGGCGGCGTCGACCACCACGACGCGCCCGTCGCGGGCCCCGCGCAGCACGTCGGCAGCGGCCTCGGGTCCCCGGCGCAGCTCGGCCAGGGTCAGGGCGAGCACGTCGGCGGCTGTGACGGGCGTGGCGCTGCTGGTCGCGGCGCTCTTCTCCGCCACCCAGTCGCGCAGGTCGGAGGCGGTGTAGCCGAAGGTGGCGTCGCGGGCGAACTCCGTCTCCCCCACCGGGGTGCAGGTGCCCCCGGTGCCGTCAGCGCCACCGGTGCACCAGTAGTGGACGGCGTCGACGGTGATGCGGCCGGCGTCGGGGAAGGCGGGGACGACGAGCACCGCGTCGGGCACGGGCTCCCCGAGCTCGCGCAGGGTCGCGGTGATGACGTCGGTCTCGAGGGGGAAGTGGCCGCGCAGCGTGCTGTCGCCGCGGGAGACGAAGCTGACGTCCACCCCGAGGCGGCGGGCCGCAGCCACCCCGGCGCCGACGACCTCGCGGTTGGTGCGGGCGGCGTCGTCGGGGCCCAGGGCGCGGGTGTTGGTGAGGACGTAGACGCAGGGCGCCCCCTGCTGCAGGCCCCAGGCGAGGTCGTCCTCGGTCCAGCTGGTGAGGACAGGCACGCCGTGGACGGACTGGGTGCCCGTCGGGTCGTCGTCGAGGACGACGAGCACGCGGCCCGCGGCGGCGACGCGCGTGGCGACGTCGGCGGCCTCGACGGCGTGCGGCGGCAGGTCGCCCGTGAGCTGTTCGGGCGAGGTGGGGGTGGCTGCGGCGGCCATCCAGATCAACTCCCTTGTCATCTGATGTCAGACATCTAACGACAGGTGACTGGCTGCTCGCGACCCCGAGCCCATCCGTGATCATGGATGTTGCCCACGGACCACCCCGTGATCATGGACGCGGCGCCCATGATCACGGCGGGTGCGGGGTTCAGAGGTGGACCGACTCCACGTGCAGGTCGGCGTCCAGCAGCACGGCACCACCGGTGGCGCCGGGCTCGAGGTGACCGCGGTCGTCCCGACCCAGCAGCGAGGCCGGCGTGGACGTCACCGCCGCGAGCGCGTCGGCGAACGGCAGCCCGGCACCCACCGCACACCGCAGCGCGGCGTCGAGCGTGAGCGTGCTGCCGGCGATCGCCCCCGGTCCCCCGGCCTCACCCTCCTCAGGAGCCAGCCGCGCGACCCCGTCCACCACGGACACCGCCAGGCCACCCAGGTCGTAGCGGCCGTCGCCGCTGCCGGCGGCTGCCATGGCGTCGGTGACGAGCACCCACCGCCCGCGACCGGCGGCCCGCGCGGCGTGGGCGAGCACGAGGGGGTGCAGGTGCACGCCGTCGGCGATGAGCTCCACCACCACGCGCTCGTCCTCCAGCAGTGCGACCACGGGGCCCGGGTCGCGGTGGTGGACGGGCGGCATCGCGTTGAAGAGGTGGGTGGCCACGCGCGCGCCCGCGTCGACGGCGGCGCGCGCCACCCCCGCGTCGGCGCCGGTGTGCCCGACGGCCGCCAGCACGCCGGCACCGGCGAGCCGGCTCACGAGCGCCAGGCCCCCGGGCAGCTCGGGAGCCACCGTGGCCATCACGACGACGTCGGTGGCGAGCAGCGCGTCGACGTCGTCCTCGGTCGGGACCCGCAGCAGCGACGGCGCGTGAGCGCCCCGGTGGGCCGGGTCGAGCCACGGTCCCTCGAGGTGCACGCCGGCCAGCTCTCCGGAGCGCACGAGCGGCTGGAGCGCCGTCGCCACCGCCACCAGCTCGGCCACCGGCCGCGTGACGAGGGAGGCGACGAGCGTGGTGGTGCCGTGCTCGCGGTGGGTGCGCGCGACCGTCCGCGCCGCCTCCACCTCGCGCTCGGGGTCACCACCGTCCGCGCCGAAGGCGGCCCCTCCCCCGCCGTGGCAGTGCACGTCGACGAACCCCGGCACCACCCGGTGCCCCCGCACCTCGCGCTCAGCGGGTGGCGCGGGCTGGGAGCCCGCACCGACGGCCGTGACCCGACCTCCGGCGAGGTGCACCCAACCGTCGGTGAAGACGCGCCGGCCGGTGTGGACCTCGCCGCGCAGCAGCACGGACGCCGGGGCCGTCGCCGTCATCATCGCTCGTCCGGGAGGGTCAGCGCGTCTCGGTGACCTTGCGCAGGCCGCGCGGGGAGTCGGGGTCGAGGCCGCGGGCCAGCGCCATGTGCGCAGCGAGCCGCTGCAGCGGCACGATCTGCACCACCGGCGCGAGGTCCTCGGGCATGCCCGAGGGCAGGGCGAGCCTCACGGTGGCGTGCGGCGCCAGCCCGCTGGGCGCGACGGCGCACACGTCGGCGCCGCGCTCGTGCAGGGCGTCGAGCACCGGGACGAGCGCCTGACCGCCCGGCCCCTCGGGGACGACGACGACGACGGGGCGGTCGGCGTCGACCATGGCCAGGGGCCCGTGCATGAGGTCCGCGGCGGAGAAGGCCATCGCCGACAGGTAGGAGGTCTCCATGAGCTTCAGCGCCGCCTCGCGGGCGGTGGGGTAGCTGAAGCCGCGGCCCGTGAGCACGAGCCGGTCCACGAAGCGGTAGCGGGCGGCCACGGCGTCGACGTCGTCC
Source organism: Quadrisphaera setariae (assembly GCF_008041935.1). Classification (NCBI taxonomy): domain Bacteria; kingdom Bacillati; phylum Actinomycetota; class Actinomycetes; order Kineosporiales; family Kineosporiaceae; genus Quadrisphaera; species Quadrisphaera setariae. Next base: position 38,505 of record NZ_VKAC01000007.1, read on the forward strand.
TCGGCCACCGCGGTGGCCAGCAGCGACGGCAGCGCCGCCGCGGGCTCCAGGGACGCACCCCGCCACGCCTGCACGAGCAGCCAGAGGGTGAGCAGCTGCGCGGTGTAGCTCTTGGTGGCGGCCACGGCCAGCTCCGGGCCGGCGAGCACGTCGAGGTGGAGCTCCGCGGCCTGGGCCAGCGGGGAGGCGGCGTTGTTGGTGACCGCCAGCGTCAGAGCGCCGGCGCGGCGAGCGGCGGCCGTCGACTCCACGAGGTCGGGGGACCCGCCCGACTGGCTGACGGAGATCCACAGCACGCCGCGCAGGTCCGGCTGGGCGCCGTAGACGGTGAGCGTGGAGGTGGAGGTCAGCCCCGCGGGCAGACCGAGCTGCACCTCCACGAGGTACTTGGCGTACAGCGCGGCGTGGTCGCTGGTCCCGCGGGCGGTGAGCAGCACCATCCGGGGGGCGGCCGCGCGGACGGCGGCGGCGACGCGCTGGAGCTCGCCGCCGGCGCTGGCGGGCTGCTGGGCCGCGCTGACGAGGCGCTCGGCGACGGCGGGCTGCTCGGCGATCTCCGCGAGGACCAGGCGCCCGCGCTGGGCCCCATCTCCGCGCTGGCCGGCGCGGTTCTCGGACGGGGATGAGAGCGTCACGGGGATCCTCCGGGGTGCGCTTGACGCGGGGACGTGTCGGCGTCAGGGTCGGGTCAACTGGACCGTACCAGTGCGGACCAGTCAGTCACAGCACCTCGAGGAGGACCGGTGGAGGCAGACGCCAGCACCCGAGCCACCGCTGCCGTCGTCGTCGACGGGCCGGTGCCCAAGCGCGACCAGCTCATCGCCATCCTGCGCCGCACGGCCCGCGAGGACCTGCGGCCCGACCAGCCGGTGCCGTCCGAGCGCGAGCTGGTGGAGCGCCACCGCGTCAGCCGGCAGACCGTGCGCGAGGCCATCGGGCACCTCGTGCACGAAGGCGTCCTCTACCGCGTGCACGGCAAGGGCACGTACGTGGCGGCCGGCCAGCTGCAGACCCAGCTGCACCTGGCGTCGTTCACCGAGGACGTGCGCCGGCGCGGCCTCGTCCCGTCGACGCGCGTGCTGCGCGCGGACGCCGCGGACCCGCCGGAGGAGGTGGCCACCGCGCTGCGGCTGTCCGCTCGCCCGGCCGGCCGCCCCGGCGCCTGGCGCGTGGAGCGCCTGCGCCTCGCCGACGGCTCCCCCCTGGCGCTGGAGGAGAGCTGGTTCCCCGCGCACCTGCTGCCCGGGTTCCTCGAGCACGACCTGGCGGGCTCGCTCTACACCGTCCTCGGCAGCGAGTACGGCCTGTCACCGACCACGGGCGACCAGCTGCTCACGGCGGAGGTCACCACGCGCGCGCAGGCCGAGCTGCTGCACACCTCCGCCGGTTCGCCGCTGCTGGTCTTCACGAGGACGACGAGGGCCGGCGACGTGGTGGTCGAGCGCACCACGTCGTGGTTCCGCGCTGACCGGTACAGCGTGAGCACGACCCTGGACCGCACCCCACCGTCCTGACCGGCGACGCTCAAGAAGCCGGCGAGGTGGGCCGCGCCCAGCGCCGCAGCACCACCTGCCGGCCGCGCTGCTCCCCCGTGCTCGTCCCGCGCTCGGTGAACCCGGCGCGCTGCGCCACCCGCTCGCTGGCGGCGTTGCCCTCGACCGTCATCAGCGCCACCGACCCGTACCCGGCGCCCTCCGCCCACGCGACCAGGGCGAGCACCGCCGCGGTGACTGCTCCGCGCCCTCGCGCGGCGGGCAGCAGCGCGTAGAAGACCTCGGGCTCGTCGGCGGGCAGCCCGGTGATCCCGCAGGTGCCCAGCGCCGTCCCGGCCCCGTCGCGCACCACGTAGCGCTGCACGAGCCCCTCGGCGGCCCGCGCCTGCTGGCGGAGCAGCCGGGCGCGCGCGGCCGCCTCGTCCAGCCCGGCGGGGTAGTAGGTCCACGCCGCGACGTCCGGCGTCGCGGACAGCGCCACCTCGACGGGCCAGTCCTCTTCGGTCACCGCCGTCAGCGCGAACGGCGGCGCGGCCAGTGCGGCGGGGGGACGTCGACGGTCAGCGCCAGTCACCCGTGCACTGTCACAACGGCGTCCCACCCGAGGGAAGCCCTCCCCTGCAGGGCGCAGGAAGCTCTCAGCGCGCCGCGAGGAGCGCCTCGGCCTCGGAGCGGGAGCTGGCGTACGCGATGGGGGCGCCCTGGGCCTCCGAGGAGCGCTGCATCTGCATCGCCACCAGCGGGTCCTGCAGCACGATGACGGCGAACGCCATCTGCGCTCGGGCGGCGACGCCCATCGTCCCCTCGATGAGCTCCTGCACGTCAGGGGTGGTCGGCCCCATGCGGGACATGTCGCACAGCACCGTCCGTCCGGGGCGGTGCTCGCCGATCGCCGCGGTGAGGTCGCGGGAGAAGGCCTTCGCCACCTCGAGGTCCCAGTCGCCCCACTCGGTGAACTGCAGGCGGTTGGCGGCGCGGTCCCAGGCGATCTCGAAGCCGCCCGGCACCTCCTCCGGGGCGGGCAGGTGCACCTGTCCGGTGCTGCTGCGCAGGCCGGTGGTGATCCGGGTGAGCTCGTCGACCACGCGGTGACTGCGCAGGGCCGCCCTCGAGGTGCGGCTGGCGAGCTCGGCCACCGTCGCGGTGGAGGAGGCGATGGTCGAGGCCTGGCGCGCCAGGTCGGTGGTGGTGGCGGTCATGGACTGGGTGGAGAGCGTCTGCTCCTCCACGGCCGCCGCGATCGAGTGCTGGAACTCGCTGATGGCGTCGATGAGGCCCCGCACGGTGCGGATGGCTGCGATGGCGGAGGCGGTGTCGCCCTGGATCTGCGCGACGGTCTCGGCGACCTCGTCGGTGGCGTTGAGGGCCAGCAGGTTGGTCTGCTCGGCGATGTCGGTGATGGCCCGCGCGACGTGGCCGACGCGGTCGCTGGACCGCTCCAGCGCTCCCATCGTCTCCTCGGCGACCACCACGGCGTCCACCCCCTCAGCCGCCGAGCCGACGGCGAGGGAGGCGCTGCGCGCGATCTCGGAGATGGCCGCCTGCATCTGCTCGCCGGCCGCGGCGAGCGCGGCGACCTTCTCGGAGACGTCGTCGCTCGCCGTCGCGAGGTCCACCGCCGAGGCGGCCGTGTCACGGGCGCCGTCGGAGATGGTGCGTCCCGTCAGACCCATCTCCTGGCCGGCGATGCCGAGCAGCTCGACCGACCCGGCGACGGGCCGGAGCCGCTCGACGAGGGACGCGAGCGCAGAACCCACCACGTCGTCGGCGCTGGAGCGGCTCAGGTCTCCGCGGTGGAGGGCTGCCAGACCCTCGCGGACGGTGGCCGCCTGGCGCTGCTCCGCGCGGTGGGCGCGGGCCCCGAGCACCGCCGTCGCCGCAGCTCCCGCCACGGCCGTGGCCAGCCCGACCGTCGTCGGGAGGTCGAGGGCGACCGTCCCTGCGGTCCCGAGGCAGGCGAGGGAGCCGACGAGGGCGGGGACGACGACGCGGGACAAGGGGGCCTCCTGCTGGACTCCGCACTGGGTGGTCTTCCTGTCCTCATCGACCGCCGGAGGCCGCTCCTCAAGCCCGTCCCTCTCGAGGAGTCGGGCCGGCCGCCCCGGCAGGTCCTCTGGCGCTGCGCGCCCGTCCGTCGCACGCTCAGCCCGTGGACGACGGCGACCCGCGGGTGGCGACCACCGCCTTCCTGCCCGGCGGCTACCTCGGCACCTTCCCGACGTGCGGGAGGCCGGCCGTGCAGGCCTCTCGCTACCCGCACGCCCTGTGCGCGGCGTGCACCGGGTCCGCCACCTGCGAGGCCCACGGCCTGCCGGCGGCCCTCGGCGGCGACAGCGGCTCGCCCCTGGGCGGGTGGGTGCCCGGCCACGTGGGTCCGGACGGGTGGGACCCGTGCACCGGGGACGGCGCCGTGGTGGTGCGGGGCCAGCGCTGCTGGCTGTCCGAGGCGCGGTTCGGGGGCACGGTGGCGCAGCCCGCGGGGTGAGGCGGGCGGAGAGCGACGCGACGACCTGGGTCTGCTGGGCCGGCTCGGTCAGCAGTCGCAGGTGCTGCGTGCCGAGGGGATGCCGGGGGGGGTGGACCCTCGTCACGCTCTGGTGGCTGAGCGTGACCAGGCGGTGGCGCGTGGCCGCTCCACCCGTGCTGCCGGCGCTGACGGCTCAGGTGGTGGGGGTGCGCTCGGTCGGTGGGCGTGGTGGTCATGAGCAGCAGCTGCTCAGCACGCCGCGCGGTGGTGTGTTCCACGGCCCGGCGGGGACTGAGCAGCCACCGCTGCAGCGGGTCGCTGCTGGCGGGAGGCCGCACCTGCGGCGCTCCGTGGATCATCCGCACCTCCCACACGCCCAGGGTGACCAGGATGTGGTGGCGGCCGCACAGCAGGATGCCGTGGTGCTCCGGCACGGGTGGCCGCCAGCGCCTCGGCCAGCGGACACGTCAGCGGCAGGGGCGCGGGACCGGGGACCGGCCCGGCGCCGTCCTGACGGGCCGCGGGGTCGGCGCCGAGGGCCCCCGGGGGCAGCGGCGGCACGACCCACTCCGAGCTGGGGGCCCCACCGCCCGCCACGGCGCCGGGGTCGCCCTCGTGGGGCGTCTCGGCGGCCGTCCAGGTCACGGGAAGGACGCTAGGAGTGAGCGCCGACAGTCGAACGGGCGTGCAACACCCCTGCACAGGGGCATGGTCCACGGAAGTCGAGGTTCCCGTCTCTGCGACGACCTCACACTCGGTAGTGCCTCGTTCACCGCCACGGGACGCATCCTCCGAGGCTCCCCGACCGTCTCCTTCCGCAGCGGACACCACCCCGGACGTCCACAGCACGACCAGCTCACCAGCGCGCCGACGAGACCGGCGACACCCACCACGAGGAACACCAGGCCCAGCCCAGAGGTGACGGCCGCGTGGGCCAGCCCCCTCCGCCGACCGCGCAACGTCGAGGCGGGAGCGCCGCTGATCACCCGGCGGTGACGGCTGCGGCCCACCCGGCGGGGTCGCCCGGCTCGGAGACGGCCGTGATCCCGTGCCCCAGGAGCAGCGCCTCGAACCAGCGGCGCTCCAGGCCGTCGAGGGGCCGCACCGCGGAGTAGCCCTCGACGAGCGCCCGCTGCGCCACCGGCGGCGTCGGCGCCCACCCGGTGAAGCGGGTGCCGAGGTAGGTGCACGCCTGGGCGAGGTCGTCGACGCGGTGCCTCACGGAGGCCTCGTCGAGGTCGAGGACGGCGACCACCTCGCTCCCCCGCACCAGGACGTTGGCGGCGCGGAAGTCCCCGTGCACCAGCTGCGGGGCGTCGTCGAGCTCGGGCAGCTCAGTGACCAGCGCAGCCAACCGGCGCGACGCCTCCGGCACCAGGCCCCGGTCGCGGTGGGCGAGCCAGGAGCCGACGTGCTGGCCCAGCGGACCCGCCGCTCACCGGCCCGGGACCGACGGGAGGTCAGCCACCACCTCGGCCGGAGCGTCCGCGAGCGCGGAGTGCAGGTGCGCCAGGGCGGCGCCCGCTGCGCGGACGGCGTCGAGCTCGGTGACGTCGAGCCAGTCACCTTCCACGTGCGGCAGCACGGCCACCGACAGCGCTCCGAGCGGTCCAGGGACGACGACGCGGGCCCGTCCGTCCAGCGCGGGCACCGGCTCCGCCACGGGGACGCCGCGTGCGGCGAGCAGGCGGAGCACCCGCGCGAGGGCCTGGAGCCTGTCGAAGGTCGAGCGCGCGGACGACCACTTGACCACGAGGTCACCGGAGCTGCTGGCGGCCCAGGCGATGGCGTTGCGGTCGCTGATGACCACCCGCGGGACGGCGGTCACGGTCAGGCCCCACGTGGCCGCGAGCGTCGTCGTCGTCCAGCGGGTGAGGTCGGCGAAGCCGGCGAAGCCGAACCGCTCCCGCAGCGCGGTCGGCGCGTCGACCGGTTCCCAGAGCATGGACAGACCGGCGGGCAGCACGGTCCGCACGGTAGGCGGTCGCTCGGGTTGCCGGTGATCAGGATGTGCCTAGGGTCACCATCCGTGGATCCAGGACGTGAGCAAGGTCCTGCGACCGAGGGACCGCTGGCCGAGCAGCTGCACCGCGGCGAGACCCTGCTGTGGACGGGCGAGCCCGACCCGTCGGTGCTGTTCACCCGGGCCGACGCCTTCCTCGTGCCGTTCAGCCTCTTCTGGTTCGGCTTCATCGCGTTCTGGATCCACGGCGTGGTCAGCAGTGGCGCTCCGATGGGTCTGGTCGCCTTCGGCGGCGTGTTCGCCCTGATCGGGCTCTACATGCTCGTGGGCAGGTTCTTCGTCAAGCGGTGGACCAAGCGGCGCACGCGCTACGCCGTCACCGACCAGCGTGCGCTCGCGCTGACCGGGGCCACCGAGGTCTCCGACGCCGACCTGCAGCAGGCCTCGGTGTCGGTCCGCTGCGGGCGGGACCGGCGCCACGTCACCGTGACCGTCGGCGGGGGCGGCGCCTGGTCCCCCGCCGCTCTGTACGCGAACACGGGCATGGACTTCTTCGGCTGGCAGGGCCAGCCCGCCTTCGGGCTGTACGACGTCGCCGACGTGGAGGGACTGACCCGCGCCCTCAAGACCGCCCGCGAGCACTGAGGGCTGCTGCAGTGGAGGCTGACGGCAGCGCTGGGGCGTGGGACGACGTCCTGCGCGTGCACGCCGCCCCGCCGCGCCTGTCGCCCGTGCGCGCCTCCTGGCTGCACGTCGGCCTCTGGGTCGTGTGCGTCGGGGCGTTCCTCGTCGCCAGGAACTGGGCCCTCGCGCTGGCCTACCTCGGCGTGGGGTCCATCAGCACCCTGAACCGCCGACGGCGGCGGCAGGCTCATCAGGTGGCGTCGACGGCGGTGAGCGGCGACGGCCTGCTCGTCCACGGGCTCGACTGGGACCGCTACCTGCCCTGGGACCAGGTGATGGAGGTCTACCCGCGCGCCGCGTGGGCCAGCTGGCCGACGGTCCGCACACCGGACGGCTCCACGATCTCCCTCCCGGGCGTGGACGACCGCGCAGTGGCGCGCCTGGAGCAGTTCCGCGCGCACCTGGGGGTGGGATGAAGCCCCCGCCAGCACCGCCCAGCCCAGCCGCACGGTCCACCCAGGAGGAGCACAGCCTCGAGCCCTACCGTCGTCGACGAGAGCCTCAGCCGTTCCCCCCGGTTGGGGCTCTTCTCGTACCAGCGGTACCCCTTCCCACCTCACGCGCGAGGCGGGCTCAGCAGCGCGGCTCTGGCTGGACGACGACGCCGACGCCACCCTCGAGATGACCCCTCGCCGGGTCCCTCAGCGAGGGAGGCCGTGCAGGTCGGGGTTGTGCGCGACCTCCCACGCGTGGCCGTCCGGGTCGAGGAAGTACCCGTCGAGGCCGTCGAAGAACGGACTGCGCTCGGCCGGCTTGCTGGTGGTCGCGCCGGCGGCCTCCGCAGCGGCGAGGACGGCGAGGACGTCGTCGTCGGAGTCGCAGTTGATGGCGTACGTGGCGCCTCGGAAGGCCCCGGGCTGCGCGGGCTCCGACGGCGGCCGCAGGCGGGCGTCCTCCGCGAGCGCGCCCTGCTCGAAGAGCGCGAGCATCGAGCCGGCGTTGTCGAAGAAGCTGATGGTCGGCTGCGACTCGGGGCGGCGCCTCCACCCGAGCGCCTCGTAGAAGGCGGTGGCGCGGGCGAGGTCGGCCACGCCCAGCGTGACGATGGAGATGCGGGACGGCACGGTCATGCAGGCACCGTGGCACGCGGGTCCGACACCGGGAAGGCCGTCGCCGGGCGGGTGTCGGAGGTGGCGCCGATGCTGGAGCGGTGTTCCTCTTCTTCAGCAACCGGGCGGGCTGCCTGGGGTCGCTGGTCATCAGCCTCGTGGTGACGCTGCTGCTCGTCGCCGCGCTCACGCTGCTGTGACGACGTCCGCACGGCCCGCGACGCCGACCGGGCCGGCGCCGGTCGCCCGGCCGCGGCGCCTCCTCGACGTCCGCACGGTCTACGCCGAGCCGGCCGCGCTGGAGCTGCCCCGCGGGCAGCAGGTGGTGGCGCGCTGGCCCGAGGCGGAGGTGGTGGAGGTCGCCTCCGCGCTGCGGGTCCCCGCCGTCCACGGCGACGACGCCAGCGTGGAGCGGTGGGTCCGCACCAAGACCGAGGTGCTCGCCCTCGGAGTGCGCAAGAGCATGACCGCGCGCAAGAACGACAGGTCGGCCAACTGGATCGCGCCGTCGCTGTCCAACGGCTGCGCCATGGCGTGCGCCTACTGCTACGTGCCCCGGCACAAGGGGTACGCCAACCCCATCACCGTCTACGCCAACAGCGACGACGTGGTCGGCTACCTGCAGCGCCACGTCGCCCGGCAGGGCGCGAAGCCGGGACCGGACCAGTGCGACCCGGTCGCCTGGGTCTACGACATCGGGGAGAACTCCGACGCCTCGGTCGACGCGGTGGTGTCCGACAACGTGCGCGACCTCGTGGCCGCGTTCGCGCAGATGCCCACGGCCAAGGCGAGCTTCGCGACCAAGCACGTCAACCGCGACCTGCTCACCTACGACCCGCGCGGTCGGACCAGGGTGCGCTTCTCGGTGATGCCGGAGCGGATGGCCAAGCTCGTCGACGTCCGCACCGACCCGGTGCGCGAGCGCATCGCCGCCGTCGACGACTTCGTGGAGGCCGGGTACGAGGTGCACCTCAACCTCTCCCCCGTCATCGTCCACGAGGGGTGGCTGCAGGAGTGGGCGGAGCTGCTGGCCCAGCTCGACGACGCGCTGTCGCCGCGGTCGAAGGCGCAGTGCGCGGCGGAGGTCATCTTCCTCACGCACAACGCCGGCCTGCACGAGGTGAACCTCGGCTGGCACCCGAAGGGCGAGGAGGCCCTGTGGCGCCCCGACGTGCAGGAGTCGAAGCGCTCCCACAACGGCATGGAGAACGTGAGGTACCGGGCGCGCTGGAAGGCGGTGTGGGTGCAGCGCCTGCTGGACCTCATCGCCGAGCGCACCCCCTGGCTCACCGTCCGGTACGCCTTCTGACCGCCCGCCCCTCCTCGGCGTGCTGCAGGAGGGGCGGGCGGACTGCCAGGAGGTCAGGGGCGCGCCAGCCGGACGTTGGTGCGGGCCACCCGCACGGCGTCGCTGATGCCGCCGGCGAGCACCATCTTCCCCAGCGACAGCGCGAAGCCCTTGGCCTGTCCCACGGTCGTGTGCGAGGGCATCGACATCGCGTCGGCGGTGGTCACCACGTCCAGCAGCGCCGGACCGGGGTGGGCCAGCACCTCCGCGACGGCGGAGCGCAGGTCCTCGGCGCGCTCGACCCGACGGGAGAACACTCCCGCCCCCGCGGCGATGGCGGCGTAGTCGACGGCGTCGTGGTCGGTCTCGAACGGCGGGTCCCCGGCGGCGAGCATCTCCAGGCGCACCATGCCCAGGCTGGAGTTGTTGAAGACCACCGTCTTGACCGGCAGCTGGTGCAGCTTCACCGTGAGCAGCTCCCCGAGCAGCATGGCGAGGCCGCCGTCACCGCTGAAGGAGACGACCTGGCGCCCCGGGTGGCTGACCTGCGCGCCGATGGCCATCGGCAGCGCGTTGGCCATCGACCCGTGCACCCACGAGCCGATGAACCGGCGTGAGCCGTTGGGGGTGAGGTAGCGCGCCGTCCACGTGCAGCACATGCCGGTGTCAGCGGTCACCACGGCGTCCTCGGCCATGAGCTCGTCGAGCACGGTGGCCACCAGCTCGGGGTGCAGCGGTCCGCCGCGCTGGTCCTCGGAGGTGTAGGCGGCCAGCCGCCCGTCGACAGCGCTCTCGGTGCGGTGCAGGGCCTCGTCGAGGAAGCTCCGCTGCGCACGCTGCGGAACGCGCTCGAGCAGCGCCCGCACCGTGGCGCCGACGTCGGCGGCGATACCCTGCACCAGGGGCGTGCGGCGCCCCAGGCGCGCGGGGTCGAGGTCGACCTGGATGGTCCGGGCCCCGGGCAGGAAGTCCTCGTAGGGGAAGTCGGTGCCCAGCAGCAGCACGAGGTCGGCGTCGTGCAGGGCCTTGTAGCAGCCGCCGTACCCGAGCAGGCCGTTCATGCCGACGTCGTGGGGGTTGTCGTAGCCGAACGCGTCCTTGCCGCGCAGGCTGTGCCCGATCGGGGCCTGCAGCAGTCCGGCCAGCCGGATGACGTCGTCGCGGGCCTCGGCGGCGCCGATGCCCGCGAAGATCGCCACCTTGTCGGACCGCTGGACGTGCCCGGCCAGCTCCTCGACCTCCTCGGGACGCGGCACCGCCAAGGGGCGGCCCGTGACCAGCGCGCCCAGCCCCTTCGCCGGCGCCGCCGGGGCGGACAGGACGTCCCCGGAGACCACGAGCACCGACGCGCCGCCCCTGCCGAGCGCGTTCTGCGCGGCCAGGCGCACCAGGCGCTCCAGCTGCTCGGGGTGGGCGACCTCCTCGCAGTAGTGGGCCGCCTGCGCGAACAGCGTCTTGGGGTCGGTCTCCTGGAAGAAGCCGGTGCCCACCTGGCTGGAGGGGATGTGCGAGGCGATGGCCAGCACCGGGGCCCCCGAGCGGTGGGCGTCCATGACGCCCTGGATGAGGTGGGTGTTGCCCGGCCCGCAGCTGCCGGCGCAGACGGCGAGGCGGCCGGTGAGCTGCGCCTCGGCGGACGCGGCGAAGGCCGCGGCCTCCTCGTTGTGGACGTGCACCCAGTCGATGCCGCCCTCGGCGGCGCCCCCGCGCCGGCGGACGGCGTCGGAGAAGGCGTTGAGGGAGTCTCCGACGATGCCGTAGACCCTCTGCACCCCGGCGTGCAGGAGGAGGTCGACGAGCTGGTCGGCTGCGGTGTGGGACATGGGGCCTCTCTGTCGGTGGGTGGGGGTGGGGGTGGGGACGGGACTGCCGGGGAAGCCGGAGGAGGGTCGGGTCAGCGGTAGGCGGGGGTCCAGCGCGCAGCGCGCACGGCGGCGGCCACCTCCTCGTCGGTGGCCTCCGGGGCGACGCCGTCGGCGACGGCCTGGCGCGCCACGGCCTCGGCGATGGCGACCGCTGCGGTCGGCATGTCGGCGACCTCGGGCAGCAGCGCACCGCCCGGGTCGTGGCGCACCGGTGACTGCTCCCCCAGCGCGAGGGCGGCCTGCAGGAGCATCGCGTCGGTGACGCGGGTGGCGCGGCTAGCGACCACGCCCAGACCCACCGCCGGGAAGACGTAGACGTTGTTGCACTGGGCCACGCGCCGCCTGGCGCCGTCCTGCTCGACCGGCGGGAACGGGGAGCCGGTGGCCACCAGGGCGCGCCCGTCGGTCCAGTCGGACAGGTCCTGCGGCTCGGCCTCGGCGTGGGAGGTGGGGTTGGACAGCGGGAAGACGATCGGCCGCTCGACGTGGGAGGCCATCTCCGTGATCACCTCGCGCGTGAAGATCCCGTGCGCCGAGGACAGGCCGATGAGGGCCGTCGGCTCCACGTTCCGCACCACGGTGAGCAGGTCCAGCTCGCTGCGGCGCTCGACGTCCACCCCCCACCCGGCCAGCTGCTCGGCGCTCTTGGCGTAGCGGGCCTGCGCCGGCGTCAGCCCCGCCTGGCCCTCCACCAGCAGTCCGCCGACGTCGAGGACGTGCACGGCGGCGACGGCGTCGTCCTCGGTCGCGCCGTCGGCCACCATCGCCTGCACCAGGCGGTCGCACACGCCGATGCCGGCCGACCCGGCGCCGACCATGACGACGCGCTGCTCCCGCAACGAGGTGCCGCTCACCGAGGCCGCGCCCGTCATGGCTCCGGCGACCACCGCGGCGGTCCCCTGGATGTCGTCGTTGAAGGTGAGCAGCTGGTCGCGGTACCGGTCGAGGATCGGCAGCGCGTTCTTGCTGGCGAAGTCCTCCCACTGCAGCAGGACGCCGGGCAGCTCCTCGCGCACCGCGGCGACGAAGGCGTCGACGAACTCCTCGTACTCCTCACCCGTGACGCGGGGGTGGCGCCAGCCCAGGTAGAAGGGGTCGTCGCGCAGGTCGTCGTCGTCGCAGCCGACGTCGAGGACGATCGGCAGCGTCCGGGCGGGGTCGATGCCGCCGATGGCGGTGTAGAGGGACAGCTTGCCGATCGGGATGCCCATCCCGCCCACGCCCTGGTCGCCCAGCCCGAGGATGCGCTGGCCGTCGGTGACGACGATGACGTCGACCTCGGCCCGGGGACGGTTGCGCAGCACCTCGCGCAGGCGGTGGCGGTCGGGGTAGGAGACGAACAGCCCGCGCGGACGGCGGTAGATCTGGCTGAAGCGCTGGCACGCCGCTCCGACCGTGGGCGTGTAGACCAGCGGCAGCGCCTCCTCGACGTGGCGCGAGAGCACCTCGTAGAAGAGGACCTCGTTGGTGTCCTGCAGCTGGCGCAGGGTGATGTGCTGCGCCAGCTGGCGGGAGGTGGCCGAGGTGCCCTCGACGGCCTCCACGGACCGCCAGGCGCGGTCCGCCTGCTGCTCGATGGTCTCCACCTGCGGCGGCAGCAGACCGCGCAGGCCGAGCTCGTCTCGCTCGGCCTCGGTGAAGGCGGTGCCGCGGTTGAGCAGGGGGTCCTGCAGGAGCTGCAGGCCCGCTGTCGTCGACGAAGAAGTGGCGGTGTCTCCCACGGGTGTCTCCCAGATCGCCGACAGTTGCCGATGGCGATCATCCCCGCGTCATCCCGGATCGCACCCCGAGGCGTGGACACAACGAACACAACTCCTCCGGCGCACACCCTCCGTCACGACGCGCCCGCGGGGGGTGTGCCCACCGCGGGCGCGGGAGGTGCCCCTCCGGTCACACCGTCCGGAGGGGGCGGCGCGGCAGCACCAGGTAGAGCACCCCGGCGATGACGAAGCCGACCAGCGCCGTGAGGTCTCCCAGCTGGGGCAGCGCGGTGGCGACCGGACCGGCGTAGGCCTCCTGGTTGGCGAACAGGAGCACGGACACCACCGTGCCGACGGACAGCGCCACCACGCCCGAGGCGTTCTTCCACCCCCGGTCGTGGAGGGCGGGAGAGACGTCCTGGCCGCGCCGCACCCACTGGTCGACCAGCACCACCGCCAGCCACGGCGCGATCCAGTAGGAGATGACCAGCAGGAACGACTCGTAGGCGTGCCCGGCGTCGGCCAGCCCCGCCCACGCCAGGAAGAACCCGACCACCCCGAAGGCCAGCGGCACCACGGCGCGGCGCTCGGCCAGCGAGGTGAACCCCATGGCGAGGAAGGACATCGAGCCGGAGTAGACGTTGAGGATGTTCGCGCAGATCGCTCCGAGCGCGATCGCCAGGAGCGTGACCTGGGCGACCGCGCCGGGCAGGTGCGAGGTGAACGCCTCCGTGGGGTTGTCGCTGGTCGCGCCGGGGATCGAGACGGAGGCCGCACCGGCGAGCATGAGCACGGTCGTGGAGACGAACAGGCCCACCGCGGCGGCCCAGCCGGCCGCGCGCCCGGCGCCCAGCGGCAGGTACCGCGTGTAGTCGGTGGCGTAGGGGTTCCACCCGGCGCTGTAGCCCCACGCCGTGGCCGTGGCGAGGATGAAGCCGGCCAGCCCGCCCGGCGTCGCGGGCGCCGCGGAGTAGTCGGCCGCGGCGAACGTCATCACCGCGACGACGGCGAAGACGACCGCCAGCACGATGACGGCGTACCGCTCGAAGAGGTGCACGAGGTCGTGGCCGAGGGCGGCGACGCCGATCTGCACGAGCACCACCCCGACCAGGCAGACCACCGGCGCCAGGCCTGTCAGCGCCGCCAGCGCGAACGCGGCCGAGACGCTGTTGACGGCGAACCAGCCGAAGCCCGCCATCACCGACATGAGGGTGGCGGGGACGATGTTGCCGCGGTACCCGAAGGCGATCCGGCCGAGCACCATCTGGGGCACGCCGACCCTCGGTCCCCGGGCGGACAGCACGCCGTGGGAGAGGGCCGCGAGCGCGTTGCCCAGGACGATCGCGGCGGCGGCCTGCCAGAAGGTCAGCCCGAAGACGAGGGTCGACAGGACGCCCACGAAGATCGTGGCGAACTCGAGGTTGGGGGCGCTCCACGTCCACGCGAGGTTGAGCGGGCGTCCGCGCCGCTCCGCGAGCGGGATGGTCTCCGTGGAGCGCTTCTCCAGCGCCTCGGTGGCGGCGGCCGGCGGGCGGGTGGAGGTGTCGGTGGCGGGCGCAGCGGTCACGGGAGGTCCTCTCCGATGTCTTCGAACCACACGTCGGGGCGCTCGGAGATGAAGCGCTGCATGAGCTCCTTGCAGCGCTCGTCGTCGAGCACGGTCACCGAGACCCCGTGCTCGGCCAGCCAGTCGTGACCGCCGGTGAAGGTGGCGCTCTCTCCCACCACCACGTGGCCGATGCCGAACTGGCGGACCAGGCCGCTGCAGTACCAGCACGGGGAGAGTGTGGTGACCATGACCGTGTCGCGGTAGCCGGCGCGGCGACCGGCGTTGCGGAAGGCGTCGGTCTCGGCGTGGACCGAGGGGTCGTCGTCCTGGACGCGACGGTTGTGGCCGGCGCCCAGCAGCTGTCCGTCGAGGGTGAAGAGGGCGGCGCCGATGGGCACGCCGCCCTCGCCCGCGCCCTTCCGGGCCTGGGCGACGGCGACGTCGAGGAGGGCGGCGACGTCGAGGGGGAGCCCGGCGGAGCCCGTGAGGGCTGACGGGGCAGCGGTGGTGCTCATGGCGGTCACCCCACCAGAGCACCCGCGCGTGGCGTCATGGACGCAGCGTCATCTACGGGGCCGCTGATCTGCGACGCTGCGTACGCTGGTCTCGTGGCTCTCACTCTGCGCGGCGCGCTGGAGCACCCGGTGGTCAGCGCTGCTGCGCCCGAGCTGCTCACCCCCGGGGTCGACCTGGACGTGCCGGTGCGGTGGGTGCACTCCAGCGAGATCTACGAGATCGGCCCGCTGCTCACCGGCGGGGAGCTGCTGCTGACCACGGGCCTGGGGGTCGTCGGGGCCGACGCGGGCGCCCGCAGGCACTACGTGCGCGACCTCGCCGCCCGCGGTCTGGCGGCGCTCGCCGTCGAGGTGGGGCGCTCTCTGCCCGCTCTCCCCGTGGAGATGGCCGACGAGGCCGCCCGGCGCGGGCTGCCGCTGGTGGTGCTGCGGGAGGTCGTGCCCTTCATCCGCATCTCCGAGGTGCTCAACACCCTCATCGTCGACGGCAGCACCACCCGGCTGCGCTTCTCCGAGCGGGTCACCGCGGCCGTCGAGAACGCGCAGTCCGAGGAGCGCGGGCTCGCGGGCCTGCTCGCCGCGGTGGGCCGGCTGCTGGACCGCCCGCTGGTGCTGGTCTCGGCGGGAGGAGCGCTGGTCTCCGCCGCGGGGACCACCGACGACCGCACGGCGTGGCAGGTGGTCGACGCACCGACGGCGCAGCAGGTGGACGTGGTGGTGCGAGGCCGCCGGTGGGGTGCCGTCGTGGCGGGCGCTGCTCCAGCAGCGACCGGTGCGTCGGACGACGACGTCGACGTCGCCCTCCGGCGCCTGGCACCCGCCCTGGGGCTGGAGCTGCTGCACGGTCGGGGCGCTCCCAGCCGCCCCGACCAGCTCGCCGCGCGCCTGCTCGCCGACCTCGTGGAGGGTGAGTCGCCGGACACCGACGTCCTCGTGCGAGCCGGCGCAGCGGGGTTCCACCCGGGTGCGGGAGACGTCGTCGTCGGCGTGGCCGTGGACGCCCCGGAGAGCCGGTCCGGCCTGTCGCTGCTGCAGGCCGCGGCCCGCACCACCGGCGGCACGGTGCTCCGGGGACGCGTCGGGGCGGAGGTCCTCGGGCTGTTCGCCCTCGACCGGCCCGACCCGGTGCGCGTGGTCGCGGACGCCGTGACCGCCGCCTGGCGCCGGGCCGGAGAACCGCCCGTGCGCGCCGCTGCGGGCGACGCGGTGACCGCTGACCGCGGCGCGGCGGGGTGGCGGTGGACGCTCTCGCGGGCGCGGGCGGCGTCCTCCCTGCTGAGCAGCGCCCCTCCCCCGCCGGGCACCGCCGGCCCGGTGACCACGGCGCGCGCCTGGGCGCTGGAGCTGCTCCTCCACGACGCCGGCGCCCCGCTGGCCGACCTCGCCGACTCCACGCTGCAGGGCCTGCGCCGCTGGGACGCCCGGCACGGGAGCGACCTGGTGCGCACCGTCGAGACGCACCTGCGGCTCGGCGGCTCGCCGTCAAGGACCGCGGAGGAGCTGCAGGTCGGGCGGCAGGCCGTCTACCAGCGCCTGGCGCGCGTCGAGGAGCTGCTGGGCCACCGCCTGGACGCTCCCGAGGCCCACGCCGCCCTGCTCGTCGCCGCAGCGGCCGCCCGCCTCGCCCGCACACCCCCTCCGTGATCATGGGCGCTGCGCACTGGACCGGCCGTGATCATGGACTTCCGGAGCACTCTCCGACGTCGTCCTCGGCGGCCATCATGAGCTCCCCCGGCGGCCTGGATGCGTCGACGGGAGGTGCGGCGACGCCGCGCCAGTGAGCATCTCGCGCAGCGTGCCCCGGCGAGGCTGCTGCGGCAGCAGTCCTCGCGCTCGCAGCAGCGGCATGACGTCGGCGATGAAGTCCCGGTAGGACTCGGTGCCCCCGAACGTGAACTCCACGAGGAAGCCGTCGACGTCGGTCGCCTCGACGATGGCCTCGATCTCGTCCGCCGCCTGCTCCGCAGTGCCCGTCACCTTGAAGCCGCCCATGGTCTCCCGCAGCCCGTCGAGCACATCGCCGACCGTGGTCCCCGGGTCGGAGTGCTGGGCCAGCAGGCTCTGGCCCACCTCGGTGGAGACCTCCGCGAGGGTGGCGCGCGGGTCCAGCCGCGTGAGGTCGACCCCGGTCCAGCCGAGGAACAGCGCCGCCATCGCCTCCCGGGAAGGAGCCGCGGTGAGCTCGGCGCGCAGCTGACGCGCCTCCGCCTCGGTGGCTCCGACGATGACGGACAGCCCGTTGACCACCTTGACCGCGTCGCGCGGGCGCCCGCGGGCCTCGGCGCGGTCTCGCAGGTCGACGACGAGCCGCGCCAGCGCCTCCGTCGAGCGCTCCTGCGTGAAGATGCACTCGGCGTAGGTCGCGGCGAAGTCCTTGCCCGCCCGGGAGGCTCCCGCCTGGAACAGGGTGGGCGTGCGCTGTGGCGACGGCGAGACCGGGTAGTAGCCGTCGAGGCTGAAGAACGGGCCGCGGTGCTGCAGCCGGTGCACCTTGGCGGGGTCGTTGAAGACGCCGGTCTGGCGGTCCATGGGCTGCGCGTCGTCGTCCCACCCCTCCTCCCACAGGGCCAGGCACAGGGAGACGAAGTCGTCGGCGCGGGCGTAGCGCACGTCGTGGGCTGTCACCGCGGGCTCACCGAGCAGGCGCACGAGCGCGTCCTGCATGTCGGAGGTGACGATGTTCCAGCCGACCCTGCCGCCCGTGAGGTGGTCCAGCGTGGAGAACCGCCGCGCCAGCAGGTACGGGCGCTCCGCCGTCGTCGACGACGTCACCACGAAGCCGAGCCGGTCGACGGTGGCCGCCAGCCCCGACAGCAGCAGCGGTGCGTCGTGCACGGGGAACTGGACCGCCTCGCGCACCACCACCTCGGGCACGTCGCCGTCAGCGGTCATCGGGTAGGCGAGGGCCTCGGCGAAGAAGAGGAAGTCGAAGCCGCCCGCGTCGAGCTGGCGGGCCAGCTGCTGCCAGTGGGCCAGGCCGGCGTACCCCTCGGGCTGCGCCAGCCGGTGGCGCCACGAGTTCGCCAGGAACGTCGGCGCCACCACCTCGAACGCCCCGAGCACCAGCTGCTTGGTCATGCCCGCTCCCCCTGCACCTGCGCACGCAGCGCCTCGACGGCGGCCACCACGCGGGCGCGCAGCGCGGCCTTGTCGGTCTCGTCCAGCCAGCAGCCCTCGACGGCGTTGAGGGTGAACCCCGCCAGCTCGTCCAGGCCGTACCCGAGGGCGCTGGCCACGGCGCTGTAGTCGTGGGTGGGGTCGGTGCCGAACATCGGCGGGTCGTCGGAGTCGATCGTCACGCACAGCCCCGCGTCGACCATCTCCCGGATGCGGCGGTGCGAGCCGTCTCCCGACCCGGAGTACCTGCCGATGTCGGAGCTGACAGGTGTGCACGTGAAGGGGATCCGCTCCTCGGCGCAGCGCGCGGTGATCGCGGGGTCGTCCACCACGTGGTAGCCGTGGTCGATCCGCTCCCCGCCGAGCAGGTCGAGGATGGTCTCCACGTGGTGCGGCGGGCCGCTCTCGGAGTGCGCGGTGCGACGCAGGCCCGCCTCTCCCGCCAGGCGGAACGCCTTCCAGAACCGCTCCGGCGGGCCGACGGTCTCGTCGTAGTCGAGCCCGATGCCGAGCACCTCGTCACGGCGGTCGGCGATGACCTGCTCGACCAGCTCGACGCCGGCGGCCGCGGTGTCGTTGCGGTTGATGGCGACGACGAGGTTCGCCTCGACGCCGGCGTCCGCACGCGCGTCACGCATCCCCGCGATGACGCCGTCGAGGATCGTCCGGTACGGCACACCCGGATGACCGGGCGGGCTGAGCATGATCTCGCGGTAGAGCACCCCGTGGTCCGCGCCACCACTGGTCAACGACTCGTAGGTGACGCGGTGGAAGTCGTCGACGTCGCGGATGACGGCACCCACGACGTCGAGCACGCGGAGGAACTCGCCGAGCTCCTCGTAGCTGGCGTGGTCGTAGAGGTTCTCGGTGGAGCGCCCGCCGTCGAGGGTGACGCCGTGCTTGCGCGCGAGCTCGACGACGGTGGTGGCCTGCACGGACCCGATGAGGTGGGTGTGCAGGGACACCTTGGGCAGGCCCCTGACGATCCGCTCGAGCTCGGGCGGGGTGGACGTGTCCGGCAGCAGCGCCTCGGTGCTCACCCGGCGGACTGTGGCACCGCCGCGTTTCGCCTTCGTTTCCCCGCCCCTGCGACCGTGATCATGGGAGTTGCACACACGACCCGTCGTGATCATGGGAGTTGCCAACAGGCACCTCCGTGATCATGGGTGTGACACGCACGGCACCGCCAGGACGGCCCGTTCCGTCGAGCCGTGAAGGCTGGATGCGGCCTCGAGAGGCTGACGGTGCGCCCTGCCCTGACACTGCTCCGGACCGCCTGTGCGCAACTCCCATGATCACGGGGTGTGGCGTCCGCCACTCCCATGATCACGAGGGGTGGCGAGCGCAACTCCCATGATCACGGTGGTGGTGGTCACAGCGGACCGGGAGCACGCGGCGCTGCGGGGAGAATGACCGCGTGACGACCCAGCTCGACAGGCCCGCCGACGGCTCCCCCCGCGCCGGCGCGGCCCAGGTGGCCACCCCCGACCTGCTGCGCGCCCTGCGCTCCGCCCTCGGCGCGAAGGACGGCGACGGCGTGGTCGACGCCTCCACCCGTCGCCGCGCGGAGTACACCTCCGACGCCTCCAACTACCGCGTGGTGCCGCAGGTCGTCGTCTTCCCGCGCTCCGCTGACGAGCTGGCCGCCGTCGTCGACGTCTCCCGCGCCCAGTCGGTGCCGCTGACCCTGCGCGGCGCCGGTACGTCGGTGGCGGGCAACGCGTGCGGCCCCGGCATCGTCGTCGACACCTCGGTGCACCTCAACCGCGTCCTCGAGCTCGACCCGACCTCCCAGACCGCACTGGTGGAGCCCGGCATCGTGCTCGACGCGCTGCAGGGCCACGCCCGCCAGCACGGCCTGCGCTTCGGGCCCGACCCGAGCACCCACGCCCGCTGCACCATCGGCGGGATGATCGGCAACGACGCCTGCGGCTCCCATGCCCTCGCGTACGGCCGCACCAGCGCCAACGTGCTGGAGCTCGACGTCGTCGACGGCCTTGGGCGCCGCTGGACGACGACGGCGCCGCCGCCCGAGCTGGTCACCGCGCTGAGCGGCGTCGCTGACCGCCACCTCGCGACCCTCCGCACGAAGTTCGCCACCTTCGGCCGGCAGGTCTCCGGGTACGCCCTGGAGACGCTGCTGCCCGAGCACGGCGGCCCGCTCGGTCACAGCGGCCGCGGTGATGCGACCGGCTCCAACCTCGCCCGCCTGCTCTCCGGCAGCGAGGGGACCCTCGCGGTGCTGACCAGCGCGCGCGTGAGGCTGGTGCGGGAGTCGCCGGCCACGGCGTTCGTCGTCCTCGGCTACCCCGACATGGCCACCGCCGCGGACCACACGCCCGCGCTGCTCGAGCACGGCCCCCTCGCCGTCGAGGGCCTCGACCGGCGCCTGGTCGAGGTGGTCCGCGCCCGCGGCGGGGATGTGGACGGGCTGCCCGACGGCAACGGCTGGCTCTTCGTGGAGGTCGGCGGGGAGACCGACGCCGAGGCCCTCGCCGGCGCCACGGCGCTCGTGACGGCCTCCGGCACCCGCGAGCACGTCATCATCCCCACCCGCGCGCAGGCGCGGGCCCTGTGGCGCATCCGCGAGGACGGCGCCGGGTACGCCGGCCGCTCCCCCTCCGGCACGCCCGCGTGGCCGGGCTGGGAGGACGCCGCCGTGCCGCCCGCCCGCCTGGGGACCTACCTGCGCGACCTGCAGGCGCTCATGGGAGCGCACGGCGTCGACGGGCACGCCTACGGACACTTCGGCGACGGCTGCATCCACATGCGCCTCGACCTGCCGCTGTCCGAGCCGGGCGGGGTGGACAGGTCCGGGGAGTTCCTGCGCGCTGCCGCGCGCCTGGTCGCCGCGCACGGCGGGTCGCTGTCCGGTGAGCACGGCGACGGCCGCGCCCGGTCGGCCCTGCTCCCCCTCATGTACGACGACGACGCGCTGCGCGCCTTCGAGGAGGTCAAGGCCGCCTTCGACCCCGCCGAGCTGCTGAACCCCGGCGTGCTGGTGAAGCCGGCTCCGCTGGAGGCGGACCTGCGCGTGCCGGCGGCGCGCGTCGCCGTCGAGATCTCCCCCACCCGCCCGCTGTCCCTCGCCTACCCCGCGGACGGCGGCGACCTCACCGCGGCCGTGCACCGGTGCGTGGGCGTCGGGAAGTGCCGCGCGGAGCCGGCCAGCGGCTCGGGCGGCGTGATGTGCCCGAGCTACATCGCCACCCGCGACGAGAAGGACTCCACCCGCGGCCGCGCACGGCTGCTGCAGGAGATGGCCAACGGAACGCTCGTCACCGACGGCTGGCGCTCGGAGGAGGTCCGGGAGTCGCTCGACCTGTGCCTGTCGTGCAAGGGCTGCTCGGTCGACTGCCCCGCCGGCGTGGACATGGCCACCTACAAGGCGGAGTTCCTCGACCACCACTACCGCGGCCGGCGGCGCCCGCTGAACCACTACGCGCTGGGGTGGCTGCCGCGCTGGACCCGCCTCGTGGCGCTGGGCCAGCCGGTGCTGCCGGCGCTCGTCAACGTCGCCGCGAAGGTGGCTCCCCTGCGGCGCGCGGGCATGAAGGCCGTGGGCATCGACCCGTCGATGGCCGTGCCGACGTTCGCCCGCCAGACCTTCCGCTCCTGGTTCCGCTCCTCTCACCGTGGTCACAGGACTCCGCCACCCTCGGCGGTCACCGACGTCGTGCTGTGGGTCGACACCTTCACCGACGGCTTCGACCCCCAGGTCGGCGTGGCCGCGGTGAAGCTGCTCGAGCACCTCGGCTTCCGCGTGCACCTGCCCACGGCCAAGGTCTGCTGCGGCCTCACGTGGGTCTCCACCGGTCAGCTCGACGGCGCCAAGCGCCAGCTGGCCGCGACGCTGGACGCCCTGGACGGACGTGACGGAGCGCTGGCCGGCATGCCGGTGGTCGGTCTGGAGCCGAGCTGCACCGCGCTGCTGCGCGAGGACGCCGCCCGCCTGCTGCCCGACGACCCGCGCGCCGCCGCCCTGCACTCCCGGGTGCGGACGGTGGCCGAGCTCATCGCGGAGCACCGCCCCGACTGGACGCCGCCGCAGCTGAAGACCGAGGCCGTGGTGCAGCCGCACTGCCACCAGCACGCCGTCATGGGCTTCAGCGCCGACGCGGCGCTCCTGGCCCGAGCGGGCGTGGACGCCACGCAGCTCGGCGGGTGCTGCGGCCTGGCCGGCAACTTCGGCGCGGAGGCCGGCCACCGCGACGTGTCGGTGGCCGTGGCCGAGCAGCAGCTGCTGCCCGCGCTGCGGAAGGCCGGTGACGCGGTGCCGGTGGTCGCGGACGGCTTCAGCTGCCGCACGCAGACGGACGCGCTGGCCGGTCGTCGCCCGAAGCACCTCGTGGAGCTGCTCGCCGAGGCCCTCCCCAGCACGCCCCCGGAGCGCTGACGCCTGCACCCCCCACCCCCTCACGACGTCCGAGGAGTCCGCGCACGCCCTTCCCGCACGACCACGCGCCTGAGCGCCTCATGAGAGCCCTGGCGCCCCGGAGGCGACGCGCAGGTGCCTGGTCGTCGCGCTGGGGTTGGGCGGGCTCAGTGCCGGTGGGCGGAAGCGGGCGGGAGCGGACGCTGAGGTGCGTCAGGCGGAGACGGTGGACGCCGTCGCGTCGGTGGTGAGCGCGCCGCGCAGCTCGCTGACCCCGGAGTGCCCCGCCTGGCCGTCGAGCGGCTCGGCGGACACGTCCACCTCGCTGAACCGGGCCAGGTCCACGCCGTCGGGCAGGACGTAGCCGCCCTGCGGGCTCCGGCCCTCGGCGAGCGCCCCGAGGGAGACCACCCCGCCGGTGGTGGCGTCGAGCAGCCACACCTCGTAGGCGGCGCCCTGCACCGGCGGGAGGCCCTCGGTGCTGACGAGCACGCGTCGGCCCTGGCCGTCCTCGCGGGTGACCACCTCAGCGGTGCCCGTCCACGCTCCCTGGTCGGCGGCGAGCGGGCGCAGCTGGGCGGTGGAGACGACGACGGCGCCCGCCACCGGGTCGCTGACGGCTGCACCCGGGTCGCGGGTGCGGGAGGCGACCAGGGCCCCCGAGGTCGCCCCGACCACCAGCGCCAGCCCGGCGGCGCCCAGGAGCACGGGCGTCGACCAGCGCTGCCGCGAGCGCTGGGCGGGCAGCCCCGGCACCGCCGGTGAGGACGACGACGGCGGCGTGGTCTGCCCCGTCCCGGCCGGGGGCGCGGTGAGCGACGTCCCCACCGGGTCCGGCGCGGGGACCGCGCGCGCCCCGGCGGAGCCGGACCGGGCGCTGCCGTCGCCGTCGTCGAGGGAGCGCAGCACCGCTGCCTCGTCCGGCGCGGAGCGCACCCCGGTCGCTGCGGCGATGCCCTCCCACACCGACGGAGCGGGCAACCGCCGCGCCGGGCCGTTGGGTCCGGGCGCCACCGCGGCGGACAGCTGCGCGACCTCCTCCGCGCACGCGGCGCACCTGCGCACGTGGGCGCGGACGCGCTCGAGGCGGGGGTCGTCGGGGGCGACGGCCACCATGGCCAGCTCGTCGGTGGCGGGGTGCTGCTCAGGCGGTGCCACCGGCACCTCCGAGGCGTCCGCGCAGCCGCACCAGCGTGCGGCGCAGGTGGCTCTTGACGGTGCCGAGCGGCAGGCCGGTGCGCTGGGAGATCTCGGCGTGGGTGAGGTCGTCCCAGTACGCCAGCTCCACGATGCGGCGCTGCGGCTGCTCCAACCTCTCCACCTCCTCGCGCACGTCGATGGTCTCGACGCTGCGGTCAGCACCCTCCACCACGGCCCCCGGCCCCGGCCCGGCAGGTGGCCCGTCGGGGTGAGTGGGGTCCCACGGCTGCTCGCGCAGCGCGGCCCGGCGGCGCAGGGCGTCGGTGATCCGGTGGCGGGTGATGCCCACCAGCCACCCGGCGAGAGGGCCGCGCTCGGGGTCGTACCGGTCGCGGTCCTTCCAGGCGCTGATGAACACCTGCTGGGTGACGTCGTCGGCGTCGACGGGTCCCACCGCGCGGACCGCCAGGCCGTGCACGAGCGTGCCCCACCTCTCGTAGGCGCGGGCCAGCGCCTCCTCGTGGCCGGCGGCGAAGTCGAGCTCGACGGCGCGGTCGCGCGCGGCGCGGCCCCCGGGCGCTCCGTCCGCGGTCTCGACCGGATCCACCCTCGAACGCTAAGCGGGTCCGGGGCTGGCAGCGCGCTGAGCGCGAGCTGTCACGAGACGCGTCACGAGACCCGGTCCGCGACCACCACCACGTTGTCCGTGTAGTGGCGCGAGGCCCTGTCGAACGCCCCGCCGCAGCTGATGAGCACCAGCCGCGCCGGTCCGGCGCTGGTGAACAGCTCCGCGGTGGGCAGCTCGGCCTTGGAGAACTGGGCCTTCGCGCTGGTCCGGTAGACGTGCTGCTCGCCCGCGGCGTCGGTGACCACCACGTCCTGCCCCACCTCGGACTCGCGCAGCCGGAACAGCGCGCCGGGGCCAGCGGGGGTGTCGACGTGCCCGACCAGCACCACGGACCCGTCGCCGTCCCCCGGCGCGGCACCGGGGCCCCACCAGCCCGTGCGGGCGCCGTCGTCGGGGACGACGACGGAGCCGTCCTCGGCCGCCCCCACGGCGTCGACCGGCGCGTCGACCCCGAGCGCCGGCACTTGGAGGCGCACCGGCGCCGGCGTGGTCACGACCACGGCCGGAGCCGGGTCGGAGGGGACCAGACGTGGCAGGGCCGGCGTGCTCGAGGCGGTCGGCTGGGCGGTCGGCTGGGCGGTCGGCTGGGCGGTCGTCGAGGACGACGGCGGCGCAGCAGCGGGCGCCGGCGCGCTCTTCGTCGTCGTGCTGGCCGAGGGTTCGGGCAGCGCGCCGGCCAGGGGGGCGGCCTGGCTGCTCGCCCCGGTGAGCAGCCAGGCCGCGGGGGCGGTGGCGGCGAGGGCCAGGCCGCCCACCGCCACCGCCGTCAGGGCGCGCCCGGCCCGGCCGCCGCGGTCGGGCCGAGCGCTCACAACGCGCGGTCGCCGGTGCCGGTGCCGGTGCCGGTGGCGGTGGTGACGGTCGCGGTGCGGCGCGAGCGCAGCGCCGCGGCACCCACACCAGCGGCCACGGCCACGCCGAGCGCCCCGGCGGACGTCGCCACCAGCCAGGCGGGCGCGCCGCCCTCGTCGAGCAAGCCGCCGGTGCCCGCGGCGACGCCACCGGGGGCGCCACCGAGGTCCTCGATGCGCTGCACGGCCAGCTGCACCCCACCGGCGGTGGGGTTGCCCCAGGCGTAGACGATCGTGCTGGTCCCGGCGGGCAACGACAGGTCGGTCGGGCCGGCGACGACGTTCGTGGTGCCGGTGGCCACCACGTCGGCGCTGACCGTGCCCGCGGGCACCTCGGCGCTGGCCTCGTCCGGGTTGGACAGGTCCTGCACCAGGGGCTGACCACCGGCGCGGACGTCCACCGCGGGGGCCGCCGCGACGTGGCGCACGGTGACGCGGGCGTCACCAGCGGGCACCGCGGTGGTGTCGTTGACGAACGGGGTGAGCTTGGGCTGGCCCTGGGCGTCGAGGTGGGCGACCAGCGTGACGTCGGCCCCCGCCGGCACCTCGACGTCGTTCGCGCTGATGGCGGGGGTGCCGGTGGAGGGCTGGCCAGCCTGGAAGACCGCGAGGTCGTAGCTGCCGGCGGGCAGCTGCTGCGGGTCGGTGAGCGTGCCCGGGGTGAAGTCGGGGATGAGCTCGGAGCCGTTGGCGTAGACGTCGACGGTCAGGCCGGGCACGGCGTGCAGCACGCTGACGGTCGCCGTGCCGCCAGCGCCGCCGGCCGCGGAGGCGGCGGCTGCGGGGACGAGCACGAGGGCGGCAGCGGTCGTGGCGACGGCGGCGGTGCAGGTGGTCTTGCGCACGAGGGTCCTCCGTGGTCCGGGCGCCGCCCGTCGCGACGCTCCTGCCCCTACTGCGCGCGGAACCCCGCCCGTGGATGCACCACTCCTGAACAACCCCTGTGGCGCTCGTCACACCGCCGTCGACCTGCCGAGTAGCGTGCCGTGATGATCTCCGTCCGGCTGGTCACCGAGGACGACGTCCCCGCCATCACCGACCTCCTGCGCCGCAGCCGCGAGCACCTCGCCCCCTGGGAGCCGCTGCGGGAGGACTCCTTCTTCACGGAGGCGTCGCAGCGCGCGACCACCGCCGCGCTGCTCGAGCGGCACACCGCCGGCACGCACGTCCCCCTGGTCATCGTCGACGACGACGAGGTGGTCGGCCGGATCACCGTCAACGACGTCGTGCGCGGGGCGTTCCAGTCGGCGTCGATCGGCTACTGGGTGGGCGCCGGGCACACGGGTCGAGGCGTGGCGACCGCGGCGGTCGCGGCGACGGTGCGGCTGGCCTTCGACGAGCTGCACCTCCACCGGCTCCAGGCCGACACGCTCCTGCACAACACCGCGTCGCAGGCGGTCCTGGCGCGCAACGGGTTCGTCCGCATCGGGACGGCGCCCCGCTACCTGAGGATCGCCGGGCGGTGGCAGGACCACCACCTGCACCAGCTCGTCGACGAGCACCACGACCCGGCCTGACGTCCCCCGCGCGCCGCCCCTCGGTCAGGGCCAGCTCAGGCGGCGCAGTCTCCGAGGGCCTCGTCGAGCACCACGAGCGCCCGGTCCACCTCGTGCTCGGCCACCGTCAGGGGCGGCGCGATCCGGAAGGTCCCACCCATGCCCGGCAGCTGGACGATGTTCACGTGCAGGCCCAGCTCGTAGCAGCGGCGCGTCACCCGGGCGCCGAGCTCGTCGGCGGTCCAGCGCCCGTCGGGGTCGCCCGCCAGCTCCAGCCCCAGCAGGAGCCCCCGGCCGCGCACCTCCGCCACGCACGCGTGCGCCGACGCGAGCCCTGACAGCCCGTCCCGCAGCCGCCCGCCCACCTCGCGGGCCCGCGCGTCGAGCCCCTCGCGCTGCAGCACGTCGAGCACGGTCACGCCGACGGCCGCGGGCAGCGGGTCGCTGACGTGGGTGGTGAAGAAGAGGTACCCCAGCTCGTGGGCCCGGGCCTCCAGCTCGGCGCTGACGACGACGGCGGCCAGCGGCAGCCCCGCGCCGAGCGTCTTGGACAGCACGAGCACGTCGGGCACCACGCCGTCGCGCTGGAAGGCGTACCAGTCGCCGGTGCGGCACAGACCCGTCTGGGCCTCGTCGAGCACCAGCAGCCCGCCGCGCTCGCGCACGCGCTCCGCGAGCGCTGCCAGGTAGCCGGGCGGCAGGTCGAGCACGCCGCCGGAGCTCAGCACCGGTTCGACGATGCAGGCCGCGAGCGCCCCCACGGACTGCGCGTCGACCAGCTCGAAGGCGAGGTCGAGCTGGGCCCGCCACTCGGCCTCGGTCAGCGGCGCGCCCGTGCGGTGCGGCACGGGCAGCGCGAGGTTGCCCGGCGCGACGGGCCCGTAACCGCGCCGGCCGGCGCTGTAGGTGGCGGCCGCGGCGCCGGCGGTCATGCCGTGCCAGGAGCGGGAGAAGGACAGCACCTCGTGGCCGCCGGTGACGAGCTTGGCCATCCGCAGCGCCGCCTCGTTGGCCTCGGCTCCGGTGGTGAGCAGCAGCGCCTTGTCGAGCGGTGCGGGCAGCGTGGCGGCCAGCCGCTCGGCCAGCTCGACGACGGGCCGGCTGAGCATGCCGGAGTAGAGGTGGTCGAGCTCGCCGACCTGGCGGCGCACGGTGGCCACGACCTCCGGGTGGGAGTGGCCGAGGATCGCGCTCATCTGCCCGGAGGTGAAGTCGAGCAGCTCGTGGCCGCTGGCGGTGACCAGCGTGGTGCCTGCTGCGCGCTCCACGAGCTCCGGGCTGAAGCCGCCGCGGCCGGAGTAGCGGACCAGGTGCTGCTCGTGGGGGCGGAGGTTCGTCACACCCGGTGACGCTAGGGACGGGTGGTCGTCGTCGTCCAGCGGATCTGCTCGACGCTGCTGTTCGGCGGAGCCGCACAGCGCTGGCATGATCGGTGCGGTGATCGACCCGTGGAAGCTGCGGATGCTCGTGCAGCTCGACGCGCTCGGCACGGTGCGGGCGGTGGCGGAGTCGCTGCACCTGAGCCCGTCGACCGTGAGCCAGCAGCTGGCGGCGCTGGAGCGGGAGGTCCGGGCACCGCTGCTGGAGCGCTCCGGGCGGCGGGTGCGGCTGACGGAGGCCGGCAGGGTGCTGGCGGCGCGCGGGCGCGACCTGCTGGCGGGCATGGCGTCGGCGCGGGCCGAGCTGGACGCCCTCGACGGCGAGCCCACCGGCACGGTCCGGCTGGCGGCGTTCCAGAGCGCGGTGGCGCCCCTGTGCCTGCCCGCGGTGGCCACCCTGCGCGTCAGCCACCCGCGCCTGCACGTGGAGCTGGCGGAGCTCGAGCCGCACGAGGCGCCGGGTGCGCTGCTCACCGACACCGCCGACGTGGTGGTGACCACCACCGACGACCCGCGCTACCCGTGGTCGGCCGAGCTCGAGGTGGTGCCCGTCGGGTCCGACCCGCTGGTGCTCCTGCTGCCGCCCGACCACCCGCTCGCCCAAGCGCCCACCCCGCAGACCCCGCAGACGACGCCGAGCGCGAGCAGCGCCACCGCTCCGGTGGACCTCGCCGCGTGTGCGGACGAGTGGTGGGCGTGCGACCGGCCCGGCTCGTACATGGACGACCAGGTGCGGCGGCTGTGCGGCGCCGCCGGCTTCGCCCCGCGGGTGGCCGCGCGCTTCAGCACCTACCTGCTGCTCGTGCAGCACGTGGCCGCGGGCCTGGCGGTGGGGGTGCTTCCGGCGCTGGCTGTGCCGCAGGACGGACGCGTGGCGGTGCGGCAGCTGGCGGCGCCCGCGCACCGCGAGGTGGCGGCGGTGCTGCGGCGGGGCGCGCGCCGGAGGGCGGGAGTGGCCGCCGTGCTGGAGGCGCTGCTCGACCACCCGCCGGTGCCGGGCCTGTCAGCCCTCCGCTGACCCCGCCCCGCGGGCGGCGGCGCCCGGCGCGCTGAGCGGCGGGTGCACCACGAGCACCACGACGAGCAGCACCAGCACCACCGTGGTGAGGGTGACCGGCACGGGCACCAGCGGGTCGAGCAGCACGAGCAGCGCGGCCACCGGGACGGCCAGCCGGACCGTGCGGTCGGCGCTGGCGCGCAGCGCCACCCACCACACCCCGAGGAGGAACACCGCCACGGGGACGGTCACGGTGAGCGAGGTGCCGAGGTCTCTGAGCCCCGACTCCCCGGTCATCGAGCTGATCTCCGTCTCGACGCCGGCGGAGAGCGCGCCGGCCGCCGCGAAGACCGCGTAGTGCGCGTAGCCGTACCGCAGCGAGCTGCGCAGGTCGGTGATCACGCGGTGGTGCGGGGGCCAGAAGTACACCCACCACAGCGCCGCCGTGCTGACGAGCACGAGGACCGAGACCGAGACGAGCGCGCCGAGGGCGTGCTCGTCGTGGAGCGCCTCGATGATCGCGTTGGCGGAGCCGAGCAGCGACTCCCCGAGCAGGATCAGCGTGAACAGGCCGTACCGCTCGGTGATGTGGTGCAGGTGCCAGGTGGTGTTCCCGCGGCGCTCGGCCACCACGGGCACCGCCAGCTCGGCGACGACGAGCACGCCCGCCGCCACCCACAGCGCCGTCCCGTGCAGCACGAGCGCGCCCACCCAGAGCACCTGCACCGCGGCGATGCCGACCGCGTAGGTGAGCGCCGTGCGACGCAGCCGGCCGGCGGTGCGGGCGGCGCGCAGCCACTGCGCGACCATCGCGACCCGCATCACGACGTACCCGAGCACGAGCAGGCGGAGGTCGCCGCGGTCGAAGACGGGCTCCACGCCGGCGGCCAGCACGAGCACACCGGCCATCTGCAGCACCGTCAGGACGCGGTAGAGCCAGTCGTCGACGGCGAAGGTGGTGGCGAACCACGTGAAGTTCATCCACGCCCACCACACGGCGAAGAACACGAGCAGGTAGGTGGCGACCCCCTGCAGCGCGTGGCCGCCGGTGATGGCGTGGTGCAGCTAAACGCTGGCCACGCTGATCGCCACCACGAACACGAGGTCGAAGAACAGCTCCAGGCTGCTGGCCAACCGGCCCTGCTCGTGGGGGTCGCGCGGTCGCATGGTCGCCAGGCGCAACCGGGTCCGCCCTGGTCCAGTGGGGCTCGTCACGGCCCGCAGGGTAGGCGCGCGCGGCAGGCGGCGGAGGCGGCGCCATGATGAGCCGGACCTGCCGCGTCCCGACGAAGGAGTCGCCCCCGTGCCCGCTCGCACCGCCCGCACCACGTCCCCCGCTGACGGCCTCGCACTGGCCACCACCACCTGGGACGACGTCGAGGGCCGCCCGCGCGGCGTGGTGCAGCTGGTGCACGGGCTGGCCGAGCACACCAGCCGCTACGACAGGTTCGCCCGGGCCCTCGGCGCCGCCGGCTACGTGGTCTCCGGCGCCGACACCCGCGGCCACGGCGGCTCGGTCTCCGCCGAGGTGCCGCTGGGCGGCTTCGGCGCCCCCGGCGCGGAGGGCTTCTTCGCCGACACCGCCGCCTACGGCGACCAGCTGGCCCGCCAGCACCGCGGCCTGCCCCTGTTCGCCTTCGCCCACTCCCTGGGGTCGATGTGCCTGCAGAACGTGCTGGTCGCCGGACCGGTGCCGTACGCCGGGGTGGTGCTGTCCGGCACGACGACGCTCGACGGGCTCATCGAGGTGGTCCAGGGCCTGGCCGCCGACCCCGGTGCCGGAGAGGGGCTGGCGGGGTTCAACGCCGGCTTCGAGCAGCGCACCGGCTTCGAGTGGCTCAGCCGCGACGCCGCCGAGGTGGACGCCTACGTCGCCGACCCGCTGTGCGGCTTCGCCACCGAGGACGCCGTCCTCGGGGGGATCCTCGCCACCGCCCAGCGCACCGCCGACCCGTCCGCGCTGGGGCGCATCCGCACCGACCTGCCGCTGCTGCTGGTCTCGGGCGACCGCGACCCGGTGGGCGGGCCCGGCGGCCGGAACGTCACGGCGCTGGCCGAGCGCTACCGGGCCGCGGGCCTGACCGACGTGACCGTGCGGCTCTACCCGGACGCCCGCCACGAGCTGGTCAACGAGACCAACCGCGACGAGGTCACCGCCGACGTCACCGCCTGGCTGGACGCGCACCTGCCCGCCTGAGCCCGGACGGGGTCTCCCCGGGTGGTCCACCGGGCGGGCCCGGCGCGGGACGGCCAGGATGGTCGGCGCGGACGTCCAGAACGGTGCGGCTGCTGCAGACCACGCTCCGTGAGGACCCCCATGACCACCGCTGACGCTGCCGCGCGCGACGCCACCACGTCGGCTCCGGACGGGCCCCTGCGCTGCGCCGTCGTCGTCAACCCGGCCCGCGTGGACGACCTCGAGCAGCGCCGCGCCGCCGTCGACACCGCCCTCGCCGACGCCGGCTGGCCCGCGCCGGAGTGGATCGAGACCACGCCGGACAGTCCCGGGATCGAGCAGGCCCGCCAGGCGGCGGCCGACGGCTTCGACGTGGTGTTCGCGTGCGGTGGCGACGGCACGGTCCGGGCGTGCGTGGAGGGCCTGGCCGGCACGTCCACCGCGCTCGCCATCCTCCCCGCCGGCACCGGCAACCTGCTCGCCACGAACCTCGGGGTGCCGCAGGACCCGACCGCCGGCGTGCGGCTGGTGCTGGAGCGCGGCCGGCGGAAGATCGACGTCGGCGTGGCCGCCCCCACGGACGAGGACGACGACGGCGGCGCCCCGTTCAGCAGCGCCTTCGCCGTCATGGCCGGCATGGGCTTCGACGCGGCGATGCTCGACGACGCCGACAAGCGCCTCAAGAGCGCGCTCGGGCCGGTCGCCTACGTGCTGTCAGCGCTGAAGCACCTGGGAGACCGGAGCATGGTCCTGGAGATCGTGCTCGACGACCGGCCGCCGCTGCGGCGGCGCGCGCGCAGCGTGGTGGTGGCCAACGTGGGGCGCCTGCAGGCCGGCGTGCTGCTGCTGGAGCAGGCCAGCCCCGACGACGGGCAGCTCGACGTCGCCGTCCTCGCTCCCCGCAGCCTCCTGCACTGGCTGCGCCTGGCGTGGGGCGTGGTGCGCCGCCACGAGCACGTGCCCCACCTGGAGGCGCACCGCGCCTCCCGCGTGGTGGTCCGCGCCGACCGCGAGCACCCCCGCGAGCTCGACGGCGACGTCATCGACCCGGCGCGGGTGCTGTCGATCACCGTGCACCGGCGGGCGCTGGAGCTGTGCGTGCCCCAGCCCGAGCGCAGCGCCGACCTGTCCGAGGGCTCCGAGCGGCTCTGAGCCGCTCTGAGCTGCTCGCCACCTCGGGCACGGTCGGGCGCGGGGCGGGCGACAGCCGCCGCACAGCACCTCGGTGGTGCACGCCCCAGGGGCACCGGGCAGGGTGGGAGCCGTGCACATCGCAGTGACCGGAGGATCCGGCAAGCTCGGGCGGGTGGTGGTGGCCGACCTGGTCGCCCACGGCCACACCGTCGTCAACCTCGACCAGGCCCCGCCGCCCGGCGGCCCGGGCGCCCTGCCGGAGGGTGCCCGCTTCCTCAGGACGGACCTCGCCGACCACGGCCAGTTGCTCGAGGCGCTGCTCGGCGTGGACGAGCACCACCGCCACGGCGTCGACGCCCTGGTCCACCTCGGCGCGATCCCCGCTCCGGGCCTGGCCACGGACGCGGTGACGTTCCAGAACAACATGATGAGCACCTACAGCGCGTTCGCCGCCGCCCGCGCGGCGGGCGTCCGCAACGTGGTGTGGGCCTCCTCGGAGACGGTGCTCGGGCTGCCGTTCCAGGAGGAGCCGCCGCCGTACGCGCCGGTCGACGAGGAGTACCACCCGCGGCCCAACTCCAGCTACTCGCTGAGCAAGGCGCTCGGGGAGGAGATGGCGGTGCAGTTCTGCCGCTGGGACCCCGAGGCGAAGATCATCGGACTGCGGTTCTCGAACGTCATGTACCCCGACCAGTACGCCGAGTTCCCCGACTACGACGCCGACCCGGGCACCCGCGTGTGGAACCTGTGGGGCTACATCGACGCCCGCGACGGCGCCCAGGCGGTGCGCAGGGCGCTGGAGCTGCAGACCACAGGCGCCGACGTCTTCATCATCGCCAACGCCGACACGGTCATGCAGCGCTCCTCGGCCGAGCTGATGGAGCAGGTCTTCCCCGACGTCGAGGTGCGCGGCGAGCTGGGCGAGCACGAGACGCTGCTGAGCATCGAGAAGGCCCGGCGGGTGCTCGGCTACGAGCCGCAGCACTCCTGGCGGAGCTCCTTCACCGCCTGAGGCCCTCCCTCCGTGATCATGGACGCCACCAGCACCACCACCCGTGATCATGGACGTTGCGAACACCGCGGTGCCAGGTCCACCTGCACTGCCAGGTCCTCAAGGCCGGATCCGGCCTTGAGGACCTGCCGCTGGGCCTCCTCCTGACACTGCCGAGCCGCGCGGGGAAGGCGGCAGCGCGCGCGGTCGTTGGAGGAGGGGATGAGCGCTCCAGCGACCACGCCCACCGCCTCCGCGCCCGCGGGGAGCGAGCCGCGCCTCACGCACGCCTTCGCCGACGCGCTGCCCGAGCTGGCCGTCCCGTGGAAGGCCGCACCGGCGCCGCACCCGCAGCTCCTGGTCCTCGACGAGGCGCTCGCCGCCGAGCTGGGCCTCGACCCGGCGTGGCTGCGCACGGCTGACGGGGTCCGGTTCCTCACCGGCGAGCACGTCACCGACGGTGCTCAGCCGGTGGCGCAGGTCTACGCCGGCCACCAGTTCGGCGGGTACTCCCCCCGCCTCGGCGACGGCCGCGCACTGCTCCTGGGCGAGCTGACCACCCGCAGCGGTGAGGTCCGCGACCTCCACCTCAAGGGCTCCGGGCGCACGCCGCTGTCCCGCGGCGGTGACGGCCTGGCCGCCGTCGGGCCCATGCTGCGCGAGCACGTCATCAGCAGCGCCATGCACGCCCTCGGCGTGCCGACGACGCGCGCGCTCGCCGTCGTCGCCACCGGCAGGGACGTGCAGCGCGAGGTGGTGCTGCCCGGCGCGGTGCTCGCGCGCACGGCGAGCAGCCACCTGCGCGTCGGCTCCTTCCAGTACGCCCGGGCCACCGGCGACCTCGGCCTGCTGCGCCGCCTCGCCGACGTCGCCACCGCCCGCCACCACCCCGCGGCCGCGGCCGCGGGGTCACCGCAGGACCAGGCGAAGGCCCTGCTCGACGCCGTCGTCGCCGCCCAGGCCGACCTCGTCGCGCAGTGGGTGCTGCTGGGCTTCGTCCACGGCGTCATGAACACCGACAACACGACGATCTCCGGCGAGACCATCGACTACGGCCCCTGCGCCTTCGTCGACGCCTACGACCCGGCCGCCTCCTTCTCCTCCATCGACCACGCCGGCCGCTACGCCTACGGCGCGCAGCCCGGCGTGCTGGAGTGGAACCTCGCCCGCTTCGCCGAGACGCTCCTCCCCCTCCTCGTGGAGGAGCAGGACGACGACGAGGGCAGCAGCGACCGCGCGGTGGCCATCGCCACGGAGTCCCTGGGGGCGTACCGGCCCCGGTTCGCGAGGGCGTGGCGCGCCGGCATGCGCCGCAAGATCGGGCTCGCGCACCTGGCTGGGGACGACGACGCCGTCGACCAGCTCGTCACCGACCTGCTGGGCCTGGCCCAGACCGACCACGTCGACCACACCGGCCTGTACCGGCGCCTGGCCGACGCGGCACGAGCCGGCAGCGGCGCACCCGCGCGCGACCTCTTCCTGGCGCGGGAGGCCTTCGACGCCTGGGCCGACCGCTGGCTGGTCCTCTCCCCCGACGCCGCCGCGATGGACGCGACCAACCCGGTCTACGTCCCGCGCAACCACCTCGTGGAGGAGGCGCTGGCCGCGGCGACGGACGGCGACCTCGCGCCGCTGGAGCGCCTCGTCGAGGTCGTGACGCACCCGTACGTGGAGCGGACCGGGTGGGAGCGCTACGCCGAGCCGGCCCCCGACGCCTTCGGCCCCTACACCACCTTCTGCGGCACCTGACCCCGCTCCCCGGCCGTGATCATGGACTCCACCACCACCAGCCTCCGTGATCATGGACGTCACCGACAGGCACTGTTGGCGAAGCCCATGATCACGGTGGGGTTGTCAGGGGGGCTGCTTAGGCTGTGGTGGTGAGCGAGCGGCTGCCCCTGTTCCCGCTGCGCACCGTGCTGGTGCCGGGTCTCGTGCTGCCCCTGACGATCTTCGAGCCGCGCTACGTCGCGCTCGTGGAGCACCTGCTGTCCCTGCCCGAGGAGCAGCGCGCGTTCGGCGTGGTCGCCCTGCGCCACGGACGCGACGCCGGCTCGCGCCCCGGTGCGGTGGACCTCCACGAGGTCGGCTGCACGGCCGTCGTGCGCGACGTCTCCGAGCCCGACGGTCCCGGTGACGGCCGGTACGAGCTCATCACCTCCGGCGCCGTGAGGTTCCGCCTCGACGGCGTCGACGAGTCCGCCGGCACGCCGTACCTCACCGGCCTGGTCAGCCCGGTCCCCGAGCGGGCCGGCGCCGACCCGGAGCGCCTCGCCGACCTCGCCACCTCCACCGCCGCCGCCTGGACGGCCTACCGCGTGCAGCTGGGCATCGCCACGACGGGCGTGCCCGGCGGCGTCCCGGAGGACCCGGCCGTGCTGAGCTACCTCGTCATGGCGGGCATGGTGCTCGACCTGCCCGAGCGCCAGCGCCTGCTGGAGCTCCCCGACACGGCGTCGCGGCTGCGCGAGGAGAGGGCGATCCTGCGCCGCGAGCAGGTGCTGATCTCCGAGCTGCGCTCCCTGCCCGCGCAGGAGCTCCTCGACGACCCGCCGGTCTACAACTGATGGCCAAGAAGCCCGCCGGCGGCAGCACGCCGGCCACCACCGCGCTGGCCAAGGCCGGTGTGGCGCACACCGTGCACCCCTACGAGCACGACGCCGCCGTCTCCGCCGAGGTCGGCTACGGCCTGGAGGCCGCGCACGCCCTCGGCATCGACCCGGCGCGCGTCTACAAGACCCTCGTGGTGGAGGTGGACGGCGCGCTCGGCGTCGCCGTGCTGCCGGTCAGCGCCAAGCTCGACCTCAAGGCCGTCGGCGCGGCCCTGGGCGGCAAGCGCGCCGCCATGGCCGACCCGTCCGCCGCCGAGCGCACCACCGGGTACGTGCGCGGCGGCATCAGCCCGCTGGGGCAGCGCAAGCGGCTGCCCACCGTCGTCGACAGCAGTGCCCTGGAGCAGCCGACCGTGCTCGTCAGCGGTGGCCGCCGCGGCCTGGACGTGGAGCTCGCCCCCGCCGACCTCGTCTCCCTGACGGGCGCCGCCGTGGCGCCCGTCACCGCCCCCTGAGCACCCTCACCACCGTGCAGTGCGACTACTACGACGCCGGGGTCTGCCGCTCGTGCACCCTCATGGGCGTCCCGGAGGACGTCCAGGTGGCCGACGCGCAGGCGCGCGTCGAGACGCTGCTGCCCACCGTCCCGACCTGGCTCGCCCCGGCCACCGGTCCGGCGAGCCGCTTCCGCAACCGCGCCAAGATGGTGGTCGCCGGCACCACCGACACCCCCACGCTGGGGATCCTCGACGAGGCCGGCCGCGGCGTCGACCTGGTCCGCTGCGGCCTGTACCCGGCTTCCACCACCGACGCCCTGGAGCCGCTGCGCGCCTTCGTCACCCGCGCCGCGCTGGTCCCCTACGACGTGGCCGCCCGCCGTGGCGAGCTGAAGCACGTCCACGTCACCACCAACGACGCCGGCGAGCTCATGGTCCGCTTCGTGCTGCGCTCCACCGAGTCGCTGCCGCGGATCCGCAAGCACCTCCCGTGGCTCCTCGAGCAGCTCCCCTCCGCCCGCGTGGTCTCCGCGAACCTGCTGCCCCAGCACGCCGCCCTGCTCGAGGGCGACGTCGAGGTGCCCCTCACCCCCGCCGAGCGCCTGCCCGTCCGCCAGGGCGCGGTGACGCTGCTCGCCCGTCCGCAGGGCTTCCTGCAGACCAACACCGACGTCGCCGGGCAGCTCTACGCCCAGGTCGCGTCCTGGGTGACCGATCTCGACGACGACGAGCGCCTCGGCGCGGCCGCCGCTGCGCCGGGCCACGGGCCGACCCGGCTGCGGGTGTGGGACCTCTACTGCGGCGCGGGCGGCTTCGCCCTGCACGTGGCTGCTCCCGGGCGGGACGTGGTCGGGGTGGAGACGAGCGAGCAGGCGGTCGCCGCCGCCCGGGACGCCGCGGGCGCCGCGGGGCTCAGCGGGACGGGCTTCATCCACGCCGACGCCACCTCGTGGGCGCGCGAGCAGCCGGGGCACGCCGCGCCCGACGTCGTCGTCGTCAACCCTCCGAGGCGGGGGCTGGGCGCGCAGCTGTGCGCGTGGCTCGACGCCGCTCCCCCGCGCACCCGCCACCTGCTCTACTCCAGCTGCAACCCGGCCTCGCTGGCGACGGACCTGGAGGCGCTGCCCGGGTGGGAGCCGGTGCGGGGGCGCCTGTTCGCGATGTTCCCGCAGACCGCCCACGCCGAGGTGCTGGTCCAGCTCCGCCGCCGCTGACCACCCCCCGGGTGGCCGACTCCCCATGATCACGGACGGGGGTCGAGCTCCTCTTCGTGATCATGGGCTCCCTCCACCCTGCTGCCGCTCCACGCGGCGGCCAGGTGGCCCATCGTCATCACCAGGGCGGCCACCGCCGGCCAGACGAGCAGCACCCCGGCGCTGTGGCTGCGCAGCGGGCTGACCAGCCCGCGGGCGGGGTCAGCGCCGGCAGCCAGCTGCGCCGCCACGGACGGCGGGCCCAGCCACGCCCCCAGCTGCGCGGCGAAGACAGCGCCGAACAGGCAGCCGGCGACGACGGCCAGGCTGCGGCGGGAGGGCGCGTCCCCGGGGCGCACCGCGGCGACGACACCGCAGAGGAGCCCTGCCGCCGCGCCGAGCCCCACGAGCCAGCCGTCCTGGGAAGCGGTGAGCTCGGGGTCGGCGGCGCCGAGCACGGACCCGCCCTGCAGCAGCACCACCGGCCCCGTCGGTGCGACGAGCCACCACACCACCCCGACCACCAGCCCCAGCAGCGCCGGGCCCAGCACCGGCGCGAGCGCACCAGCCCAGCCGGGCAGCGGAGACCTCAGCCGGGTCTTCACACCAGGCAGCTGGGACCCAGCAGCGCCTTGAGGTCCCCGAACAGCGACGGCGAGGGGGTCACCCGCAGCGCGTCGTCGAGGCAGACCAGCACCTGCTTGTCGGTGGTGAGCAGCTTCAGGTGCACGAGCGTCTGCCCGCGGTGGTCCTGCAGCACCCCGCGCAGGCGGTCGGCCACGGGCTCGGTGCACCGCTGCTCGGGCAGCGTGATGACCACGGGCCCGTCGGCGGCCACCGAGGTGTCGGGCACCGACAGGTCCTGCGCGTGCAGCGAGGGCACGTCGTCGCGCCGCGACAGCCGGCCGCGGACGACGACGACGGCGTCCGGCGCGAGCAGGTGCGCGAACTGCTCGTAGCTGCTGGGGAAGAACAGCACCTCCACCGCGCCGCCGAGGTCCTCGACGGTGGCGATGGCCCACTGCTTGCCCTGCTTGGTCATCTTGCGCTGCAGGCCCGTGATGAGCCCGGCGATGGTGACCATCGAGCCGTCCTGGCGGGACTCGTCGGTGAGGAGCGTGGCCACGGAGCAGTCCGCGGCGGAGCTCAGCACGTGCTCGAGCCCGAAGAGCGGGTGGTCGGAGACGTACAGGCCGAGCATCTCGCGCTCGCGGGCCAGCAGCTCCTTCTTGTCCCACTCGGGCAGGTCGGGGACGGCCACCGACAGCGCCGACCCCTGGCCGACGCCGTCCTCGTCGTCGTCGCCCATGAGGCCGCCGAAGAGGTCGTACTGGCCCTTCTCCTCCTGGCGCTTGAGGCCGACCACCGAGTCGACGGCGTCCTCGTGCACGGCGAGCAGCGCCCGCCGGTTGGCGCCCAGGGAGTCGAAGGCGCCCGCCTTGATGAGCGACTCCACCGTGCGCTTGTTGCACACCACAGCGGGGACCTTGGCGAGGAAGTCGCCGAAGCTCGTGAAGGCGCCCTTCTCCTCGCGGGCCTTCTCGATCGCGTCGACGACGTTCTCGCCGACGTTGCGGATGGCCGCCAGGCCGAAGCGGATGTCGGGGCCGACCGCGGCGTACGTGGCGATCGACTCGTTGACGTCCGGCGGGAGCACGGTGACGCCCATGCGGCGGCACTCGTTGAGGTAGAGCGCGGACTTGTCCTTGTCGTCGCGCACGGACGTCAGCACCGCGGCCATGTACTCGGCCGGGTAGTGCGCCTTGAGGTAGGCGGTCCAGTAGGAGACGACGCCGTACGCCGCGGAGTGCGCCTTGTTGAAGGCGTAGTCGGAGAACGGGAGCAGCACGTCCCACAGGGCCTTGACCGCGGCCTCGGAGAAGCCGCGCTCGTGCATGCCGCCGGAGAACTTCTCGTACTGCTTGTCCAGCTCGGACTTCTTCTTCTTGCCCATCGCCCGCCGCAGCAGGTCCGCCTGACCGAGGCTGAAGCCCGCCACGGTCTGCGCGATGGACATCACCTGCTCCTGGTAGACGATCAGGCCGTAGGTGGTGCCCAGCACCTCCGCGAGCGGCTCGGCCAGCTCGGGGTGCAGGGGCGTGATCTCCTGCTGGCCGTTCTTGCGCAGCGCGTAGTTGGTGTGGCTCCCGGCGCCCATCGGGCCGGGGCGGTAGAGGGCGCCGACGGCGGAGATGTCCTCGAAGTTGTCGGGGCGCATGAGGCGCAGCAGCGAGCGCATGGGCCCGCCGTCGAACTGGAAGACGCCGAGGGTGTCTCCGCGCTGCAGCAGCGCGTACGTCTCGGGGTCGTCGAGCTCGAGCTCCTCGAGCACCACCTTCTCGCCGCGGTTGCGCTCCACGAGGCGGACGGCGTCGTCCATGATCGTGAGGTTGCGCAGGCCGAGGAAGTCCATCTTGATCAGACCGAGGGACTCGCAGCTCGGGTAGTCGAACTGGGTGATGACCTGGCCGTCCTGCTCGCGGCGCATGATCGGGATGAGGTCGATCAGCGGCTCGCTCGACATGATGACGCCGGCGGCGTGCACGCCCCACTGCCGCTTCAGGCCCTCGAGCTGCTTGGCCGTCTCGACGACCTTCTGCACGTCGGCCTCGGCCTCGTACAGCTCGCGGAACTCCTTGCCCTCCGCGTAGCGGTTGTGGGTGGGCTCGAAGATCTGGGTGAGCGGAACGTCCTTGCCCATCACCGCGGCGGGCATCGCCTTGGTGATCCGGTCGCCCATGGCGAACGGGTAGCCGAGCACGCGCGAGGCGTCCTTGACGGCCTGCTTGGCCTTGATGGTGCCGTAGGTGACGATCTGCGCGACCCGGCTCTCGCCGTACTTCTCCGTCACGTACCTGATGACCTCGCCGCGTCGGCGCTCGTCGAAGTCGATGTCGAAGTCGGGCATGGAGACGCGGTCGGGGTTGAGGAACCGCTCGAAGATCAGGCCGTGGCGCTGCGGGTCGAGGTCGGTGATCTCCAGGGCGTACGCGGCGATCGAGCCCGCACCGGAACCGCGGCCGGGGCCCACGCGGATGCCGTTGCGCTTGGCCCAGCGGATGAAGTCGGCGACGACGAGGAAGTACCCCGAGAAGCCCATCTTGGTGATGACGCCGATCTCGTACTCGGCGACGCGGCGGCTCTCGTCAGGCACCTCGCCCTTGAACCGCATGAGCAGGCCGCGCTCGACCTCCTTGACGAACCAGGAGTCCTCGCTCTCCCCCTCCGGCACGGGGAAGCGCGGCATGTACGTGCCGATGCCCTCGGAGAACTCCACCGAGCAGCGCTCGGCGATGGCGAGGGTGTTGTCGCAGGCCTCGGGCAGCTCGCGCCACAGGTGGCGCATCTCCGCGGGGGTCTTGAGGTAGAACTCGTCGGCGTCGAACTTGAAGCGGTTCGGGTCCGCCAGCGTGGAGCCCGACTGCACGCACAGCAGCGCCGCGTGGCCCTCGGAGTGCTCCGGGCGCGTGTAGTGCAGGTCGTTGGTGGCGACCAGCGGGATGCCGAGGTCCTTGGCGAGGCGGATCAGGTCCTTCTGGATGCGGGTCTCGATCTCGAGCCCGTGGTCCATGATCTCGCAGTAGAAGTTCTCCGCGCCGAAGATGTCGCGGAACTCCGCGGCTGCTGCGACCGCCTGGTCGTACTGGCCCAGCCGCAGGCGGGTCTGCACCTCACCGGACGGGCAGCCCGTGGTCGCGATGATGCCCCCGCCGTAGGTGTTGAGCAGCTCCCGGTCCATGCGGGGCTTGAAGTAGTGCCCCTCGAGGCTGGCGAGGCTCGCCATGCGGAAGAGGTTGTGCATGCCCGCGGTGTCCTGCGCCCACATCGTCATGTGGGTGTAGGCGCCGGAGCCGGAGACGTCGTCGCGGCCGGCGCTCGGGTCTCCCCACTTCACGCGGGTCTTGTCGCCGCGGGCGGTGCCCGGGGTGAGGTAGGCCTCGAGGCCGATGACGGGGTTGACCCCGTGCTTGCGCCCGGCCTTCCAGAACTCGTACGCGCCGAAGATGTAGCCGTGGTCGGTGGTCGCCAGCGCCGGCATGCCCATCTCGGCGGCCGTGGCGAACAGCTCGTCGATCCTCGCGGCCCCGTCGAGCATCGAGTACTCGGTGTGGTTGTGCAGGTGGACGAACGAGTCACCAGCGGGCATGGGGCGAGGACCTCCGTGGAGCAGGCGGAGCAGGCGCGGGGAAGACGCCCCACTGTAGGCGCCGGGGACGACGACGAGGGCCTCACCCGAGACCCGTCCGGCGCGCCGCCACGGACCTGCTGGTGGGTCCATCGGGGCGTGACGCCCGACGCGCAGAACCCCGCGACACGCCGTCCTGGACCCGGTCCAGCTGACTTCTGCACGTCCGGCGTCACGGGCTCGGCTGATCCCCAGCGTCCCGCCCAGCAGGCAGAACTCCTGTGGCCCGGTCTGCGGGGCACCTGGACGCGACTTCTGCACGTCCGACGGGACGGGTGCGGGGCCCACCGGGCCTCGGGTTGACGTGGTCTGGAAGATCTATTTAGGTGAGGCTGTCCTAAGTAGCACTGGAGTGACTCCGGTGCTCGGCAACCACCTTCCCTGGAGACCCGTGGACACCACGCACCGCCCCCGTCCCTCCGAGACGCCGCTGCGCAGCCTCGCGGCTCCACCGCCCGCCCTCGGCGGAACCGCTCCGGCGCGCAGGCACCTCCTCGACGCCGGGAGCGCCGAGGAGTACCGCTGCGCGGTGGCCCAGGGAGCGGAGCGCGTCGCCCGCCACATCTCGGCCGCCCAGCGGCCGACCACCGGCGCCGACCCCGCCGACCTGCAGCGCGCCGTCGACGCCGTGGACCTCGACACCCCGCTCGGGGAGGTCGGGCCTGCCCTGGACGAGCTGGAGCGCCTCTACCTGCGCGACGCGGTCTGGTTCCACCACCCGACCTACCTCGCGCACCTCAACTGCCCCGTGGTGGTCCCCGCCGTGCTCGGGGAGACCGTCATCGCCGCGGTGAACTCCAGCCTCGACACCTGGGACCAGAGCAGCGGTGCCACGCACGTGGAGCGCCGCCTGGTCCGCTGGACCGCCGACCGGCTCGGCCTGCCCGCCACCGCGGACGGCGTCTTCACCTCCGGCGGCACGCAGTCCAACCTGCAGGCGCTGCTGCTCGCCCGCGACGAGGCCTGCGAGCGGCTGCGCACCGAGCACCCCCGCGCCCGGCTGCCCGAGCTGCTGGGCCGGCTGCGCGTGCTGGTCTCAGAGGTGGGCCACTTCAGCACCACCACGGCGTGCCGGCTGCTGGGCCTCGGCGACGACGCCGTCATCACCGTCCCCGTGGACGAGGCCGTGCGGATGCGCCCCGACGCCCTCCAGTGCGCCCTCGCCGAGTGCGCCGCGCAGGGGCTCGTGCCCGCGGCGGTGGTCGCGACCGCCGGCACCACCGACTTCGGCAGCATCGACCCGCTGCACGAGGTCGGTGCGCTGGCCGCGAGCGCCGGGGCGTGGTTCCACGTCGACGCCGCCTACGGCGGCGGACTGATCACCTCGCGGCGCCGCCGCCACCTGCTGGACGGCATCGACCGCGCGGACTCGGTCACCGTCGACTTCCACAAGACCTTCTTCCAGCCCGTCAGCTCCAGCGCGCTGCTGGTGCGCGACGCGGCGTCGCTGCGGCACGTCGCCCACCACGCCGACTACCTCAACCCCGAACCGGGCACGCTCCTCGACGCCGGGCTGCCCGTGGCGCCGGACCAGGTGGGCAAGAGCCTGCAGACCACCCGCCGCTTCGACGCGCTGAAGCTGTGGCTGACGCTGCGGATCATGGGCGCCGACGCGGTCGGCGAGCTCGTCGACACCGTGGTCGACACCGCCGCCGCCGCCCACCGCGTGCTCGCGGCCGACCCGCGTCTGGAGGTGGTCGTGGCGCCGGAGCTGTCCACGCTCGTCTTCAGGTTCCGCCCCGGCGCGGGCCCGCACGCCCACCTGGGGCCCCAGGAGCTGGACCGGCTGGTCCGCCGCGTGCGGGCGTCCGTGGGCAGCGAGGGCCTGGCGGTGCTGGGGGGCACCACCGTGCGCGGGCGCGCCCACCTCAAGCTGACCCTGCTCAACCCGGCGACGACGGTCGAGCACGTCCGCGAGGTCATCGCCCTCGTGCACGAGCACGCGGAGCGGCTGCTGCTCGCAGACGAGCCGCTCGTGCTCGACGAGGAGCCGCTGGGGGCGACGGCATGAGCACCACCACCAGCACCACGAGCAGCAGCACCAGCACAGCCGGCGGCGTCGAGCGGGTGCACTACCTCCTCGGCATCGGCCTGGGCCCGTTCAACCTGGGCCTGGCCGCGCTCGCCGAGCCCCTCGGCCTGGACTGCCTCTTCCTGGAGCGCAAGGACCGCTTCGCGTGGCACCCGGGGATGCTGCTGCCCAGCTCCACGCTCCAGGTGCCGTTCATGGCCGACCTCGTGACGATGGCGGACCCCACCTCGCGCTACTCCTTCCTCAACCACCTCAAGCGCGAGGGCCGCCTGTACCGCTTCTACATCCGCGAGAGCTTCTACCCGCTGCGGGTGGAGTTCGACAGGTACTGCCGCTGGGTGGCCGACCAGCTGCCGTCGGTGGAGTGCGGCTGGGACGTCCGCGACGTCACCTGGCACCCCGAGCTCGACGCCACCGGCCAGGGCCGCTTCACCGTGGAGTCGGTGGACGCCGGAGGCCGGCACCGCACCGACCACGCGCGTCGGCTGGTGCTGGGCACCGGCACCCCGCCGCACGTGCCCGCCGCCTTCGCCGACGTCGCCGACGACGACGCCGTGGTCCACACCGCCGACTACCTCGCCGCGCGCGAGCTCCTCCAGCAGCACCGCTCCGTCACCGTGGTGGGCAGCGGGCAGAGCGCCGCAGAGGTCTACCGCGACCTGCTGCCCGAGGCCCGCACCCACGGCTACCGGCTCGACTGGGTCACCCGCTCCCCGCGGTTCTTCCCGCTGGAGTACACCAAGCTGACGCTGGAGATGACCTCCCCGGAGTACGCCGACTACTTCCACGCCCTGCCCGCTGGCACGCGCGACGACCTGCTGGTCAGCCAGGCCCAGCTGTACAAGGGCATCGACGGGGAGCTGGTCGACGAGATCTACGACCTCCTCTACGAGCTCGACGTCGACGGTCCCCCGCCCACCCGCCTGTTCACCGGCACCGCGTGCGAGCGGGTGGTCCGCGAGGGCGGCGGCTACCGCCTCCACCTGCACCACGCCGAGCAGGACCGCCGGTCCTCGCTCACCACCGACGCCGTGGTCATGGCGACGGGCTACCGCCAGCAGGTGCCCGGCTTCTGCCGCGGCGTCGCCGAGCACCTGCGCTGGGACGAGCACGGGCGGTTCGACGTCACCCGCGACTACCGCGTGGACCTCGCCGGTGGTCATCAGGACGACGACGAGGGGCGCGGCTCCTCGGCGCCCGCCCCCGCGGGGTCGGTGTT
The DNA here is from genome assembly GCF_008041935.1 of Quadrisphaera setariae. Classification (NCBI taxonomy): domain Bacteria; kingdom Bacillati; phylum Actinomycetota; class Actinomycetes; order Kineosporiales; family Kineosporiaceae; genus Quadrisphaera; species Quadrisphaera setariae. The sequence goes on from NZ_VKAC01000007.1 coordinate 83,041, forward strand.
CGTGCAGAACGCCGAGGCGCACACGCACGGCTTCGTGGCCCCCGACCTCGGCATGGCCGCCTACCGCAACAGCTGCATCCTGCGCGCGGTGCTCGGGCGGGAGCCGTACCCGGTGGAACGGGCCATCGCGTTCCAGCACTTCGGCGTTCCCGCCACCGACCCACCGCTCTCCGGAGCGCCGCTCTCGGGGACACCGCGCGCCCGCTCCTCGGGCAACGGCGGCGCGCCGGCGGGAGCGACCCCGCGAGCCGGCCGTCCCAGCCGCTCCCGGGCGGGCGCTGCCGTCGGGGGGCGGCGGTGAGCGCGCTCGCGTCGTCGTCGTCGTCCTCCTCCGACAGCACAGCGGACGTGGCGCGCTGGGGCGAGGTGGTCTGGCGCGCGGTCGACCCCGACCTCGACGGCGACCTGCTGCACCGCTGGCTCACCGCACCGCGGGCCCGGTTCTGGATGATGCAGGGCTGGACCCGCGAGCAGGTGGTCGCCGAGTACCGGCGCATCGCCGCGAGCGCCACCCACGAGGCGCTGCTCGGCACCCTCGCGGACGCGGCCGACGCCGACCCGGTGCTGCTGGTGGAGCGGTACGACCCGGCGTCGGACCCCGTGGGCGGGACCTACTCCGTGCAGCCCGGGGACGCGGGGATGCACCTGTTCGTCGCCCCGCCCGCGGGACCGCCGCAGCCCGGGTACACGTCCGAGGCGATGCACGCCGCTCTCGCGCTGCTCTTCGCCGACGGCGCGGTGCAGCGGGTGGTGGTGGAGCCCGACGTCGCCAACCTCGCCGTGCAGCGGCTCAACGAGCGGTGGGGCTTCGAGGTGCACCGCGACGTCACCCTGCCCGGCAAGACCGGACGCCTCAGCACCTGCACCCGCGCCGCCTTCGAGAGGGCGCGCGCCGACCACGGGAGGACCGCATGAGCAGCCACGAGACCGTTCCGAGTCCAGCTGAGCACCTCACCCCCGCGGTGTGGGAGCGCGCTGACCGGGCCCTGGTGGCCAAGGCGCTGGGCGAGTACGCCCACGAGCTGCTGATCAGCCCCGAGCGCGTGGACGGTGACCGCTACCGGCTGGTCACGGCCGCCGCCGTCTACTCGTTCACCGCCCGGCGGCTGCCGCTCGACCACTGGGCCGTCGACCCGGACAGCGTGCAGGTGCAGCGCTCGGACGGGTCAGGAGCCGGCGTCCCGGACCGCCCGCGCGCCACCCAGCTGGTGCTCGACCTGCGTGACGAGCTGGGCCTGACCGACGCGGTGCTGCCGCTGTACCTGGAGGAGGTCGCTGCGAGCACCGCCGCTCGCGCCTGGACGCTGCACCGCGGCGGTCCCAGCTGCGAGGAGCTGCTGGAGGCCGGGTTCCAGGAGGTCGAGGCGGCGATGACCGCCGGGCACCCGGTGTTCGTGGCGAACAGCGGGCGCATCGGCTTCGACCTCGACGACCTGCGGCGCTACGCGCCGGAGTCGGGTGCGGCGTTCGAGGTCGAGTGGGTGGCGGTCCGCAGGGACCGGTGCGTGCTGGCCCTCGGGGACGGGCTGGACGAGGAGTCGCTGTACGCGGGCGAGCTGGACGCGGTGGTGCGGGAGCGGTTCCGGGAGGTGCTGCGCGGGCACGGGCTCGATCCGGCCGGCTACCTGCCGGTGCCGGTGCACCCGTGGCAGTGGCGCCGGCGGGTGCTCACCACCTTCGCCCCCGAGCTGGCGGACCGGACCCTGGTGCACCTGGGCACCGACGGCGACGCCCGGCGCGCGCAGCAGTCGGTGCGCACCGCCTTCAACGCCTCCCACCCGCGGCGGTGGTATGTGAAGACGGCGCTGTCGGTGCTCAACATGGGCTTCCTGCGAGGGCTGTCCACCGAGTACATGAGCGTCACGCCCGCCATCAACGACTGGGTGCACGACGTGGTCTCCTCCGACCCGGTGCTGCTCGAACGCGGGTTCCGGGTGCTGCGCGAGCGGGCCGCCGTCGGCTACCGCTCGCCGCTGTACGAGCAGGCCACCCCGAAGGGCTCGCCGTACCGCAAGATGCTGGCCGCCCTGTGGCGCGAGAGCCCCGTCCCGCTGGTCGAGCCGGGGCAGCGGCTCATGACCATGGCGGCGCTGCTGCACCGCGACGACGACGGGCGCTCCTTCGCCGCCGCGCTCGTGCGGGCCTCCGGCCTGGCCCCGCGCGACTGGGGGCGCCGCTACCTCGAGGCGTACCTCGTGCCGGTGCTGCGCTGCTACTACGCGCACGACCTGGTCTTCATGCCGCACGGGGAGAACCTCATCCTCGTGCTGGAGGACCACGCCGTGGTCAGCACGTTCATGAAGGACGTCGGCGAAGAGGTGGCGCTGCTCGACCCGGTCGCGCCGCTGCCCGCCGACGTCGAGCGGATCCGCGCCGACATCCCCGAGCACCTGAGGCTGCTGTCGGTGCAGACCGACGTCTTCGACTGCTTCTTCCGGCAGCTGTCCGCGCTGCTCGACGAGGCCGGCGTCCTGGCCGCGGCCGACTTCTGGGACGAGGTCGCCGCCTGCGTGCTCGACCACCAGCGCGCCCACCCGGAGGACGCCGCCGCGCACGCCCGGGGCGACCTGTTCACCCCGGCCTTCGCCCGCTCGTGCCTCAACCGGCTGCAGCTGCGCGACAACCAGCAGATGGTCGACCTCGCGGACCCCGCCACCGCCATCCGCGTCGTCGGCGAGCTCGAGAACCCGCTGGCTGCTGCCGCTCCAGCGCGCGGCGCCCGCTCGGGGGCACTGGTCACCAGCACCTGAGGTGAGAGGCCGTCCCGTCCAGCATGCAGAAGTCGGCCACCCCTGATCCACGAGGCCGTCTGCTCGACTTCTGCATGCTCGGCGGGACACCTGCTCATGGCCGGCGCCCCGTCCGGGCTGGTACCAAGGTCACGTGCCCGCTCCGTCCGCTGCAGCGCTGCGACGGCTGGCGGAGGAGCGGACGGCGTGGCTCTGCGTGCTGCGGCCCGACGGCTCGCCGCACCTCACTCCCGTCTGGTTCTGCTTCGTCCAGGGGTCGTGGTGGGTCTGCAGCGCCGCCCGCAACCGGAAGGTCGCCCACCTCACCGCTGACCCGCGGGTCAGCATCGCCCTGCCCGACGGCGACCACCCGCTGGTGGCTGAAGGCTCCGCGCGGCTGATGACCAGCGACTTCCCGCCCGACGTCGTCGCCGCCTTCGCCGAGCGGCACGGCTGGGACATCACCGACCCGGGCCCCGAGGGGCCGCTCGCGCTCGTCGAGGTGCCCGTGAGCCGCTGGCTGATGGGCGGCTGACGGTCAGAGGTCGACCTGCCGCAGGTGCCGGGTGACCTGGAAGCCCGCCCGCTCGTAGCGGCTGAGGGCACGCCGGCCGGAGTGCAGCGGTGCGTGGCGGCGTTCCGCTCCGCCCACGTCACGAACGCCGAGACGAAGGCGACAGGCTCCTCGTCCGGTGTCCCGTCGGAGCCCCACTCGTCCCACCAGCGCCACCGGAGCGCCGCGACGGCGGGCAGGTCCTCTGGGAGAGCTGCCCTGATCGCGATGGCCGCCACACGACCAGCGTTCAGGGCGGCGACTCGTCCCGTCCAGCATGCAGAAGTCCGGACGGACGGCCTCTCAGGCGGTTCCGGCCGACTTCTGCCTGCTCGGCGGGGCAGGCCCCGTGACGCCGGACGGGCAGAACCTCGCGACGCGCCGCCCTGAGCGCCGTCCGGCCAGGTTCTGCACGTCCGGCATCACGGCCGCCTCACCAGACGGGCCGGGCCCGCGCCGCCGCCGCGTGCAGCCCTTTCGTCGAGACCACCACGGACGTCTCCTCGATGCCGCGGTCGGGCCACGCGCACACCACCCGCATCGTGGGGAGCGGCGGGAGCGGCCACAACCAGATCCCCCGCCGCCAGCTGTCGTACCAGACCTGCGGACGGCCGACCCCGTCCAGCACCGGGTGCGACGGGTTCCACTCCGAGGGGTCGGCCTCCTCCGGCCTCTCGTTCCAGGGGCTCTCGTCGAGCGTCGTGACGCGACGGCCGTCGGCGAGCTCGACGCCCCAGCGAAGACCACCGGCTCCCAGACAGAGGTCCAGCTGGCCGCGCCCGTGGTGGAGGCCCAGCGCCGCGAACAGCCTCCGCCGTGCCTCGCGTCCCCCCTCCCGCACGTGGACGGCCAGGTCGAGCACCACGCCGGCGGGGTAGGCATCGGCGCCCTGGACGCTGACGACGGTCGACTCGGAGCGCCCGATCTCAACGCCCAGGTCCGCGACGCCGGGCCGCACGCCGTGGGGCGGCCCGTACCAGTCGGCCAGCTGGAACGGCGGGTCCTCCTCGTCGTGGTCCTCGGACGGCGTGAACTGTGGGAAGAACGACGACGAGGCCATGATCCAGCCTGGCACCGGCACCCCGGCGCGTCACTAGGGTCGGCGCATGGGACGCCAGGTCTGGGTGACCGCCACCGTCGCCGCTCCGCCCGACCGCCTCTGGCACCTCACGCAGGACACCGCCCACCACCCCCGCTGGGACCTGCGCTTCAGCTCCATCACCCCCGCCGGCCACGACGACGACGGCCACCAGCGCTTCACCTACTCCCTGGCGCTGCCGCACCCGCGGCTCCCCCTGCTGACGGTCCGCGGCACCGGGACGAGCACCGCAGAGCGGCGCGGCGACGACGGCGCGGGCACCTCCGCCATCCGCTTCACCGCCGGCGACGCCCCCGCCGACCGACTGTCGCCGCTGGCCAGCGGCACCGGCTTCTGGCGCTATGCGCCCCAGGCCGACCGCACCCGGTTCACCACCGGCTACGACTACCGCCCCGGCTGGGGCCGCCTCGGCGCTGCGCTCGACCCGTGGCTGACCCGGCCGCTGGTCGGCTGGGCGACGGCGTGGAGCTTCGACAGGCTCCGGCTGTGGGCCGAGCACGACCAGACCCCCGAGCGCAGCCGCGACCTCGCGCTGGCGTGGACGGCGGCACGCGTCGTCGTCCTGGTGGTGGCCGCAGCCCTGGGGAGGCGGAAGCCGGCGCTCGCCCTGGCGGCCCTGGGCGCTCTGGCGCTCCCACCACCGTCCTGCGTGCCGAGCGCGCGACGCTGCAGCCGCCGCCCGGACCGCCGCGCGGGCCGAGGGGTGCAGCGGTGAGCGTGGTGCTGCACGCCCTCGGCGACGACGCTGCCCTCCTGCACCCCCAGCTGCGCCGCAGGTTCGGGGCTGGCACGGCCTCCGGGTACAGCTGCGTGGGGCGCGGGGTCATGGAGGAGGTGTGGCACGGACCGGCGTGGACGCTGCCGTTCCTGCACGTGGGCGCGTGGCGCAACATCCTGGTCCCCGACGCCGCCACGGACGTGCCCTTCACCGTCGAGAACTACGCCTACACCGACTCCTTCGGGCGCGAGACGCTCACCGTGGTGCGCACCTTCGAGGTCGGTGCTGGGCGCCGGCGGCGCTTCGACGCCACGCTCGTCGACGGCTCCCCCGACGGCCGACCGGGCTCGGGCCGGGTGCTCGACTACCTCGGCACGCACCAGCACCTCGCCGTGGACCTGCGCCTGCGCGTCGACGAGCACGGCGCGCTGCGCCTGACCTCCCACGGCCAGCGCTTCTACGAGGGTCCGGTCGGGTTCCGCTTCCCGATGCTCGCCTCGGGCACGGCAGAGCTGCGGGAGGCCTACGACGACGAGCACCAGCGCTTCACCATCGACGTGCGCGTCACCAACCGGCGCTTCGGGCCGCTGGTCGGGTACCGCGGGTGGTTCACCTGCTCCTACCCCGACGTGGTCGGCGAGGCGGTGCCGGCGTCGGTGAAGCCCTTGCGGGAGGAGCGCCGCCGGTGACCGGCGCGTTCGCCGTCTTCCTCAACGGCAGCTTCGGCGTCGGGAAGAGCACGGTGCTGGAGCACCTTGGCGACCAGCTCGCCGCGGCCGGCACGCCGTTCGCGCTGGTGGACGTCGACTGGTTCCACCGCAGCTGGCCACCGGCCCCCGACGACCCCGAGAACGTGCTCGGTGAGGCGGAGAACATTGCCGCCGTCTGGGCCACCTACCGCCACGCGGGTCCGCGGCAGCTGGTCGTCAGCGGCGTCATCCGCTCCGGCGCAGACCGCGAGCGCTACGAGCGCGCCACCGGGCTCCCGGTCCGCTCGGTGCGCCTCGAAGCGGACGCGGCCACCAGCGAGCAGCGCCTGCGCCGCCGGTACAGCGCCGACCAGCAGACCGCTCTGGACTGGCACCTGCAGCGCCACCGGGCCCTGGCCGAGCAGCTGCGCGCCGCCGACCTCGACGAGCTGGCGCTCGACACGGCGGCGATGGCGCCGGCGCAGGTCGCGGGCGCCGTGCGGCGGCACGTCGGGCTCTGACCGAGGGCTGCCCAGCGGGGAGGGCGGCCGGGGTGGCGCTCAGGCGCCCGAGGGGACCCCCGGGACCTCGGGCCGGTGGCCGGTCGCCACGAGGAAGGTGGCGTCCACGTCGTCACCGCCGGCCAGGCCCGAGAGGTACAGGTCCCGCACGCGCGCCACCTGCGCCGCCGCCAGGCCCGACAGCAGACCGCGGAAGCCGGACCCGAGCACCAGCAGCCACAGCTCCTCGGCGGAAGCGGGCACGGCGTGGGGGTGACGGGTGACGACGACGTCGTCCAGACCTCGGGCCCCGACCCACGCGGCGAGAGCGGCTCCCTCTCCGAGCTGCTGGGCGGCGGCCGAGGCCGACCAGGCGGGCAGCGCCTCCTCCCGGACCGCGGCGACCGCCTCCACGAGCGCTCGCCCCGCGACCGCGAGCGCGCCGGTGGCCCACGTGGTGATCACCACCCTCCCGCCCGGGCGGGCGCACCGCACGAGGTGCTCGGTGCCCGCCGCGGGATCGAGGAGGAAGAAGACGCCGAGCACGCCCTGGACGAGGTCGTACCCGCGCCCCGGCCACGCGGTGGCGTCGGCGGTGTGCGCCTCGAGGCAGGGGAGACCACCCGCGGACCGGGCAGCCTGCTGGAGCTGGGCCACGGCGGCTGACGAGACGTCGACGGCGTCGACGGCGCCCGCCGGTCCGACGGCGGCCGCCGCCAGGAGCGCCGAGGGGCCGGTGCCGCAGCAGGCGTCCAGCACGCGCTCCCCCGCGGCAGGGGCGCTGCGGGCGACGGTCGCGGCCGCCACCGGCTCCCACAGCAGCGGAGCCAGCAGCACGGCGTCGGCGGCAGCCGCGTCGAAGGCGCCGGGTCCGGCGCTCACGAGCAGACCAGCCCGTCGGTGAGCGCCCGCAGGTTGGCGTCGGCGGTCGCGACGAGGTCGGCCCCGGGCTCGCGGGCGCTCTCCATGGGGTCCAGCACACCGGTCGCCGTCCCCAGCCGCGAGGCGAGGGCGCGGGTGACGGCGTCGGTGGCCTCGGTCTCGAAGTACAGGGTCCGCACGCCGGTGTCCTGGACCTGCTCGACGACCGCCCGCAGGCGCGCCGGGGTGGGTTCCACCTCGGGGTCGAGGCCCGCGACGCCGAGCTGCTGGAGCCCGTACCGGTCGGCCAGGTAGCCGAACGCCTCGTGCGAGGTGACCAGCGAGGCGCCGCGGCAGGGAGCGAGGCCGTCGGCGTAGCGCTGGTCGAGGGCGGTCAGGTCGGTGCGCAGCTGGGCGGCGCGCTGGCGGTAGCCGTCGGCGCGGTCGGGGTCCGCTGCAGCCAGCGCGCCGGCGACCTCGTCGCCGACGTCGGCCAGTCGCAGCGGGTCGAGCCAGAAGTGCAGGTCGTCGCCGTCCAGCGCAGCGGCCTCGGTCACGTCGACGACGCGCTCGGGTGCGGCGTCCGACAGCGCGGCGTCGACGCCCGCCTGCAGGCCGGGCAGCGCCACCACCAGGTCGGCCCGGGACAGCCGAAGCGCCTGCGACGGGGCGAGCTCGGCCTCGTGGACGTCCGTGCCCGCAGACAGGGCGCTGGTGGCGGTCGCGTCGTCGCCGGCGATCCGCTCGGTGACGTACTGCAGCGGGTAGGCGGCGGTGACGACGTCGAGCCGCTCGTCGGCAGGGGCGTCGTCCTGCGGAGGGGCGCCGGAGCAGGCGGTGAGCAGCAGCAGCGCCGCCGCCGCCGAGGTGGCGACGGCGGCGCTGGACACCCGCGGGGTGAGGGTCACGCCGAGGCGGTCTCGTGGTCGTGGGCGTGGTCGCCGCCGTGCGGGGCCTCACCGGTGGCGATGGCCAGCTCGTCGGGGACGACGTCGAGCGCACCCGTGGCGAAGACCTCGCCGGTGGCGACGTCGACCGCGTGGACCTGCCGGGTCGCGGGCTCGGTGACGTAGGCGGTGCCCTCGTGGACGCGGATGGCGGGTCGTGGCTCCTGCCAGTCCTCCGGCTCCTCCCACGGCGCGACCACGGGGACGGACCGGACCACGGCGGCGGTGGCGGGGTCGATGACGTGGATCGAGCCGTCGGTGCCCAGCACCAGCGCTTCGCCGTCGTCACCGCGGGCGAGCGAGCGGAAGGTGTAGGAGGAGGGCAGGTCCACCAGGCGCATCGAGGCGTCGCGGGTGTCGATGATGGAGACCCGGGTCGGGCGCTCGAGGGTCTCGGCCTCGGCGGCGGCGCCGTCGGACTTGTAGTCGCCCAGCACGAACGGCGACTCCTCGTGGCCCGCCTGGTTGCCGATGCGGCCGTAGGCGTCGGGGGCCTGCGCCTTGGTGGTGGTCCCGCTCTGGCCGCCGGTGTGCACGAGCACGCCGTCCTTGCAGCCGATGACGACGGCCTCGTCGGCAGCGACGGCCTCGCCGTGCACGCCAGGGCAGGAGTCGTTGCGGCTGACCTCCGCCCCGGCGGCGTCCAGCACCCGGATGCCGGTCCGGGCGTCCTCGGTGCCCTCGGAGACGACGTAGGAGCCGTCGGAGAGCTGCACCGCCACGCCGTGGTGGGCTGCGGGCGTCCTCAGCTCGGTGCGCGCTGCGGCGGGGTCGGCGACGTCGGCGGAGTCGACGGTGGTGAACGCGCCGGTGCCGTCGTCGAAGAAGACCGTGCGCCCCTCGTGGACGACGACGTGCCCGGGCTTGGTGGCGGTGTAGGAGACGTCGGTCAGGGCGGGGGCTGCGGTCCAGTGGTGGTCGTGGTCGCCGTGGGGCTCGGCCCAGGTCCCGGCGTCGAGCAGCCGGAACCCGCCGCTGCCGCTGACCGCCACGTGCCGCCCGTCACCGGCGGGGTTGACCCGCAGGTAGCCGTCCTGCTGGACCTCGCCGACGGGCTCCAGGGTGGTGGCGTCCAGCACGGTCAGGCCGCCGCGGTGGGTGAGGACCAGGCGCGGGGTGGAGGCGGCCTGCTCCGTGGGCGCGGCAGCAGCGGACGTCGGAGCCGTGGAAGGCGCTGCAGCGTCGACGGCGGCCGGTGAGGCGCCGCAACCGGCGAGGACGAGCGGGAGGACGGTCAGGGGGGTGAGGGCGAGGAGGCGGCGGTGCCGCCCGGCCCGGGGATGGGTGAGCACGGCGACGACGGTAGCTTTAATGAGAATGATTCTCAACATTGTTGTTGCGCTGCGACCGACCCGCTGTGAGGCAGAGTCACAGCCATGACGCTGTCGATCGTCGCCCGCTGCGAGGAGACCGGCCGGTTCGGCTACGCCGTGGCGTCGTGCTGCCTGGCCGTCGGCACGCGCGTCGGCGCCGCGCGCCCGGGCGTCGGTGCGGTCGCCGTGCAGGACGGCGGCTGGCTGCACTGGCGCGACGCGCTCCTCGACCTGCTCGACCGCGGACTGGCCCCCGCCGAGGCCACCGCGATGATCGCGCTGTCCGACGATGCTCCGGCGAGCCAGCTCGCCGCCGTCGGCGCCACCGGCCCGGCGGCGGCATTCACCGGTCCGAGCAGCACGCCGATCACCAGCCACCTCGTGCGCGGCGGTGTCAGCGCTCAGGCGAACACGATGGCCGTCCCCGGCGTCCCCGAGACCCTGGTCGATGCCTTCACCAGCGCCGACGGCCCCCTCGAGCACCGCCTCGTCGCGGCGCTCCTGGCCGCCGACGCCCTCGGCGACCACGGCCCGGACCACCGGGGCCGCCAGTCCGCCGCCGTGCGCGTGGTGCCCGCGGAGCGCGGCCGGGTCCCCACCGGGGACGCCGACGACCCCCACGTCGACCTCCGCGTCGACGACTCCGCCCGTCCCACCCAGGACCTCGCCCGCCTGCTCGACGTCCACCGGGCCCACCGCCACCTCATCGCCTCCGGGTCGGCCCTGGACGACGACGAGCGCCTCGCGCACGTCCGCCGGGCGGCTGAGGTGGTGCCCGGCGAGCGGGTGGTCGCTCCCCTGCTGGCCATCCGCACCGCGCTGGCCGGAGACGCAGACACCGCCCGGGTCCTGCTGCACGAGGCCGCCAGCGCCAACCCCGCCACGTGGCAGTGGGCCGCCCGCAGCGCCGAGCGCGCTGCCGCAGCCGGCAGTCCCGGGGCGGAGGTGCTCGCGGCGCTCGTGCGCGAGCAGGCACCCCCCACCCGCCTGACGACCACGCGGCTGAGCGCCACCTCGTCAGCGCCCGAGCCGCGCCGGCGTGGGGACGCGCGCCCGCACATGACGGGACACCGACGTCCACCTGGGAGCAGACCGGTCTCGGCGAGCGGATCGTGTCCGACAGGATCACGCTGCAGACATGAAGATCCTGCTGATCATCCTGTGCTTCTTCTTCCCGTTCATCGCGGTGCTCATCAAGGACGGCCTGAGCCCCCGCGTGCTCATCGCCTTCCTGCTGCAGCTGCTCGGCCACATCCCGGGCGTGATCTACGGGATCCTCGTCGTCACGCGCGACTGATCTCCGGCGAGGCGCCCGAGGCTCGGGCGGTGCGGGTGACAGGCTCCGGAGCCACGCTCGCACCGCCCGCCAGGACCGGCCCCAGCTCGACCTGTGCGGGTCGTGTGGAGGGACCGTGCAGATCCGCCTGCTCGACCGCACCGGCGCCTAGCGTCCGGTCCGTGATCCCCACCAGGCACCGCGCCCTGCGCGCAGCGCTGCTGCTCGTCCCCGCCGTCGTCGTCGCCGGGCTCCTCGGGGTGCACCGCCTCGGGGTGGTCTCGGCGCAGACCGCCCCCGACCTCGAGCCGCTGCGCGTCCCGCTCGACCTCGCCGCCGCCGGCGGCGGCGCCCTCGTCCTGGTCGCGGCGGCGCTCTCCTGGCGGTACTCCCACCTCGCCACCGCAACTGACCGACCGACCGAGCAGGCGGTGCGCGCGCTGCGGCGCCTGCGCCTGGCCGTCGCCGTCGTCGGCCTGCACCTGGCGGTCTGCACCGTCGGCATGAGCGCGGTGCTCGACCGGCGCGGGTACGGGATGCCCGGCCTGTGGCTGCTCGCGCTGCTCGCCGAGGCAGGGCTGGCGGCCCTCGTCGTCGGGCTGGGCCGCACGCAGCGCGAGGCGCGCACGCAGGTGGCCTACGACCGTCGCACCGGGCGGGTGCCCCAGCCCCGGTAGGTCACGCAGCGTCGCGTGCCAGAGTTGGTCCTGTGAGCAGCGCACTCCGCCAGGCCGACCGTTTGCGCACGGTGCGCTACGACATCCGCGGTCCGCTGCTGCGCAGGGCCCGCGAGATCGAGGCCGCCGGCCACGAGGTGGTGAAGCTCAACATCGGCAACCCCGCCGCGTGGGGGCTGCAGGCCCCCGACGCCGTCGTCCGAGGTCTGGTCGAGCACATCAACGACGCTGAGGGCTACAGCGACGCCCGCGGCATCCTGTCCGCCCGCGAGGCGGTGTCTGACTACTACACCGGGCGTGGCGTGGTCGGCGTCGGGCCGGACCACGTGATGCTCGGCAACGGGGTGTCCGAGCTCATCGTCATGACGCTGCAGGCCCTGCTCGACCCGGGCGACCAGGTGCTGGTCCCCTCCCCCGACTACCCGCTGTGGACCGGCGCGGTGCGCCTGTCCGGCGGCACGGCCGTGCACTACCGCTGCGACGAGGAAGACGGCTGGCAGCCGGACGTCGCCGACGTCGCCGCCAAGGTCACCCCGGCCACCAAGGCGCTGGTGATCATCAACCCGAACAACCCCACGGGTGCGGTGTACTCGCGGGAGACCCTGCTGGCGCTGCTGGACGTCGCCCGCCAGCACGGGCTGCTGGTGCTGGCCGACGAGATCTACGACCACATCCTCTTCGGCTCCCCCGACGCCCCGGTCGTCCACGAGCACGCCGCGGCGCTCGCGCCCGACCTCGTGGTGCTGACGATGTGCGGGCTCTCCAAGAACCACCGCGCGGCCGGTTTCCGGTCGGCGTGGCTGGCGATCTCCGGTCCGCGCGAGCGCGCCGCCGACTACCTCGACGGCCTCGAGCTGCTCGCCAACATGCGCATGTGCCCCAACGTGCCCGCGCAGCACGCGGTGGCCTCGGCGCTGGCGGACCGCGCCAGCATCGACCCGCTCCTCTCGCCGGGCGGCCGGCTGCGCGAGCAGCGCGACCACGCGCTGCGGCGCCTCAACGCCATCCCCGGCGTCTCGTGCGTGGAGCCCCGGGGGGCGCTGTACCTCTTCGCCAGGCTCGACCGCGCGGTCTACCCCGTCGACGACGACGAGGCGCTGGTCATGGACCTCCTCAACGCCGAGCACCTGCTCGTCACGCACGGAACGGGCTTCAACCTGCCCACGCCCGACCACCTGCGGATGGTGTTCCTGGCGCCGGTGGAGGTGCTGGACGACGCCGCCGACCGGCTGGAGAGGTTCCTCGCCGGGCGCCGGCGCTGATCCCGACCTGCCCGCCCGTGGTCATGGACGTCGCGCACGACGCCCATGACCACGAAGGGGTGGGGCTCAGTCGTCGGAGACGGTGACCGTCACCTCGATGTTCCCCCGCGTCGCGTTCGAGTAGGGGCACACGGCGTGGGCGGCGTCGGCCAGCTCCTGGGCCTGGGCGGCGTCGAGCTCGGGGATGGTCACCTCGAGGTGGACGGCCAGGCCGTAGCCGCCGCCGGCCACGGGACCGAGGCTGACCTGCGCGCCGACGCTGCTGCCCTCCACGGACACCTTGCGCTGGCGGGCCTGCCCGAGCAGCGCGGAGTGGAAGCACGCGGCGTACCCGGCGGCGAAGAGCTGCTCGGGGTTGGTGCCCTCCCCGGAGCCACCGGCCTCCTTCGGGGACGCGAGCTGCAGGTCGAGCGTGCCGTCGCTGGTGCGGACCTGGCCTGAGCGGCCGGACCCGGTGCTCAGCGCCTCGGCGGTGTAGATGGTCTTCTCGAGCTGGGTCGTCACGGGGTTCCTCCTGGGTGTTCCGGTGGGGAGATCTGCTGCTCGAGCACGCGGCGGACCGCCGCCGTGCCGATGGCGAGGTGGCGCAGCTCGCTGTCGCTGAGCTGCGAGGTGACCTCGGCGCCGCGGGCCTGGAAGCTTCGGGCGATGCCGTCGGCCCACTCCAGGGTGCGCGGGGTGGGCTCCAGCCGCACCACGCGGCGGTCGCCGGGATCCGTGCTGCGCTGCAGGTAGCCGGCGTCGACGAGCCTGTCGACGACGCCGGAGACGGTGGGCGGCGAGACGCCGAGCCTGGCTCCGAGCGCGCGGCCCGTGGAGCCGCCGTCGGCGAGCACCACGAGCAGGCACTTGAGCTGGACGATGGTCAGGGGCAGCGACAGCAGGTCGTCCAGGCCGGCCCTCAGGGCCAGGTGCTGGACGGCCTCCTGCTCGGCCAGCACCCGGGCCTCGAGGGCGGCGCGGTCCGGCGCAGCGGGGGCCGCCCCGGCGCTGTCGTCGTCCTCAGCGGTCACGGCGAGGGGTCACGCTGCGGTGGTGCCGGACAGGACGGCGCGGGCGCGCTCCCCCAGGCCGGTGTCGGTGAGCACGTCGTAGGAGCCGGCGGCGAGGCTGCGGACGGAGCTGAAGTCGCGCTGCCCGCCGGTGGCCAGGTGGCCGAAGAAACCGAAGACGGCGCCCCAGAAGGCGCCGATGACCAGGCCGACCAGCAGCAGCGCTGAGAAGCCGCCCACGGAGAACAGCGCCATGAGCAGGCCGATGAAGAGGCCGAACCAGGCTCCGCTCGCGGCGCCGAGGCCGGTGGCGCGGGCCTTGGTGAGGCGGCCGGTGACCTGCTCGACGATGGTGACGTCGCGGCCCACGATGCGCACCGAGCCGACGGGGAACCCCGCGTCGGAGAGCGTGTCGACGGCGCGCTGCGCGTCGGCGTACTCGCGGTAGCGCCCGACGAGGTCCTCGGTCGCGGTGGGCGCGCTGACGGTGCTGTCGGTGGTCTGGGCCATGCTTCCTCCTCGTGCGGGCCGCACGTCCCGACCTGGGTCGTGCGGGTTTCTACTGTTCGCCTTCTACTAACAGTGTTGCCCGCAGCAAGCATTCCCGCGCGTCGTTCCACCCCTCTCCCAGGGAGGTCCGGGTGTCCGTCCAGGCGAGCCTCCGCGAGCCGTCCGACGCCGACGCGTCCGCCGTCGGCGTCATGCACCTGCGCGCGTGGCACGAGACCTACGACGAGGCGCCCGGCCTCGACGCGGCCTGGGTGGACGAGCACATCGGCTTCATCGCCTCACCTGCCGCGGACGAGTTCCGGCGCCAGGTCCTCGCAGCGCAGCGCACTGACCCGGTCCGCACGCACTACCGCGTCGCGCCGGGGCGAGGAGGTGGTCGGCTTCGTGCACGCGTCCCTGCCCGCAGCAGAGGGCGACCACGGCGAGGCGGTCCTCGAGGCGCTGTACCTGCTCCGCTCCGAGCACGGGACCGGCCTGGCCGACAGGCTCCTGGGCAGCGCCCTGGGCTGGGCGGGCGGACGTGCGGTCAGGCTGGAGGTCTCACCGCTGAGCGTGCGCGCCGTGCCCTTCTACCGGCGTCACGGGTTCAGGCCGACGGGCGAGACGGGCGTCTTCCGCGACCGCGTGCCCACGCTGCGGATGCGCCGCCCCGTCGACCGCTGAGGCGACCGCACCCGCCGGTCAGCCGCCGGAAGGACCGCCGATCCGCAGACCAGCGAGGTTGAGGTCCTCCGACTGCCTCTCGGCGAGCTCTCGCGGTGAGCGGGCGCCCGGCTGCGGGAAGCGCTTCGACCCCAGCACGAGCCACCCGACGAACCGACCGACCGACGTCAGCGCGCTCCCGATCCGCTCCATGATCGGACGCTACGCCGGTCGCGCCGGCACCACCAGCACAACCCGTCGACCAGGACGCCGACGTCGCGCGCGTCCTCGAGGTCCACGGCACGTCGCGCCCGAGGTGCCGTGCGACCGGTCGCGTGCGACGGTTCCGACGTGACCATCGCGACCACCGGCTTCAGCCACGTCCGCCTCACCGTCCGCGACATCGAGGTCTCGCGGCGGTTCTACGACCGGGTCTTCGGCTGGGAGGTGGCCTACGAGGTCCCCGCCGACGCCGACCAGGCCACCCGCGACCGGCTGTGGTTCGTCTTCGACGGCGTGATCTACAAGGTCCCCGGCGGCCTGCTCGGGCTGCGTCCCGTGGCTCCCGCGGACGACTCCTTCAGCGAGGACCGCGTGGGCCTCGACCACCTCTCGTTCTCCGTGGCGGCCAAGGCCGACCTGGACGCCGCCGTCGCCGTCCTCGACGCCGCGGGCGTGGAGCACGGCGGGGTGAAGGACGCCGGCACCATGCATCTGCTGGAGCTCCGCGACCCCGACGGCATCGCCCTCGAGCTCGTCGCGATGAAGGGCTGAAACTCCCTGTCGCGCTGCGGCCGGGGCCCCTACCCTCCGGTCCATGATCCCGCTCGACCACCTGCTGGCGTTCCTCCTCGCGTCGGTGGTGATCGTCGTGGTCCCCGGCCCGAGCGTGCTGTTCGTGCTCGGGCGCTCCATCGCGCACGGCCGCCGCGCCGGGGTGCTGAGCGTGCTCGGCAACGCCCTCGGCACGGTGCCGGCGGTGCTCGCGGTGGCGTTCGGGGTGGGGGCGGTGGTCGCGGCGTCGGTGGTCGCCTTCACCGTGCTGAAGCTGGCGGGGGCGGCGTACCTCGTCTGGCTGGGCGTGCAGGCGATCCGCCACCGCAACGACCACGCCCGCGTCGACGCCCCGAACGCCGCCACCACCGGACAGCTCCTGCGGCAGGGCTTCGTGGTGGGAGCGACCAACCCCAAGACGATCGCGTTCTTCGTGGCGGTCCTGCCGCAGTTCGTGGCCGTGGAGGCTGGGCCGGTGTGGGCGCAGCTGCTCGTCCTCGGCGTGGTCTTCCAGCTCATGGCGGTGGTGTCCGACAGCACGTGGGCGCTGGCGGCGGGCACGGCGCGGACGTGGTTCGCGCGCTCCCCGAAGCGGATGTCCACGCTGTCCGGCACGGGCGGAGTCATGATGATCGGGCTCGGCGGGACGCTGGCGCTGTCCGGCTCGAAGCACTGACGTGCGGGCCGTGTGAAGGCTCCGTCAGGGGTCTGCGCAGGGCCCTGACGTGTGATGACGCTGCTGCCACGGTGGCCGGGTGCTGCTGCGCGCCGTCGTCGTCCTGCTGGTCTCCGGGGTGCTCGCCTCCGGACTGCTCAGGGCGTGCGCTCCCGCGCCCGACGCACTGCCCGACCCCGTGGTCGTCAGGACGACGACGATGCCCGGCGGGCCGCAGCCGGCTGCGCCGTGCGCGTCGCTGCGGGTGCCCGTGGGTGTGCTCGCCCCGCAGCCGGGTGAGGGGCTCCGCCTGCTCGTGGTCGAGGTGGCGGCATCGTGACCGCACCTCGCGCAGCGGTGCTGCTCGGGCTGGGCGGGGCGCTGGCGGGGGTCGTCGCCAAGGCCGCTGACGCGTCGCCGTGGCGCTGGGCCGAAGACCTCGGCCACCATCCCGCCGCGTGGCTGCTCGCGGTGGCCGCGGTGGCGCGCCTGTCTCCCACGGCCGGGAGCGCGGCTGCGCGGTCCGCGGTGTTCTTCGCGGCCATGACGGCCGCCTACTACGGCTGGGCGGACCTCGCGCAGGGCGCGGGTCCCGGGGTGTGGCGGCTGGCACTCGTCTGGTGGGTGCTGTCGGCGACCGCCGTCCCGGCGTACGCCCTGGCCGTGCGCGCAGCGGCCAGCTCCCAGGACTCGGCGGGCGGCCGCCACCGCGCACCGCTGGCCGGTGCTGCGCTGGCCCTGGCGGGAGGGCTGGCGCTGGCCGAGGGCGCGATGCCCGACCGGCCGGTGCAGCTGGTCGTGTCGGTGGTGGTCGCTCTGGCGATCACCACCGCTGTGCCGGTGCAGCGCCTCACGCGCGTGTGGGCGCTGGCGCTGCTCGCGCCCGGCGCGCTCCTCGCCACGGCGGCACTGGCGGCGGCCCGAGGTGCTCACCTGCTGCCGTGATCGCCCCGCCTACCGTGACGCCGTGGGACCTGAGACCGGAGACGACGCCGTGCGGGCGACCGCCCGACGGCTGCTCCCCGACACCGCCGCCAGCCACGTCAGCGCCGCGGAGGTGGTCCGCGGCGAGTTCCACGACGTCGTCCTGCTGCCGGGCAGGGCGGTGGTCAAGGTCGCGCGCGGCCTGGCCGCCCAGCACCTGGAGCGGCGGGCGGCGCTGCTCGACGCACTGGCCGACGCGGGACTGCCGCTCGCCGTCCCGCGGCCGCTGAGCGAGGTGGTCCGCACCGGGGAGGCGAGCGCCGCGGTGGCGCTGTCGTGGGTCCCCGGCGAGCCGGCGCCGGTGGGTGCAGGCGGTGAGCAGCGCGTCGAGCAGCTGCAGCAGCTGCTCACGGCGATGGCCGCGGTGGACGTGTCTGCGGGCACTCCGGTGGGCCGGTGCCTGGACGTCCCGCACGCGTACGCGGGTCGCGGGCGGTGGGCGGAGCTCATGGCCCGGGTGGTGGCGATGCTCCCCGACGACGTGCGCGACGACGCTGCCGCTTGCCTGCGCGCTGCCGTCGACCTGCCGCCCGTGCCGCCGCGGCTCGTGCACGGCGACCTCGCCGGGCACAACCTGCGCTGGCACGCCGACGGGACGCTGGCGGGCGTCATCGACTGGGACCTCGCCAGCGCGTGGGACCCCGCCGTCGACCTGGGCTGCCTGGTCTGGTTCGGGTGGGACGCCGTCGACGCGGCGTGCGCCGGCCTGGGCGGCGGGTGGCCGACCGCTGCGGAGCGGGCCCGGGTGTGGTTCGCGACGTTCCCGCTGGAGGGGCCGGCGGCGCTGCTGGACGACGGCGCCCCGGCGGCCCTGGTCGCCGAGCGGCTGGAGCGGGTGGCCACCGCGCTGCGCCGCGAGCGGGACGCGGCAGGCGCGCGGCGCTAGCAGCCGCCTCCACCACCGCCGTCTCCGCTGCCAGCCCCGAGCCCACCGCCCAGGCCACCGCTCTCCTCGAGGCGTTCCAGCGGGGTCCGACGGACCCCGGCGCCCCGCGGCGCGATGCCGTCACCCGGCGCGAACAGGTCCCCGGTCAGATCCCGGAGGCGCCGTGCAGCAGCACGCAGGAGGCGGGCCACCGGTCTCACGGCACCTCCTCCTCCCGCAGGTCTGCCCAGCGTGATCGGTCACGACGCTGCGATCAAGACCCCGCGTCAATCCACTGGCGCGAGCGGCGGTCGGTGCGCGACGGTCGTCGTCGTCATCACCGCCGACGACCACCGAGGAGGCGACCGTGGCGACCTCGTGCACGGCCACCACGCCCGACGGCCACGAGCTGTGGGCCCAGCAGAGCGGTGACCCCGGCGGCAGCCCGGTGCTGCTGGTCATGGGCGCGGCGTCCTCCAGCGCGGTGTGGCCGCCGGGGCTGGTCGAGCGGCTCGGGCGGCGGCACCGCGTCATCGTGTGGGACCACCGCGACACGGGGCGGTCCAGCACCTCAGCGGGTCGCGAGCCGTACGCGCTGACGGACCTGGCCGCGGACGCCGTCGTCGTCCTCGACGCCTTCGGGGTGCCTGCGGCGCACGTGGTGGGGATGTCGATGGGCGGACTGCTCACCCAGCTCCTGCTGCTCGACCACCCCGAGCGGCTGCTGTCGACGACGCTGTTCTGCACCGGTCCGCTGCCAGGCGCGGAAGCTCCCGGCGACGCAGCACCAGCACCGGCGCCCGAGCTGCTGGCGCTGTGGGCGCAGCTCGGAGAGGAGCGCGACGAGTCCGCCGAGATGGACTTCCGGCTGCGCCACTGGCGACTGCTCAACGGCCACGGGATGCCGTTCGACGAGGCGGAGTTCAGGGCGCTCGAGGGGCGGGTGGTCGCGCACGGCGGACGGATGGACGCGAGCTCGGCCACCGCGCACGCCCGCGCGGGCACGTCCGGTCTGGCGCGCGGAGCGGAGCTGCGCGACGTAAGGACGCCGGTGCTCGTGGTCGAGGCGCCGCAGGACCCGGCCTGCCCGCCGCCGTGCGCACAGCTGCTGGAGGCGGCGATCGGCGACGCCTCGACCACCCGCCGGGTGGTCGTGCCCGGGATGGGCCACGCGCTGCCGGCGGCGGTGGTCGGGCCGCTGCTCGACGCGGTGGAGGCGCACCTCGACGCCGTAGACGGCACCGACGGGTGACCGGCCGTGGACGAGGAGGAGCTCGCTGACGTCGTCCTCCAGCGGTGGGGCCTGCCCGGCGCCGTGGTGCAGCCGCTGGGCGGCGGCATGAACTCACGCACCTGGGTGGTGGAGGTGACGGCGCCGTGCGGACAGGTGGGGCGCTGGGCCGCCAAGCAGGTGGCGCCGGCGCTGCACCCGCCCTTCCGCCGCGGGCTGCTCGCGGCCTCGCTCGTGGAGGGGGCGGGGGTGCGTGCCGGTGTGCCGCGCCCGACCGTCGGCGGCGCGGACCATGCCGACCTGCCCGACGGCCCGCTGGCGCTGCTGCGCTGGGTCGACGGCACGCCGCTGGACGATGACGACGACGATGCGCCCGCGCTCATGGGCGCCGCCCTCGGAACGGCGCACCGCGTGCTGCGGGGTGTGGACGACGGGTCGGCGGCGCGCTTCCCGCCCTGGCCGGAGCTGGAGGGCGACCACCTCGACGTGGAGCCCTGGGTGCGCCCGGCGGTGGCCGGAGCGCTCGCCACCTACCGCGACCTGCTGGCCGGTTCCGGCGGCGGGGCCCTCGGAGGGTCGTCGGTGGGGCTGCTGCACGCCGACCCGGCACCCGACGCGTTCCTGCGCCCGGTCAGCGGGGATGACCCGCGCTGCGGTCTCATCGACTGGTCGAGCGCCGAGCACGGTCCGCTGCTCTACGACGTCGCCTCGGCGGTGATGTACGTCGGAGGGTACGAGCGCGGGCGGGCGCTGGTGGAGGCGTACGCAGAGGTGGTGGCCCCGGAGGCAGACGCGGCGGCGCTCCTGCCTCAGGTGGAGGTCCTGCTGGGGCTGCGCCAGGCGGTGCAGGCCGCGTACTTCGCGCGGCGCCTGGCAGTGGACGACCTCACCGGCATCGACGGACCCGAGGGCAACCTCGAGGGCCTCCACCACGCGCGGGACTTCTTCGCCGCCCTCGGCTGAACGGGACGGGCCGCGCGCGAGTGGTCGGAACCCCGCCACGAGACGTCGGAACCACGTCCAGACGTGTCGGAACCGGGTCGTCGTTCCGACACGTCCGGCCAGGGTTCCGACACGTCGAGTCCGTGGGGTCGCGGCCTCGCGGCGCGGCGGTCCCCGGCTGCGGCGCCCCTGCGCCACGATCGACACCGTGGCGACGCCCACCCGCACCGTTGGCGCTGACGAGTCGGACACCGCACCGGCCGGGCGGTTCGCCCGGTGGGTGCCCTGGGCCGTGCTCGGTGTGCTGCTCACGACTGTGGTCCAGCTGGCGGTGGGGGCGTTCAGCGACCTGCCGCAGTTCGCGGGCAAGGGGTTCGGAGCGCGACTGGCCGCCTACCCGGTGCTCATGCTGCTGGTGCCCCTCGTGGCGGTGGTCCGTCGCGCCCGGCGCAACCACCGCCACGAGGGGTCCGGGCCGCTGCCGTGGGCGGCGACGCTGCTCGTCGCGCTGCCGTTCCTCGTCGACGTCACCGGCAACACCCTCGACCTGTACGACGCCGTCATCTGGTGGGACGACGCCAACCACCTCGTGAACTGGGCCCTGCTGTCCGGCGGCGCCGGCCTGCTCCTGCGCGACGGTGGCGTGCAGCCGCGCTGGGCCCTGGCCCTGTGCACGGCGGGGGTGGGGGCGCTGCTGGCCGTCGGGTGGGAGCTCGGCGAGTGGGCCACCTTCATCCGTTTCGGAGAGGTGGACGGCGGGCTCGCCGCCGCCTACGGCGACACCCTCGGCGACCTGGCCCTGGGATGCCTGGGCGCAGGGGTGGCGGGTGTCGTCGTCGCACGCCGAGAGGCGGCGTCACCGCCGCATCGCGGGAGCTGACGCCCCTTCAGCGCAGTTCCCGCCCCTTCAGCGCAGTTCCCGCCCCTTCAGCGCAGTTCCCGCCCCATCGGCAGGTCTGATGGGGCGGGAACTCACGCGAAGGGGCGTCTTCTGCACCGCCGGAGCCTCCCCGGAGGAGGACGTCGCCTGCGGCGCCGTCCGCGAGGAGCATCGCGCCCGTGTTCGCGACGATGCGCAGGACCAAGACCGCCCCCGGCCGGGCCCGGGAGGTCGCCCGGACCATCCAGTCCGAGGACGTACCCCTCGTCGAGCAGGTCGACGGTGCGTGTCCTGCACGCTGGTCGACCTCGGCGGCGACGAGGTCACCAGCGTCGGGGTCTTCACGTCGCCGCTGGAGGCGCGCGCCGGTGAGGTGGTGGTCGAGCACCGCGCTCGACCGCCGCCTCGGAGGAGGTCAGACGGCGGCGCTGATCGAGGCCTGCCAGTCCTCGTGGAGCCGGGCGAACCGCCCACCGCGCGCCACCAGCTCGGCGGGCGAGCCGTCCTCCACCACGCGACCGCCCTCCACCACGAGCACGCGGTCGGCGGTCATCACGGTGGACAGCCGGTGCGCCACCACCACGGCCGTGCGGTCCGCGAGCAGCCGCTCGAGCGCCTCCTGCACGTGCTGCTCGCCCGGGACGTCCAGGGAGCTGGTGGCCTCGTCGAGCACGAGCACCGCGGGGTCGGCCAGGAACGCCCGCGCGAAGCTCACCAGCTGCCGCTGCCCCGCCGAGAGCCGCACGCCGCGGCTGTCCACCGGGGTGTCGTAGCCCTGGGGGAAGGTCATGACGAGGTCGTGCACGCCGACGGCGCGCCCCGCCGCCTCGATCTCGGCGCGCGTGGCGTCCGGGCGGCCGACGGCGATGTTCTCCGCGACGGACCCGGAGAACAGGTACGCCTCCTGGGTCACCATGACGATCGCCCGCCGCAGGTCGCCGGGGGCGACGGAGCGCACGTCCACGCCGTCCAGTCGCACCGCGCCGCGGCGCACGTCGTAGAACCGCGCCACCAGCTTCGCCACCGTCGACTTCCCCGCCCCCGTCGAGCCGACCAGCGCCACGGTCTGCCCGGCGGGGATGCTCACGTGCACGTCGTGGAGCACGTCGGGACCGTCGGCGTACCCGAAGGTCACGTGGTCGAGCTCCAGACCACCCATCGGGTGCGGCAGGGGCACCGGGTGGGCCGGGTCCGTCAGGCGCGGCTCCTGGGCGAGCAGCGACGCGAGCTTCTCCAGCGCCGCCTGCGCGGACTGGAAGGAGTTGTAGAACATCCCCACGTCGCGCAGCGGGGTGAAGAAGCGCCGCGCGTACAGCACCGCGGCCACCAGCACGCCGACGTCGAGGGCCCCGTCGAGCACCCGCAGGCCCCCGACCAGCAGCACCACCGCCACGGTCACGTTGCCGATCATGGTGAGCCACAGGTCGAAGACCCCGTTGACGCGGATCGCCTGGTCCTGCACGGCCCGGTAGTCCTCGGTCAGCGCGGCGTAGGCAGCGGCGGACCTGCGCTCGCGGCGGAACGCCTGCACGGCGCGGACTCCGGTCATCGTCTCGACGAACGCCACGATGACGCGGGCGGCCACCACGCGCGTGCGCCGGTACTGCTCCTGCGAGCGCCGCTGGAACCACCGCGTCAGCAGCACGCCGGGCACCACCGCCACCAGCAGCACCGCGCCGGAGGGGCCGTCGAGCACCACGAGCGAGACGGCGGTGAGCACCATCGACAGCGCACTGGTGGCCAGCACGGTGACGCCGCTGTCGAGGAGGTCGCGGACGGCCTCGATGTCCGAGGTCTGCCGGGAGATGACGCGCCCGGAGGTGTAGCGCTCGTGGAACTCCAGGTCGAGCCGCTGCGTCTGGCGGAACACGCGTCGGCGCAGGTCCAGCAGCACCGTCTGGCTGGCCGCCGCCGACTGGCGCACCACCGCCGCGGACAGCAGCCCGCCGACCAGCGCGGCCAGGAGGTACCCGCCGCCGACGAGGACCAGGGGGACGGCGTCTCCGTCGCGCAGCGCCGGCAGGCCCGTGTCGATGCCGACGGCCACGAGCGCCGGCCCCGCCACCACCGCCGCCTGGCTCACCACCACGAGGAGCACGAGCAGCCAGACCCGGCTGCGGACCGGGCGCAGCACCGAGCGCAGCAGCGGCAGCGACTGGCCGCGCTCGTCGTCGAGGTCTGCTGGTCGCGCAGCCTGGGTCGGAGCAGCGGCGGTGCTCATGCGGCGCCCTCCTCGTCGTCGTCGTCCTCCGTGCCGTCCAGGGCGGTGAGCACGTAGCGGTAGTGGGGGTGCTGCCGCAGCAGCTCGTCGTGGGTGCCGACGCCGGTGATGCGCCCGTCCTCCAGCACGGCCACCCGGTCGGCGAGGGCCACCGTGGAGGTGCGGTGGGCGACCACGAGCGTGGTGGTCCCCGCCAGCACCTCCCGCAGTCGCTCGGTGACCACGGCCTCGGTGGTGACGTCGAGGGCGGAGAGCGGGTCGTCCAGGACGAGCACCCGCGGGTGCGAGGCCACCGCCCGCGCCAGGGCCAGGCGCTGGCGCTGCCCGCCGGACAGGCTCAGCCCCTCCTCCCCCACGCGGGTGTCCACCCCGTCGGGCAGGTGGTCGACGAAGTCGGCGCTGGCCACCCGGAGGGCCTCGACGAGCAGGCGCTCCCGCTCGCGCTCGTCGGGTCCGGAAGCCCCGGCGGGCAGCCCGAGCAGCACGTTCTCGGCGACGGACTCGGAGAAGAGCACCGGGTCCTCGAAGGCGACCGCCACCGCGGAGCGCAGGTCCTCCCGGCGCAGGTCGCGCACGTCGACCCCGTCGAGCAGCACCTGGCCCTGCGTCGGGTCCACCAGGCGCGGCACCAGCTGCGCCAGCGTGGTCTTGCCGCTGCCCGTCAGGCCCACCAGCGCCGTGGTGCACCCGGGCTCGAGCACCAGGTCGACGCCGTCGAGCACGGGCCGCTCGCCGTTGTCGTGGGAGAAGCCCACGCCGCGCAGCTCCACGCGCGAGCCCCGCGGACCGGGCGCCGGCGGGTCCACCGGGCGGGGCGGGTCCTGCACGTCGGAGAGCGTCTCGAGGACGTCGAGGTACCTGTCGGTCGCGGTGCGCGCGTCCAGCGTCATGGCCAGCAGCTGGCCGATCCGCTCCACGGGGGCGTTGACCACGGCGGCGGTCGCGAAGAACGCCACCAGCGCACCCACCGACACCGCGCCCTGCGACGCCAGCCACACCCCGAGGACCAGGCTGACGGCCGTCGCGGCCTCGGGGATCAGCCCGAGCGCCAGGGTGAGGCCGGACAGGGTGCGCGCCTTGCGGATCTCGGTGCCGCGCAGGTGCTCGGCGTCTCGGGTGAAGTCGCCCAGGGCGTCGTCGCCGCGGCCGAACGCCTTGAGCACGCGGATGCCGTGGACGGACTCCTCCACGCGTCCCGCGAGGCCACCGGCCTGGTCGCGGGCGCGGCGGGCGATCACCCGGTACTCGCCGCCGAACCGGTGGCTCAGCACCATGACCGGTACCGCCCCGGCGAGGTAGACCAGCCCCAGCGGCCAGGCGGTCCACAGCATCAGGCCCACGCCCACCACCACCGTGGTGATGGAGACCACCAGCATGAGCAGCCCGAAGATCAGCCAGCGGCGGACGGTGGACAGGTCGGCCATGGCCCGCTGCAGCAGCTGCCCGGTGGACCAGCGGTCGTGGAAGCTCAGCGGCAGCTCGAGCAGGTGGCGGAACAGGTCCAGGCGCATCGTCGCCTCGACGGTGGTGCCGGGCGTGGCCACGAACACGCGCCGGCTCCAGATGAGCACGGCCTCGGCCACGCCGAGGGCCAGCACGAGCAGGGCGGCCTCCACCACGCCGGTGCGCGACCCCGACGTGAGCAGCGGTCCGTTGACGAGCTCGCGCAGCACCTGCGGCACGGCGAGCGCGATGAGGCTGGCGACCAGCGCCGCCAGCGTTCCCAGGGCCATGCGGGGCAGGGCAGGGCGGGCCCAGTCGACCAGCCGCAGGAGGCTGCGCGCGGTGGAGGCGGGGCGGTCGGTGGTCGGTGGGGCTGTCGGTGAGGAGGACGACGACGACGGTCGGGTGCGGGCGGTGCGGGCGGCCTGGCGGCGGAGCGTGCGGGGCCGGACCCGCTGGCGCGGGGTGCGCCTGCTCGCCCTCACTGCGCCGGCGCCGTCCCCCGCCTGAAGCGGTGTTCTGAAGCAACCAGCACGTGACCAGTCTCCCCCCGTCCCGCCGGTCCTGTCACCCGCGGTGATCGCCGTCCACAGCGAACTCCCACCTCACCGGTGGAGGGCGAGGTCCGCCGCGAGCGGGAGGTGGGTCCTCCCCAGCAGCGGGCCGGGCAGGTCGAGGCCCGGTGGGCCGCCTCAGGCCCGGGTCCAGGCAGGGAAGCGGGTCTCGGACTGCCCACCGGGTCCCAGCCTGCCCACTCGCCTCAGGCTCGCGTCGATCGAGGGAGCTGCGGCCACGGCGATCTCAGTCCCCTCGACCGTCGCGGAGAAGGGGCAGGTGCCGCGCGAGCCCGGCGCGGTCGCCGGGTCGAGCGGTCGGTCAGACGGGGTCGGCGAGGACGTCGAGCGCGCCCTGCAGGTCGGCCGGGTACGGGCTGGCGAACGCCGTCCACTCCCCCGTCGCCGGGTGGTGGAAGGCGAGGCCCACGGCGTGCAGCCACTGCCGGGTCAGACCCAGCCGCTGCGCGAGCGCCGGGTCGGCGCCGTAGGTGAGGTCACCGCAGCACGGGTGGCGCAGCGCGCTCATGTGCACGCGGATCTGGTGGGTGCGGCCCGTCTCCAGGTGCACCTCGAGCAGCGTGGCCGAGCGGAACGCCTCGAGCGTCTCGTAGTGGGTGACGCTGGGCTTGCCCTCAGCGGTGACGGCCCACTTCCAGTCCGAAGAGGGGTGGCGGCCGATGGGCGCGTCGACGGTGCCGGCCGTCGGGTCGGGGTGGCCCTGCACCAGCGCGTGGTAGGTCTTCTCGACCGTCCGCTCGCGGAAGGCGTCCTTGAGCACGGAGTAGGCGTGCTCGCTCTTGGCCACCACCATGAGGCCGGACGTGCCGACGTCGAGGCGGTGCACCACGCCCTGGCGCTCGGCGGCGCCGGAGGTGGAGATGCGGTAGCCCACAGCGGCGAGCCCGCCGATGACGGTCGGCCCGGTCCACCCCGGAGAGGGGTGCGCGGCGACGCCGACGGGCTTGTCGACCACCACGAGGTCGTCGTCGTCGTGGACGACCCGCAGGCCGTCCACCGGCTCGGCGACGACGCGCGGCGCCGACGGCGGGTCGGGCAGGGTCACCGACAGCCACGCGCCGGCGCGCAGGCGCTCGGACTTGCCGACCACCGCGCCGTCCAGCTCGACGCCCCCGGACTCGGCGACCTCGGCCACGCGGGAGCGGGACAGTCCCAGCAGCCGCGAGAGGCCGGCGTCGAGCCGTTCGCCGTCGAGCCCGTCAGGAACGGGGAGGGAGCGCACGTCGGGCACGGTCACGCCCTCTCTGAGCGGCTGCTGCGGCCACCGGCCCGCCGCCCGTCGATCTCGACGCCCCGCAGCGCGAGGACGACGATGAGGGCCGCCGCGGTGCAGATCATGGAGTCGGCCACGTTGAACACGGGCCAGTTCGGCAGGGCCAGGAAGTCGACCACGTGACCGCGGGCGAAACCGGGGGCGCGCACCAGGCGGTCCACGAGGTTGCCGGTGGCGCCGGCCAGCAGCAGCCCCAGCGCCAGCGCCCAGGCGCGGCTGCCGATCTTGCGGGAGACCCGCAGGACGGCGACGACGACGACGGTCGCGATGATCGTGAAGATCCAGGTGGCCCCGGTCGCGAAGGAGAACGCCGCTCCGGGGTTGCGCAGCAGCACCAGCTGCAGGACCTGCCCGAGCACGGGCACGGGCTCCCCCGGCGTGAGCAGGGCGACGGCGAGCGCCTTGGTGACCTGGTCAGCCGCGAGGCCGACCAGCGCCACCGCGGCGAGGAAGCGGCGCAGGCGCCGCGCCTTCACCCGCCGGGCGTGGCCGAGCCCGTCCGTCCCCTCGGCGGGCACGGAAGGGCTGGAGCCGGTGCGCTCAGGTGGTGCCGACGCCGCCGACGGGGGCGGCGTCGCAGCGGCCTGGCGCTCGGCGGACGACTCGCTCAGCTAGCACCGCCACCGAAGGCGTAGCCCACGTCCTGGGCGGCCGGCGGAGCCGGGCGGCCGTTCTGGGACCCGGCGCTGTTGCGGGTCTCGAGGTCGCGCAGCTGCGACTCCAGGTACGACTTCATGCGGTTGCGGTAGTCGCGTTCGAAGATCCGCAGCTCGTCGATCTTGCGCTCCAGGAGCGAGCGCTCCTGCTCGAGGCTGCCGAGGGTCTGGCGGTGCTTCTCCTCGGCCTCGCGCACCAGGCGCGACGCGCGCTCCTTGGCCTCGCCGAGGATCTGGTCTCGCTGCTCCTCACCGGAGCGGACGAAGTCGTCGTGGAGCTTCTGGGCGAGCGCGAGCATGCCGGTGGCCGACTCCAGCCCCTGGCCGCCCATGACGGGGGCCGGCGGGGCCTGGGCCGCGACGGGCGCCGGGGCCACCTGCTGCGGGACGGGGCCGGTGGCCCCGCCGCTCCGGCTGAGCTCGGTCACGCGCCGCTCGCAGGCCGTCAGGCTCTGCTGCAGCTGCTCGTTCTCCGCCGTCAGGCGGCGCAGCTCACCCACGACCTCGTCGAGGAAGTCGTCGACCTCGTCCTGGTCGTAGCCCTCACGGAACTTGGTGGGCTGGAACCGCTTGTTGACGACGTCCTCGGGCGTCAGCGCCATGTGGTCACCTCTTCGAGAGTTCCCGCGGTGGCACGCACCGGGCCTGCTGTCTAGTCGTCAGCCACCGTAGCCGACGGCGCGCGCCGGTGCGGTCAGGAGCAGCACGCGGTGTGTCCGATAGCGCATCCGACGAGGCGCTCCGCGGTGTGGACGGCGGTCGCGCCCGGGCGTGGCGCCGGCGCGTCCGCGGTGGTCAGGCCGACGCGCGGGCCGCGGTCTGCAGCACGCTCATGAGCAGCGAGCAGCCCAGCGCGAGGATGATGAAGGCCAGGTCGAGCTGGATGCTGCCGAGGCGGATGGGCTTGATCACGCGCCTCAGCCCGCGCAGCGGGGGGTCGGTGACCGTGTAGACGGTCTCGGCGATGACGAGCACCGCCCCGCGCGGTCGCCAGTCGCGCGAGAAGACCTGCACCCACTCCAGCACCAGCCGACCGATCAGCAGCACGAAGAAGAGCAGCACGACGAGGTACAGCAGCTGGAAGATCAGGCTCACCGGACCATCATCCCCGACCCGGGGCGCTGGGGAGGGCACGCGCGCCTGACACGCCTGGACGCGCCGAAGAGGGGGCACCGCGGCAGCGGTGCCCCCTCGTGGCGGGCGGATGAGGGGCGCCTCGCCCGCCACCGCCGGTGAGCCGGCAGGTCAGGACTGGTTGAAGACCGCCTTGACCTGGCCGACCGGCTCACCGGTGACCTCGACGTGCGCCGGGGAGAGCAGGAAGACCTTGTTGGTGACGCGCTCGATGTTGCCGTGCAGGCCGAAGACGAGGCCGGCGGAGAAGTCGACGAGGCGCTTGGCGTCGGCGTCGGACATGTCCGTCAGGTTCATGATCACCGGCACGCCGCCGCGGAAGCACTCACCGATGGCCTTGGCCTCGTTGTAGGTGCGGGGGTGGATCGTGGTGATGCGGCGCAGGTCCGCCGCGGGAGCCGGGGTGAATCGGGAGACCGAGCGGTCGCGCGTGATCGGCGTCACCTCGGCCCGGTACTCGGACTCGTCCACGACCTCCTCGTCCTCCCCCTCGTCCCAGGTGTCGACGTCGAGGTCGCGCGACTCGGCGTAGCGCGGGTCGTCCTCGCGCAGCCCCATCCACACCATCGACTTGTGCAGCGCTCCAGCCATGACCCGCTCCTCCTGTCCGTGCTCCGGCCACCCGCCCCGGCGGCCTGCGCGACACCTTGCGACCCGCCTGCCCCTTCGGGCTCTTGAGCCTCACTCGTCTCGCTAGTCACAGAAGTTACACGATCGGCGGCCTCGCGCCCAGCACGGCGCGACCGACACGCACGTGCGTCGCGCCAGCCACGACCGCTTCCTCCAGGTCCCCGCTCATGCCGGCGGAGACGACCGCCGCCCCCGGGTGCTCCGCCCGCACCCGGGCCGCCACCTGCGCGAGCCGCTCGAAGGGCCCCCGGGGGTCCACCCCCGCCGGCGCCACCGCCATGACCCCCGCCAGCCGCAGCCCCTCGCTGGCAGCGACCGCCTCCGCCAGAGCGGGCACGTCGCCGACGGCTGCGCCGCCGCGGCCGGGGTCGCGGTCCTCGTCGTCGGCGAGGTCCACCTGCACGAGCACGTCCAGGACGTGCCCCTCGGGGCGCAGCCCCTCCTCCACGGACCGGGCGTGGCCGCGCGCGAGCGCCGCGACCAGGCGCTCCCGGTCCGCGGAGTGCACGACGTCGGCCCAGGCCGCCACCGCGGCGGCCTTCTTGGTCTGCACCTGCCCCACCTGGTGCCAGCGCAGCGGGAGGTCGGCGCACGCGCGGGCCTTCAGGCCAGCCTCCGGCTCACGGCTCTCCCCCACGTCGGTGGCACCGCAGCCGGCCAGCAGCCGCACGTCCTCGGCGGGGAAGGTCTTGGTCACCACCACCAGGTGCACCGACCCCGCGGGCCTGCCGGCTGCAGCCTCCGCCTCAGCCACGCGCCGCCGCACGTCCGCGAGGTTCTCCGCGAGCTCGGCCGCCCTGTCCACCCGCGCCTCTCCCTGGGTCACGCCCGCTCCCTCCTCCAGGCCAGGCCCGCCCACCGCGGCGCCTGCGGCCCCGAACGCCGCACGGATCCCAGCGCGCCGTCCTCCACGGTGCAGCCCGGCAGCTGCTCGGCGGCCACCCCGAGGTCGGCGAGCTGCTCCAGCACGCCGGCGGCCACGTCGAGGGCGGGGGTGCCGGTCCACGTGCGCGTCGCCACCACGGGGTGCCGCTCCGCCACCTCCTGGCGCATCGCCGCCGGCACCTCGTAGCAGCGGCCGCACACCGACGGCCCGAGCACGGCGCGCGTCCGCGAGGGCTGCGCCCCCACCTCCACCATGAGCGCGACCGCGGCCCCCACCACACCCGAGTCCATGCCGCGCCGGCCCGCGTGGGCGACGGCCACCACGCCGGCGGCCGGGTCGGCGAGGAGCACCGGCACGCAGTCGGCCACGAGCACCGCGAGGGCGAGGCCGGGCGCATCGGTGACCATCGCGTCCGCCTCCGGCGGCTGGCCGTCCCACGGGCCGCGGGCCAGCACGGCGGTCGCGCCGTGCACCTGCCGCGCCACGAGCAGCCGGTCGGGCGGGACGCCGACGTCGGCGGCCAGCGCCGCCCGGGCCGCTCGCGCCGCCTCGACGTCCCCGCCGGTGTGGTCGGCGAGGTCGGCGCCGCCGGAGAGCGCCAGGACGGGGCCGCCGGACAGCTCGCGGCGCCAGGTCGTCCGGGCGGCGCGAGACGCCCTCGACGCGGGACCGCTGGACGAGGGGTCGGGGAACGCGGAGAGGTCGGGCGGGCTCGCCATGGGACGAGCCTGCCCGACCTCCGCGGGGGTCCGCCGCGCGGGGCGGACCGGTGGTCCTACTTCAGGAAGTCGGGGACGTCGAGGTCCTCCGGCTCGGAGCGGCCGTAGCGGGCGCGGGCGGGCTCGCGCTCCACCGCGCTGTGGCTGCCGGTGTGGACGCCGTTGTGCCCGCCGTCGTACTGGCCGGGCAGGGCACCCGTGGCGTAGGCGGGGGCGGGCTCGGCGCCCGGCCCGTCGTCCAGCGCGCTGGGCGTGCCCTGGGGGCTGCGCCAGTCGCTGTAGCCGGCGTCGTACTGCTCGCCGTAGCCGTCGCGGTCGACCCGTCCGTCGCGCACGTCGGCCTGGGGGGCGGGCTGCTGGCGCGCCGGGGCCTGCTCGCCGTAGGCGGAGGGAGCCGGGGCGGCGGCCCGGGCCGGCTGCTGCCAGCTCGGGCGGTCGGCCGGCACGGCCGGCGTCTGGCCGGTGCGGGGAGCCGCGGCGCGCGCCGGGGCGGCGACGGCGGGCTGCTGGCCGGTGCGCGGGGCGACGGGGCCCGAGGGACCGGCGCCGAAGCCGCTGTGGGCGGGTCGCCCGGGCGCGCCACCCGTGGGGACCGACGGCGTGCGGGGCAGCGAGACCGCAGCAGGGGCCGGCTCGGCGCGACGCTCGTCACGGCGCGCCTGCGGCACGCCGCCGTCGAAGCCGGCGGCGATGACGGTGACGCGCACCTCGTCGCCCAGGGCGTCGTCGATGACGGCGCCGAAGATGATGTTGGCCTCCGGGTGGGCGGCCTCCTGCACCATCCGCGCGGCCTCGTTGATCTCGAACAGGCCGAGGTCGGAACCGCCCTGGATGGACAGCAGCACGCCGTGGGCGCCGTCGATGCTGGCCTCGAGCAGCGGCGAGGAGATCGCCAGCTCGGCGGCCTCCACCGCGCGGTTGTCGCCGCGGGAGGAGCCGATGCCCATGAGCGCGGAGCCCGCGTTGCTCATGACCGACTTCACGTCGGCGAAGTCGAGGTTGATCAGGCCCGGCGTGGTGATGAGGTCGGTGATGCCCTGGACGCCGGACAGCAGGACCTGGTCCGCCGACTTGAAGGCGTCCAGCACGCTGACGCCGCGGTCGCTGATGGACAGCAAGCGGTCGTTCGGGATGACGATGAGCGTGTCGACCTGTTCGCGCAGCTCGGCGATGCCGGACTCCGCGCTGGTGGCGCGCCGGCGCCCCTCGAACGTGAACGGCCGGGTGACGACGCCGATGGTCAGCGCGCCGAGGGCGCGGGCCATGCGGGCTACCACGGGCGCACCGCCGGTGCCGGTGCCGCCGCCCTCGCCGGCGGTCACGAAGACCATGTCGGCCCCGCGCAGGACCTCCTCGATCTCCTCGGCGTGGTCCTCAGCCGCCTTGCGCCCCACCTCGGGGTCGGCGCCGGCGCCCAGGCCGCGGGTGAGCTCGCGGCCGACGTCGAGCTTGACGTCGGCGTCGCTCATCAGCAGCGCCTGCGCATCGGTGTTGACGGCGATGAACTCGACCCCCTTGAGGCCGACCTCGATCATGCGGTTCACGGCGTTCACGCCGCCCCCGCCCACGCCCACCACCTTGATGACCGCCAAGTAGTTCTGCGGTGCCGCCACGGTCCCCTGCTCTCCCCGATCGCTTCGGGCCTGCCGACCCCGGATCTGCTGCTCCCGAGGCCCCCTCAGGCCTCGGTGAAGTCTCAACCTCATGTGAAGGTTGAACGTTATGTCACAACGGTGTTGTTTGCAGGCTAGGGGCCGGACGCCGAAACCCACAACTCCCCACGCCGCCACTGCTGAACAGCGGCTCTGCCGTCGCAGCGCTGTGCTCACGGCCGCTGACAGAGCGCTACGGCGAGCACGACTCACGCGGCACCGGGCCGCCCGTTCGGGCGATCACGAGCCTAGAGGCGACCGCCGGGTGCTGCTGACAGGGGGGCGCACCTCCCGGGGAGGAGACGAGCCCCGAGGGGCCCCCCGCGAAATCCCCATGAGATTCACAGAAAATGCGTGGAGATCAGCGGGAGAGGCGCCGGCGATATCACGGGGAAATCACGTGCGGATCACGCAGGAAGCGGTCAGGGGGCGGTGGCAGGAGCCAGCGGAGCGCTGACGTCCACCCGGCGCACGCCGTCGCGCGGCAGCAGGAGCGCCGCCACGCGGGCCTTGAGCTCGTCGTCTCCCGGGCCGCCCCAGACGACCTCCTTGCCGTCGCGCAGCGCCAGCCGCACGTCGTCGGGACCGGTCGCCGTCACCGCCGACACCTGCTCGCGCAGCGACACCGGAAGGGCCAGCGCCACCGCCGAGGCGGCGCGCACGGCGTCGGCGCGCGACGGGTCGACCTGGACCAGCGGGACGCCGTCGGGGGCTGCGTCCGCGGTGGTGATGGTGACCCCGTCGCCGTCGAGGAGGACGACGCCCGGTGCACCGCCGGGGGCCGGCACGGCCGCGACGGGCGTCTTCTCCACCACGGCCACCTCGAGGCGGTGCGCGAAGCCCCGGTGCACCTGCACCGAGGCCACCCACGGCAGCCGCTCGACGCGCGCGGTGACCGCGCCGGTGTCGACCCGCAGCAGGGGCAGCCCCAGCTGGTCGGCAGCGGCCTCCTGGACGGCCGGGGCACCGGTGCGGTCAGCTCCGGTCACCTCGACGTCGCGCAGGGCCGTCAGCGAGCTGAAGAGCAGCGCCCACGCCGCCAGACCCACGACGGCGACGACGAGCACGGCCACGCCCACCACGCGCCAGACGAGCCGGCGGCGGGCAGCGGGGTCGCGCGGGGCGGTCGGGGCCTCCCCCGACGGTCTGCCGGCGCGGCCGCCGCGCACAGGGGGCCGAGCGGGCTCGCCCGCGTGCGGCCGCTGGTGCTCGGCGTGCGGCTCGGTCCGGGGTGCGGGACGGGTGGCAGGGCCGGCGGCGGGGCCGGTCTCCGGCAGCCGCAGCGCGTGGTCCGACGGGCCGGCCTCGACCGGGTCGGGGCCGGGGCGGGGCGCCCGCTGCGGGCGCGGCGCCGCGGGCCGGCGGACGGGCACCGGCGGACGCCGGCCTGCGGGGCTCACGCCGTGGCCTCCTCGCCGGGACCGGAGCCCTTCCCAGGCCCGCCGGCCGCACGGGCCTCCAGGAGGGCCAGCACCTCCGCCGCGACCGCGGTGACGTCCCCGGCGCCGATGGTGAGCACGAGGTCACCGGGGCGCGCCCGCTCCACGAGCGCGGGGGCGACGGCCGACCAGACGGGCTCGAAGGCCGCCCGCGCCGGCGGGGCGACCCGGTCGGCCACGAGGGCCCCGGTGACACCGGGCACCGGGTCCTCCCGGGCGGCGTAGACGTCCATGACCAGGACGTCGTCCGCGCCGGACAGGGCCTGGGCGAACTCGGCGGCGAAGTCGCGGGTGCGCGAGTACAGGTGCGGCTGGAAGGCCACCACGAGGCGCCCGTCGCCGGCCACCTGGCGGCCGGTGGCCACCGCGGCGGTCACCTTGGCGGGGTTGTGGGCGTAGTCGTCGTAGACGCGCACGCCTCCGGCCTCGCCGCGCGGCTCGAAGCGGCGCCGGGTGCCGGCGAACGCCTCCAGGCCGTCGCGCGCCGCGGCGGGGTCGGTGCCGAGCGCCACGGCCGCGGCCCACGCGGCCGCGGCGTCGAGGGCGTTGTGCCAGCCGGGCACGGCCAGCTGCACGCGCCCGCTCCAGCCTCCGGGCGCGAGCGGGCCGGCGGCTCCGGGGGTGGCGGTGAGGTCGAAGGCGATCCGCCCGCCGGAGGCGTCGGCGGCGCTGACGCGCACGTCGGCCTCGGGCGCACCGCCGAAGGTCACCACGCGCCGGCCGGCACCGGCGTCGGCGGCGTCGGCCTCGCGCGCCCGGAAGGCAGCGCCGAGCGCGGCGGAGCCGGGGTCGTCGGCGCAGGCCACGAGCACCCCACCGGGCCGGATGCGCTCGGCGAAGGCGGCGAAGGCGGCCTGCACGCCGGCGTAGTCGCCGTGGTGGTCGAGGTGGTCGGGCTGGACGTTGGTGACCACGGACACCTCGGGGGCGTACACCAGGAAGCTCGAGTCGGACTCGTCGGCCTCCGCCACGAACACGTCACCGGAGCCGTGCCGGGCGTTGGTGCCCACCCCGACCAGCTCGCCCCCCACCGCGAAGGACGGGTCGGCCCCGGTGCGGGCCAGCGTCGCCACGAGCATCGCCGTGGTGGTGGTCTTGCCGTTGGTGCCTGCCACGGCCACCCCGCGCAGGCCGGCCATGAGCGAGGCGAGCCCCTGCGAGCGGTGCAGCACCCGCACCCCCGCGGCGCGGGCGGCGGCCAGCTCGGGGTTGTCCTCGCGGATGGCGGAACCGGCCACCACCGTGTCGGCCCCGTGGAGGCGCTCCGGGTCGAACCCGGCGGCCACGCGGCCGCCGAGGGCCCGCAGCGCGTCCATGACCGGGAGGTCCTTCGCGTCGCTGCCGGAGACGGTCACGCCGCGCTCGAGCATGATCCGCGCGACCCCGGAGACCCCCACCCCGCCCACGCCGATGAAGTGCACCGCGCCGAGCTCGGACAGCGGCGGCACCGCGGCGGCGAGGTCGAACCTGGCGCTCACCGCGCCTCCCCGCTTCCCCTGCCAGCAGGCGTCGGCCGCCCGGCGGCGCGCTCCACGAGGTCGGCGAGGCGCTCGTCGCCGTCGCGAGCACCGGCCGCCACCGAGGACGTCGCCGCCGCCGCAGTCATCGCCGCCAGCCGGTGGGCGCCGTCGGCGTCGGTGAGCAGGTCGCGCAGGGGGCCGCGGACCCAGTCGGCGGTGACGTCGGCGTCGTCCACGAGCAGGGCGGACCCCGCGGCGACCGCACCGGCGGCGTTGTGCCGCTGCTCGCCGTTGCCGATGGGCAGCGGCACGTACACCGCGGGCAGCCCGACGGCCGTGGTCTCGCAGACCGTGCCGGCGCCGGCGCGGCAGAGGACGAGGTCTGCGGCGGCGTAGGCGAGGTCCATGCGGTCGGTGTACTCCAGCACCCGGTAGACGGCACCGTCCGGCAGCCCCGACGGCGTCACGGCCTTGCCCGCGCCGGTGAGGTGCAGCACCTGCGGCGCCGGTCCCCCGCCGGGCAGCGCGGCCAGCAGCGCCGCCGCGCCCTCGACCACGGCCGTGTTGAGCCGCTGCGCGCCCAGCGACCCTCCGGTGACGAGCAGGGTGGGGGCGTCGGGGTGCAGGTCGAAGGCGGCGCGCGCCTCGGCGCGGCGAGCCCCCCGGTCGAGCCGGGTCACCTCGGTGCGCATGGGCAGCCCCGTCAGCTCACCGGTGCCGCCGCGGCCGTGCAGGTCGGTGCCCGGGAAGGTCGTGGCGACGTGGGCGGTGAGCTTGGCGCCGAGGCGGTTGGCCACCCCGGGGCGGAAGTTGGCCTCGTGCACCACCACGGGCACGCCCATCCGGCGCGCCGCGAGGTAGGCCGGCACCGCCACGTAGCCGCCCACACCGACGACGACGTCGGCGCGCGGGGCGCCCACCGCCTCGCCCGCCTCCACGATGGCGCGCTCGGCGGCGCGCACCGCGCTCAGCAGGCGACCGGGCAGGCGCAGCAGCGCCGTCGAGGGCTTGCGGGGCAGGGGCACCCGCGGCACCACCGCCAGCTCGTAGCCCCGGGCGGGCACGAGCCGGGCCTCGAGCCCCTCGTTGGTGCCGAGCACCAGCACGCCGGTGGCGGGGTCGCGGCGGCGCAGGCAGTCGGCCAGGGCCAGCAGCGGAGAGACGTGCCCGGTGGTGCCACCGCCGGCGAGCAGCACCGCCAGCGGCCTCGCGGGGGCTGCGGCCGCGCTCATCGGCGGCCTCCCCGGGAGACCACGGCCAGGGACCGGCGCACCAGGCCGGGGCGGGCGCTCAGCGCGGCCTGCGCCCCGGGGCTGTGGCGGGCGCAGGAGAGCACCAGCCCCACGCCGATGAGGGTGCACAGCAGCGCCGAGCCACCTGCGGAGATCAGCGGCAGCGGCACGCCGAGCACCGGGGCGAGCCCGATGACGACGGCGATGTTGACGGCCGCCTGCCCCAGCACCCACACCATGACACCGGCGACGAGCACGGCGGCGAAGAGGTCCTTGCTGCGACGCACGACCCGCGCGCAGCACCAGCCGAACACCACGAACAGCGCGAGCACGACGAGCGTGCCGACCAGTCCGAGCTCCTCGCCGAGGATCGCGAAGATGAAGTCGTTGTGGGCCTCGGGCAGCCAGCTCCACTTCTGGCGGCTGCCGCCCAGGCCCAGCCCGGTGAGCCCGCCGGAGGCGAGCGCGTACAGGCCGCT
The DNA here is from genome assembly GCF_008041935.1 of Quadrisphaera setariae. Lineage (NCBI taxonomy): Bacteria > Bacillati > Actinomycetota > Actinomycetes > Kineosporiales > Kineosporiaceae > Quadrisphaera > Quadrisphaera setariae. The sequence goes on from NZ_VKAC01000007.1 coordinate 119,939, forward strand.
GGTGGCCTGGTAGCCGGTGCCCTGCCGGTCGGTGTTGCCGGTGAGGAACGCGTTGATGCGCTCCACGCGGTTGCCCGTGCTGGCCGCCACCGCGACGCCCACCAGACCCACGACGGCGAGCAGCCCGAGGTGGCGCAGGGGCACCCCCGCGGCGAAGATCGTCCCGGCGACGACGAGCAGCATGACCATGGTGGTGCCGAGGTCGCCGCCGGCCAGCACGAACCCGATGACCGGCAGCACGCCCAGGGCCAGCGGCAGTCCCCAGCGCAGGGGCTGGTGGATCACCTTGTGCTTGCTGGCCAGCACCAGGGCGCACCACAGGACCAGGGCGATCTTGCCGAACTCCGACGGCTGGCCCTGAACGCCCGGGGCGAGCCTGATCCAGTTGGTGTTGCCGCCCACGCCGACGCCCAGCGGCGTCAGCACGAGGGACTCCAGGCCCGCGGCGACCACCACGACGACCGGCGCCACGCGGCGCCAGAACACCGGTGGCAGGCGCGCCGCGACGAGCATCGCCACGAGCCCGAGCACCGCGAACATCGACTGCGAGACCACCGCGGCGAACGGCGAGCTGCCCGCCTGGATCTCCTCCACGCTGGAGCTCGACAGCACCATGACCAGGCCGATGGCCACGAGCATCAGCACAGCCCCCTGCAGCACCCCGTAGGTGAGCAGCGGGGTGTCCCAGCGGGCCAGCCGGCCGGGCAGCGGGCCGCCGAGCAGCGCGTCACCCCAGGCGGCGGCGTGCTGGCGGCGGGTCAGCGCGGGCCGGCGGGGAGCGGGCCGGGGCGCGCGCCGGTCGGGCGCGGAGGTGCCCGTCGCGGTGGTGGTCGCCGACGGCACGACACCGTCGCGCAGGTCGATCGTCGTCGCGGTCGCCGTCCCGGTGCCCGTCCTCGCCACGGTCAGCCCTCCCCCTCGGTCGAGCTGTCCAGCAGAGCACGGACGGCGGCGGCGAAGGCGTCGCCGCGCTCGGCGTAGCTGGTGAACTGGTCCATCGACGCCGAGGCCGGCGCCAGGAGCACGACGTCGCCGGGGAGCGCCGCCGCGGCGGCGGCGCGCACGGCGGCGGGCATGACCCCACCGGCCGCGGACGCCGCGGGGCCGTCGACCTCGACCACCGGCACGCCCGGGGCGCGCCGCGCCAGGGCGCCGCGCAGCGGCTCGCGGTCGGTCCCGATGAGCACCGCGGCCCGCAGGCGGGAGGCCTGCGCCCCGACGAGGTCGTCGAACTGGGCGCCCTTGGCCAGGCCGCCGGCCACCCACACCACGCGGGTGCCGTCGTGGGCGTCCGAGCCCGCCGCGGCCGGCGCGCCGGCCAGCGAGGCGGCCGCGGCGTGGGCGTTGGTGGCCTTGGAGTCGTCCACCCAGGCCACCCCGCCGGAGCGGGCCACCACCGCGATGCGGTGGGCGCCGGGCCGGGTGGACAGCAGGCCGTCGCGCACGGCCTGCTGGGAGACGCCGTGCGCGCGGGCCAGCGCGGCGGCCGCCAGGGCGTTGGCCACCACGTGCGGGGCGACCACGCCGCCGGAGGCGTCGGCGAGGTCGGCCAGGGTGCAGAGCTCGGCGGCGCTGTTGGCGCGGTCGGCCACGTAGGCGCGGTCGGCGAGGACGTCGTCCACCACGCCGAGCATCGACAGGCCCGGCACGCCGAGGGTGAAGCCGATGGCGCGGCAGCCCTCCTGCACGTCGGCGTCCACCACGAGCTGCTCGGTGGTCGGCCAGTCCTGGCCTTCAGGGCTCTCGTCGGCGTTGTAGACGCACGCGCGCTCGGTGTCGGTGTAGATGCGGCCCTTGTCGGCGGCGTAGGCGCCCATCGACCCGTGCCAGTCGAGGTGGTCGGCCGCGAGGTTGAGGACGGCGGAGGCCCGCGGCGCCAGCGTGTGCGCGCCGTGCAGCTGGAAGCTGGACAGCTCCACGGCCAGCACGTCGGCGCCGGCCGGGTCGAGCACGGCCTCCACCAGCGGGGTGCCGATGTTGCCGGCCGTGGTGGCGCGCAGGCCGTGGGCCCGCAGGATGCTCGCGAGCATCGTCGTCGTCGTGGTCTTGCCGTTGGTTCCGGTCACGCACAGCCACGGGGCCGAGGAGGCCGGGCCCACGGGGGCGCCGACGGGACCGGCCGTGCCGCGCAGGCGCCAGGCCAGCTCGACCTCGCCCCAGATCGGGATGCCGGCGCGGGCGGCCTGCGCGAGCAGCGGCGCCGACGGGCGCCAGCCCGGCGAGGCGATGACGAGGTCCGGCGGGGACCCGTCGACCAGGTGCAGGGCGTCGGAGGCCCCGGGGCCGAGGGCGACCTTCCCGCCGAGGACGTCGAGGAGCTTGGCGCGCTCGGCCTCGCCCGGGCCCTCGCGGGAGTCGACGGCCAGGACCCTGGCGCCGCGCTCGGCGAGCGCGTAGGCCGCAGCCGCCCCGGAGACGGCGAACCCGGCGACGACGACGCGCAGGCCCTCCCACTCGGCGGGACCGCGGCTCGGGACGCGTGAGGACCCGGCCACCCAGACGGGGAGCCGGTCGATGGGCTCAGAGGGCACTTCCGACCACCCACTCCCCGTAGAACAGGCCCAGGCCCAGGCCCACGAACAGCCCGGCGATGATCCAGAACCTCGTGACGATGGTGACCTCGGCCCAGCCCACCAGCTCGAAGTGGTGCTGCAGCGGCGCCATCCTGAACACGCGCTTGCGGGTCAGCTTGAACGACCCGACCTGGATCACCACCGACAGCGCGATGATGACGAACAGGCCCCCCAGCACCACGAGCAGCAGCTCGGTGCGGGTGGTGATGGCCAGGCCCGCGAGCGCTCCGCCGAGGGCCAGGGAGCCGGTGTCGCCCATGAAGATCTTGGCGGGCGAGGCGTTCCACCACAGGAAGCCGATGCACGCCGCCATGAGGGCGATCGCCACGACGGCGAGGTCGAGCGGGTCCCGCGTGGCGTAGCACGCGGCCACGGGCCCCTCCGTGGTGGCGAGCCGGGTGGAGAAGCAGCTCTGGTTGGACTGCCAGATGCCGATGAGCGTGAACGCCCCGGCCACCGCGGCGGTGGCGCCGCTGGCCAGGCCGTCGAGGCCGTCGGTGAGGTTCACGCCGTTGCTCGTGGCCGCCACCATGAGCAGCGCCCACGCCACGAAGAGGACCGCGCCGGCGATGGTGCCGAGCACGGCGAAGTCCACGGCGGTGTCGCGGGTGAAGGAGATGTGCGTGGAGGCGGGCCGGAAGCCGTGCTCGTCGGGGAACTGCAGCGCGAGCACCGCGAAGACCAGGCCCACGACCGTCTGCCCGATGAGCTTGGGCACGCTGCGCAGGCCGAGGCTGCGCTGCTTGGAGATCTTGATGAAGTCGTCGAGGAAGCCCACCACGCCCAGGCCCACCATGAGGCCGAGCACCAGCAGGCCGGAGACCGACGGCGGCGTCATGAACACGAGGTGCGCCACCCCGTACCCGATGACGGTCGCGCCGATGATCACCGCGCCGCCCATGGTGGGCGTGCCGCGCTTGGTGTGGTGGGTGGTGGGGCCGTCGTCGCGGATGAACTGCCCGTACCCGCGGTGCACGAGGAACCTGATGAACAGCGGCGTGCCGAACAGCGCCACCACCAGCGAGGAGAACCCTGCGACGAGGACGCCGATCACGAGCCCGCCTCCCCCGTGCCGGTGGTCGACGCGCCGACCGCGGCCAGCCGGTCGCCGAGGTGCAGCAGCCCGGCGCCGTTGGAGCTCTTGACGAGCACCACGTCTCCCGGTCGCAGCTCCTCGGCCAGCAGCGCCTCCGCGGCGTCGACTCCGTCGACCCACACCGACTCGTCGGCGTAGGAGCCCTCCAGCACCGCTCCGGTGTGCACCGGCCGCGCCCCCTCCCCCACGGCCACCAGCCGTGAGACGTCGAGGCGGACGGCGTACCTGCCGACCGCGTCGTGCTCGTCGCGCGCGGTGTCGCCGAGCTCCAGCATCTCCCCGATGACGGCCCAGGTGCGTCCGCCGGGGCGGCGCATGGACTTGAGCGCCCGCAGCGCGGCGCGGACCGACTCGGGGTTGGCGTTGTAGGCGTCGTTGACGACGACGACGCCGTCGGGCCGCTCCGTGACCTCCATGCGCCACCGGCTGGCGGCGCGGGCGGTCGAGAGGGCGGCGGCCACGTCGTCGAGCTCCGCACCGACGGCCAGCGCGCAGGCGGCGGCGGCGAGGGCGTTGGAGACGTGGTGCTCGCCGTGGACCCGCATCGCGACGTCAGCGCGGCCGGCAGCTCCGGCGAGCCCGGCCACCAGCGTGAAGGAGGGACGGCCCATCTCGTCGACGCGGACGTCCTCGGCGCGCACGTCGGCGGCGCTCCCCCACCCGAAGGTCACCACGCGGGCGCGGGTGCGCTCGGCCATGGCGGCCACGCGGTGGTCGTCGGCGTTGAGGACGGCGACCCCGCCGTCGGCCGCTGCGGGCAGGGACTCGACCAGCTCGCCCTTGGCCACGGCGATCGCCTCGGGGCTGCCGAACTCGCCCACGTGGGCGCTACCCACGTTGAGCACGGCCCCGACCCGCGGGTGCGCCAGCTCGCACAGGTGGGCGATGTGGCCGCGGCCGCGGGCGCCCATCTCCACCACGAGCGAGCGGGTGCCCTCCTCGACGCGGAGCAGGGTCAGCGGCACCCCGAGCTCGTTGTTGTACGAGCCGGGCGGGGCCACCACGGGGCCGAGGGGCGCGAGGACGGCGGCCAGCAGGTCCTTGGTGCTCGTCTTGCCCGAGCTGCCGGTGACGGCCACGACGTCGAACGGCGCGCTGAGGGCGGGGTCGTCTGCGAGAGCGCGACGGCGGGCCAGGACCTCCGCGGCCAGGGCCGGCAGCGCGTCCAGCACGCGGCCGGGGACGACGACGGCGGGCACGTCCTCGCCGAGGTCGCGCTCGGCGAGGACGGCCACCGCGCCGGCGCCGAGGGCGGTCGCGGCGTAGTCGTGGCCGTCGACGCGCTCACCGGGCACGGCGGCGAACAGGTCACCGCCCGTGGCGGCGCGGGAGTCGACCACGACGCCGCTGACGACGGCGGCCGGGTCGGCCCCTCCGGTCAGGCGGCCGCCGGTGGCGGCCGCGACGTCTCCCAGCGCGATCGGGATCATGCGCGCACCTCCTGGGCGGCCGCCAGCGCGGCCGCGAGCTCGTGGCGGTCGTCGAAGGGGTGCACCGCACCCGCGACCTCCTGGCCGCGCTCGTGGCCCTTGCCGGCCACGAGCACGGTGCCGCCGGGACCGCCGGCCAGCGCGAGGGCGACCCCGCGGGCGATCGCCTCGTGGCGGTCTGCGACCTCCAGCACCTCGGCCGCGTCGACGTCTGCTGCTGTGGCCGCTGCTCCGGCTGCCCCTGCGAGGACCGCGGCGCGGATGGCGGCCGGGTCCTCCGAGCGGGGGTTGTCGTCGGTGACCACCACGGCGTCGGCGCCCGCCGCGGCGGCGGCGCCCATCGCGGGGCGCTTGCCGGGGTCGCGGTCACCGCCGGCGCCGAGCACCACCACGAGGCGGCCTGAGGTCGAGGGGCGCAGGGCGGCGAGCGCGGCGGCCACGGCGTCGGGGGTGTGGGCGTAGTCGACCACCCCCACGGGGAGGCCCGAGGCCCCACCGGAGCCCTCGCCGGCGCCGGCACGGGAGGGCCCGGTCGCCGGCGCCACCACCTCCATGCGGCCCGGCACGCCGCGCGCCGCCGCCAGGGCGGCGGCCGCGGCGGCCGGGTCGTGGCCCGAGGCGGCCAGCACGGCCACGGCGACGGCGGTGTTGGCCACGTTGAAGGTGCCCGGCAGCGGGCTGGCGGCCCGGACGCGCAGGCCGCCCGGCCCGGTGAGCTCGAAGGCGGAGCCGGGCCTGCCGTCGGAGCGCTCGCGCACGGCGGCGGGGTCCACGGACCAGTCGGCAGCGACCTCCGAGCCGTCAGCCGGTCCGCCCGCCGTCGTCGTCACGGTGGTGGTGGGCACGCCGGCGGCGCGGCTGCGCTCGGCCAGGCGGCGGCCCCAGGCGTCGTCGGTGCACACCACGGCGGCGCGGGTGCGCTCGGGCGTGAACAGCGCGGCCTTGGCCTCGAAGTAGTCCTGCATCGTGGGGTGGAAGTCGAGGTGGTCCTGGGAGAGGTTGGTGAACACGGCGACGTCGAGCACTAGCCCGTCCACCCGGTGCAGCACCACGGCGTGGCTGGAGACCTCCAGCGCTGCCGCCCGCGCACCGCGCTCCACCGCCAGCGCGAGCAGCGCGTGCAGGTCCGGCGCCTCGGGGGTGGTGCGCGCGCTGGGCAGCTCCTCGCCGGCGATGCGCGTGCACACGGTGCCCACGAGCGCGGTGGGCGTGCCGAGCTGCTCCAGCGCGGACTCCAGCAGCGTGGTGACGGTTGTCTTGCCGTTGGTGCCGGTGACGCCGAGCACCTGCAGGTGCTGCGCGGGCTCGCCCCACACCAGCGCGCTGGCGGCGCCCAGGACGGAGCGGGGGTCGTCGACGACGACGGCGGGCAGGCCCGCGGCACCGCCCTCGGCGGCCAGCCGTGCGCCCTCGGGGTCGGTCAGGAGGGCTGCGGCGCCCAGCGCGGCGGCCTGCTCTGCGAAGCGGGCGCCGTGGGTGCGGGCGCCGGGCAGCGCGGCGTAGAGGTCTCCCGGGCGCGCGCGGCGCGAGTCGAGCACCACACCGGTGACGACCAGCTCCTCCGCCCCCTCGGGGACGGGAGCGCCCACCAGCGCCGCGACGTCCGCCAGCGGTCGCCCGGGCGCGCGCAGGGGCCGGGAGTCGCGAGCGGGCACGGCGTGCACGCTACCGGGCGCGCCCGGCGCCGCCGGGGGGTTCACGGCGAGCGCGGGCGAGGAGGTGCTGTGGATCACCGGGCGCCGCCCCCGCCCGTCGCCGGTGCGCTCACTGCCAGGTCAGCGGCGGCAGCTGGGCGGGCGCGCCGCTGGGCACGATCCCCTCCCTGCCGAGGGCGTAGCCCATGACGTCGGAGAACACCGGCGCCGCCACGGTGCCGCCGTAGTGGCTGGTCTGGGGGTGCTGGACGATCACCGCGACCACCAGCTGGGGGTCGTCGGCGGGCGCCATGCCGATGAAGGACGCCGTGTACTGCGGCTCACCGGTGGCCTTGGTGGCGGGCAGGTCCTGGGCGGTGCCGGTCTTGCCGGCCACGCGGAAGCCCGGGACGGCGGCGTTGAGGCCGGTGCCGTCGGAGGTGACCACGCCCTCGAGCATGTTGGTGACCTGCTGCGCCGTCTGCTCGCTCACCACGCGCGTCCCCGAGGTGGGCGCGGTGGGGGTGTACGTGCCGTCGGGGCTGGTGGTGCCGGCCACGATGTGCGGCGGGATGCGCACCCCGCCGTTGGCGATGGTCGCGTAGACCTGCGCGGCCTGGAGGGCGTTGACCCCGTAGCCCTGCCCGAACAGGACGTTGTACTGCGTGCGCCCGTCCCACTTCTCCGGCGGCGCGAGGATGCCGCGGGTCTCGCCGGGCAGGCCGAGCTGCTTGTCGCCGATGCCGAAGGCCTTCAGGTAGTCGTAGCGCTGCTGCACCGAGAGCTTCTGGCCCACCTCGATGGTGCCGACGTTCGAGGACTCGGCGAGCACCCCCGCGAAGGTCAGCTTCTGCGGCTCGTGGGGGTGGGAGTCGCGCACGGACCCGGCCCGACCGGGCAGCTGGAGGGTGTCGGGCACGGTCAGCTGGGTCTCCGGGGTGACCAGGCCCTGCTGGATGGCCGCGGCGGCGGTGATGAGCTTGCCCGTGGAGCCGGGCTCGAAGGTGTCCTCCAGCGAGCGGTTGTGGCGCTCCGCCTCGGGCGTCGCGCCGGGCGAGGCGGGGTCGATCGAGCCGGACTCGGCCAGCGCGAGCACCTGCCCGTCCTTGGTCATCACCACCACGGACACCCAGTCGGCCTCGGTGGCCTCGGCCTGCGCCCTGGCGGCGTTCTGCGCGTAGAACTGGATGTCGTCGTCGAGGGTGAGGCGCACGTCCTCGCCGTTGACGGCGGGGGTGTTGCTCGACTCGCCCAGGGGGATCCGCTGGCCGCGGGCGCCGCGCTCGTAGAGCAGCTCCCCGTCGGTGCCGGTCAGCTCGCCGTCCTCGGCGAGCTCCAGCCCGGCCAGGGCGGTGCCGTCCTTGCCGACGTAGCCGACGAGGTTTCCAGCGGTGGTGCCCGCCGGGTAGGCGCGCTCCTCGTCGGGCTCGGAGAAGATCCCGGGGATCTTGAGCTGCTGCACCGCGCGCCACTGCTCGGGGGTGAGGCCCTTGGCGAGGTAGGTCCACTGGACCTGCTTGCCGGCGGCGGTCGTGCGGGGGGTCAGGAGCGTCACGAGCTGCTGCTCGGAGACGCCCAGCAGCGGCGCCAGCGCCGGCGCGGCCTGCTGGGGGGTCCAGAGGGTCTTGACCTCCTTGGTCGGCCCCGTGAACAGGCTCGGGTCGGCGGTGACGTTGAACCGCTCGACGCTCTCGGCCAGCACGTCGCCGTTGCGGTCGGTGATGGTGCCCCTCACCGCGGGCACGGTGACCTTGACCAGCCGCTCCTGCAGGGCGAGCTCGGCCAGCTGGCCGGTGTCGAGCGCCTGCACCTGCAGCAGCCGCCCGGTGAAGACGGCCGTGACGAGCAGCAGCAGGGCGACGACGACGGCGGTGCGTCGCTGCGGCGTGCCGGCGCGGACGCCGCGGCGGGCCTTCGGGCGCGGAGGGCGCGGCGGCCGCTGGGGCGACGCCGGCCGGGCCGTGCGGCTCGTCGTGCGGCTCGTCGCGCCCGACGGGCGGCCGGCGGTGCCCGTCCCGGCTCTCGTGGCGGCGCGGGAGGCGGTGCCGGTCGCCGAGGAGGCTCCCGACCGCGCCGCCGCGCGGGGTGCGGGCCGGGCCCCGGTGCGCGGCAGCGTGCCGGTGCCGGTGCCGGCGCGGGGGGTCTGCCGCCCCTCGGTGCGGGAGGTCGGGCGCTGCGGCGCCCCCGGGGCGGGGCTCACGGGGTGCTCCCCTGCGTCGGCGAGGCGCTGCCGGTGCCAGTACCGCGCGACGACGACGGACGGGGGGACGCGGACCCCGACGAGCGCGGGGAGGACGAGGACGAGGCCGATGCCGGTGCCGCGTCGGCCGTGGCGTCGCCACCGGCTGCTGCGTCGGCGTCGGGGTCGGTGTCGACGGCGCCCTGCTCCGCGGCAGCCGCGGACGAGCTCGGGGTGGCCGTCGAGGTCGGCCGCTCGGACGGCGAGGCCCCCGAGCCGGAGGGCGTGGGCGTCGGCGCGGCGCTGGGGCTGCCCACCACGGCCTGCGGCTGCGGGGCCTGCAGCACCAGCCAGGCGCGCTGCGGCGCCCGCACCATGCCCAGCTGTTGGGCGCGCTCGTCCACGGCACCGGGGGAGCTGACCTGCTGGAGGTGCTCGGTGAGCGCCTGCTCCTGCTCGGCCAGCAGCGTCTGCTCCGTCTGCAGGTCGTGCTCGGTGTAGCTGCCGCGCGAGAGCGCGATGTTGGTCCACAGGGCCAGGAGCAGCGAGGCGACGAGCACCGCCCCGCACAGCAGCACGGTGCGCGCCCGCCCGCGGCCCCGGCCGGGCGCCACGGGCGCCGCGGCCCGGGTGGTCGCCCGGGTGGTCGACCTGGCCGCCGCGCGGGCGGTGCCGCGAGCGACCGGGCGGCGCACGCCCCGCGCGGGGCGGGCGGCGTGGGGCGGACGCACGCGCTCCGGGCCGGCCGTCGTCGCAGCCCCGGACGCGCCCGTCGTCGTCGAGCTGGTGGAGGGGCTCATGCGCGGCCCCCGGGAGCCGGCACGCGGCCGGGGCGCACGCGCTCGGCGGCGCGCAGGCGCACCGGCGCGGAGCGGGGGTTGGAGGCCAGCTCGTCCTCGCCGGCGCGCTCGGCGCCGCGGGTGAGCAGCTGGAAGCGGGGGGCGTGCTCCGGGGGCTCGAAGGGCAGGCCGGGGGGCGCGGTGCTGGTGGTGGCCGCGGCGAGCGTCTGCTTGACGATGCGGTCCTCGAGGGACTGGTAGCTCATCACCACCAGGCGCCCGCCCACGGCGAGGGCGTCGAGGGCGGCGGGCACGGCGGCGCGCAGCGCGTCGAGCTCTCCGTTGACCTCGATGCGCAGCGCCTGGAAGGTGCGCTTGGCGGGGTTGCCGCCGGTGCGGCGCGCCGCCGCGGGGATCGAGTCGCGGACGAGGTCGACCAGGCGCAGCGTGCCGCTGAAGGGCTCGCGGGCGCGGTCGCGGACCACGTTGTCGGCGATCCGGCGGGCGAACTTCTCCTCGCCGTAGACGTGCAGCACGCGGGACAGGTCGCGGGCGTCGTAGGTGTTGAGGACGTCGGCGGCGGTCAGGCCCGAGGTGGGGTCCATGCGCATGTCGAGCGGGGCGTCGCGGGCGTAGGAGAAGCCCCGGTCGACCTCGTCGAGCTGCAGGGAGCTGACGCCGAGGTCCATGAGCACCCCGTGCACCTCGCGGACGCGCAGGTCGGCGAGTACGTCGGGCAGCTCGTCGTAGACGGCGCGCACCAGGGTGGCCCGCTCGCCGAACCGCTCGAGGCGGGCACCGGCGATGGCGAGGGCCTGCGGGTCCCTGTCGATCGCCACGAGGCGCGCGGCCGGCAGGCGCTCGAGCAGCGCCTCGCTGTGGCCGCCCATCCCCAGGGTGGTGTCGACGACGACGGGGGCCGCGCCGTCCGCGCGCGGCTGCAGGGCTGGGGCGAGCAGCTCGACGCAGCGGTCGAGCAGGACGGGCACGTGGCGGTCGCCGGGAGGGCGCTCAGCGGGGTCGGGAGCGGGCAGGACGTCGTCCACGTGCGCTCCTCCCGTCGGCGACCGGTACCAGCTGGTGCATGACGCTACTGATGGGACGATTGTGACTCAAGTGACGAGTCAGGCAGCGCCCCACCCATCGTGCACGCCAGGAGGCCGTCACGCGGACATCCCGCCCGGCACGCCGCACGGCCAGGTCCCCATCCGCTCCCGACGGGCCGGGGAAGTGGCCCGCGCGGCCTGACACCGGGGAAGGTGCGTCAGGACGCGAGGAGCGGCTGGAGGCCTGGCCGTGCGGAGGTCCGCCCGCGGCTCAGCGGCGGCTCACGGGGCGCTCACAGCAGCCCCGGCAGGTCGTCGAGGGTGACGAGGTCGTAGCCGGCCTCCGCCTGCGCGAACCGCTCGCGCCAGGAGGCCTCGTCCCAGACCTCCAGCCGCTCGCCGGCGCCCACCACGGCCACCTCGCGGTCCAGGCCCGCGAAGGCTCGCAGCACGGGCGGCACCGTGAAGCGGCCCTGCTTGTCCAGCTCCTCCTCGGAGGCGCCGGCCAGCATCACCCGCAGGTACTCCCGCACAGCGGGGTTGGTGGCGGTGGCCGCCCTCAGCTCCGCGTAGCGCCGCTCGAAGTCGGCCCGGGGATAGGCGTGCAGGCACGGCCCCTGACCACGGGTCAGGTAGAAGCCCCCGGTGAGCGCCTCGCGGTAGCGCGAGGGCACGAGCAGGCGCCCCTTGTCGTCCAGCCGGGGGGTGTGCGTGCCGACGAACACGGGCCGGCACCTCCCCCGCTCGGGAGCGTGGCCGTCCCCCGCTCCGCATGGCTCCACGTTACTCCACTCCGCTCCACCGACGCGGCCGCTCGCTCCACTCCGCGTCCACCGCGCGGCGCCTCCGGAGCGCCTCAGGCGCACCTCCGCCGACCGCCCAGCGGTGTCGTCGGGACGGCCGCGCTGGCCGTGATCAGCGACGGACTGCGGTGGTCAGGGCTGTGACGTACCGTTCGACCGTGTCGATCCCCCTCCCGTGGGGCGCTCGCGGTGCCGAAGAGGGCATCGCGGACGTCCGAGACGTCCTGGGCCGCATCCGTGGAGCGGTCGAGACGGTCGTCGAGGGCAAGGACGACGTCGTCCGCACCGCCCTCGTCGTGCTGCTCGCCGAGGGCCACCTCCTGGTGGAGGACGTGCCCGGCGTCGGCAAGACGATGCTGGCCAAGGCCCTGGCCCGCGCCACCGGCGTGACGGTCCGGCGGGTCCAGTTCACCCCGGACCTGCTCCCCAGCGACCTGACCGGCGTCAGCGTCTACGACGCCGAGAGCCGCCGCTTCGAGTTCCAGCCCGGACCCGTGTTCGCGCACGTCGTCGTCGGCGACGAGATCAACCGCGCCTCCCCCAAGACGCAGTCGGCGCTGCTCGAGTGCATGGGCGAGCGGCAGGTCACGGTGGACGGCACCACCCACACCCTCGCCCGGCCGTTCATGGTGGTGGCCACGCAGAACCCCGCCGAGATGGAGGGGACCTACCCGCTCCCCGAGGCCCAGCGCGACAGGTTCATGGCGCGCGTGTCCATGGGGTACCCGAGCATGGCCAGCGAGCTGGCGATGCTCGGGTCGCACGGCGCGCGCGACCCCCTCACCGACCTCGAGCCCGTCAGCGACCCCGGCGAGCTGCGCCGCGCCATCGCCGTGACCGCCTCCGTCCACGCCGCCCCCGCGGTGCAGCAGTACCTGCTCGACCTCGTCACCGCCACGCGCACCCACCCGGCGGTCTCCCTCGGCGCCTCCCCCCGAGCGAGCCTGCACCTCCTGCGGGCCTCCCGGGCGGTGGCCGTGCTCGACGGGCGCGACCACGTGCTCCCCGACGACGTGCAGTCGCTCGCCGTGCCCGTGCTGGCCCACCGCCTCGTGCTCTCCCCGGAGGCCTCGGCCGTGCGGCGCACCGCCGAGGACGTCCTCGTGGACCTGCTCCAGCGGGTCCCCGTCCCCAGCGCGGCCAGGGCCTGAACCCGCCGTGGCGGGGCCAGCGGTCGACGGGCCGGTCCGGGCCGGCCGGACCGGTCGCGCCGCGCGGTGGGTCCGCTCCCTCGGCCTGACCCGTCGCGGCCGCGCGCTCCTGGTGGTCGGGGTCGCCCTGGGGGCCGCCGGGGTGTGGCAGGGCCAGCAGGCGCTGCTGCGCGTCGCCCTGCTGGTGCTGCTGCTGCCGCTGGTCTCCCTCGGCCTCGCCGCGCTGGCCAGCACCGGCCTGGGCGTGCGCCGCTCCACCACGCCCTCGCGAGCCGTGGTCGGCCAGCCCTGCCGGGTCAGGCTCGACCTGCGCAACCCCGGCCGGGTGGCCACCCCGGTGCTGCTCGCGCAGGACCACCTTCCCGCCGGCTGGCCGCGCGCCCCCCGCTTCACCGTGGACCCGCTGCCTCCCGGAGGCCGGGCGGCCGTGGCCTACTCGGCGGTCCCGCCGCGCCGCGGCCACCACCGCCTCGGCCCGCTGCGGGTGCGCGTCACCGACCCGCTGGGCCTGTGCGAGCTTCCCGCGCGCTCCGGCGGGCGGGACGACGTGCTCGCGCTGCCCGCCACCGTCGAGGTGCCCGGCGCCGCGTCCCTGCTCAGCGGCCGCGGCGGTGACGACGCCGGCGGAGGGGTCGGCGCCGCCTCCGGCGAGCGCGGCATGAGCACCCGCGAGTACCGGCCCGGCGACGACGTGCGCCGCGTGCACTGGCGCTCCACCGCCCGGCGGGGCGAGCTCATGGTCCGCCAGGACGAGCAGCCCCGGCAGCGCCGCGGTGCGGTGGTGCTCGACCGGCGCCCCGGGGCCTTCGCCGACGCCGACGCCTTCGAGCGCGCGGTCTCCGCCGCGGCGTCCCTCGCCACCTCCCTGCACGACGCGGGCGCCGCGGTGCACCTCGAGCTGGGCCCCCCGGCCACCGCGGCGGGGGCGGCCGGTTCACGGGCCGCCGGGCGCGAGGGGCTGCTGGAGCAGCTGGCGCTGGTCGACCTCGGCGACGAGGCCTCGCTGGCCGCCGCCCTGGCGGCCGCGCTCGGCCGGCGCGGGGAGTCCGACGCCCGCGAGGGCGTGCTCGCCGTGGTGGCCGGGCGGCTCTCCCGCGCCGACGCCGAGCTGCTGGCCGGGGCCCAGGGGGCGGGGGTCGCCGGGGTGCGCCGCCGCGCCGCCGCGCTGGCCGTGCTGGGCCAGGCCCCCGCGCCGGGCGCCGTCGAGGCGCTGCTGCGAGCGGGCTGGGCCGTGCTGGACCTGTCCGAGGGCGAGCCGCTGGCCGACGCGTGGCAGCGCGCCCGGGAACCCGTCGCCGCGGGGGTCGCCGCGGCGGGAGCCGCCGGAGGAGGAGCGCCATGAGCTCGACGGGTCGCCTGCGCCTGACCGCGGCCGTGGCCGTGCTGGCCACCACCGCCGGCCTTCACCTCGTGGTGCAGGGCGCCGCCTGGTACGTGCAGGCGGCGCTCGCCGTCGCGGTGGTCGCCGCCACCGGGGCCGCGGCCTCCGCGCTGCGCCTGCCCTCGTGGGTCGGGGCGGTGGCCCAGCCCGCGGCGCTGCTCGTGGTGCTCTGCGTGCTCTTCGTGCCCGGGCAGGCCGTGCTCGGGCTCCTGCCGGGGCCCGAGGCCCTGCGGGCGCTGTGGGCGCTGGTGCTGGAGGGCCGCGAGACGGTGCACTCCCAGGCCGCGCCCGTCACCGCCGAGCCGGGCCTGCGGCTGCTGGTCACCGCGGGCGCGGGCGCCGTCGCCGTCGTCGTCGACGTGGTGGCGGTGGTGCTGCGCTCCCCCGCCCTCACCGGGCCGGTGCTGCTCGCGGTGCACGCGGTGGCCGTGGTGTTCGCCCCCGGAGGGGTGTCCTGGGGGTGGTTCGCCCTCGCGGTGGCCGGGTGGCTGCTGCTCGTGTCCGCCGACGCCGGCTCCCGCGCCGCCGCGTGGGGGCGCCGCGTGCAGCAGCGCCGCCCCGCCGCTGCAGGAGCGGCCGCCCGCGGCGGGGGTGGCGGCGTGTCGGGGAGGAACCTGACCGGGGCCGCGGGTGCCGTCGCCGTGGTGGCGGTGGCCCTCGTCGCGGCCGTGGTGGTGCCGCCGCTGGTGCCCGGCACCACCTCGGTGGTGCTCGTGGGCGGCAACGGGCAGGGCATCGGCGGTGCCGCGGCCAACTCCGTGAACCCCCTGCTGGACCTGCGCTCGGACCTGCAGAGCCAGGGCACCGCCGAGGTGCTGCGCTACCGCACGTCCGCCACGTCCCCCACGCCGCTGCGCATCGTCACCGTCGACGACTTCACCGGTGAGGTGTGGAGCCCCACCCAGATCGACCCCGCGCAGACCCGCGCGCTGCGCGACGGGATGCCCGCCCCGCCGGGGCTGGCCGACAGCACCCCCCGCACCGACGTCACCTACGACTTCACGGTGCAGGCCCTGCGCCAGCAGTGGCTGCCGACGCCGTACCCGGCCACCCGGGTGCAGGTCGACGGCGACTGGGTGGTGGACACGAGCACCCTCAACATCCGCGCGCAGGGCCGCACCGTCACGCAGCAGGACCAGCGCTACCGGGTGGTGCAGGCGTCGGTGGCCCCCACGCCAGAGCAGCTGCGCGACGCGGCAGACCCGCCCGCCGCCGTCACCGATCGCTACACCAGGCTCCCCGAGGACCTGCCGCCGCAGCTGGCGCAGACAGCCCGCGACGTGGTGGCCGGTGAGACCAACAAGTTCCTCCAGGCCAGCGCGCTGCAGGAGTGGTTCCGCAGCACCGGCGGCTTCACCTACTCCCTCGACGCACCGGAGCCTCGCACCGCCAACGCCCTCGTCGACTTCCTCACCGACAAGACCGGCTACTGCGTGCACTACGCCTCCGCCATGGCCGTGATGGCGCGCACGCTGGGCATCCCCGCGCGCGTCGCCGTGGGCTTCCTGCCCGGCTCCTCCCTCGGCGACGGCTCCTGGCAGGTCACGCTGCAGGACGCGCACGCCTGGCCCGAGCTGTACTTCGAAGGGGCCGGCTGGGTGCGCTTCGAGCCCACCCCGAGCGCCCGCACCGGTACCGCCCCGTCGTGGACGCAGGCACCGGTCGCTCCCCTGACGCCGACGGCCCCTACCGACGGGGCCAGCTCGACGGCAGCACCCTCCAGCTCCTCCACCACCGCCTCCGCGGCGCCGAGCACGTCGACCGCGACCGCTGCCGGCGCGCAGGAGCAGGCGCAGGTGCCGTGGTCGGGACTGCTCGTGCTGCTGGCCGTGGTGCTCGGCGCGCTCGCGGCGCCTCTGGCCACCCGGTCTCTCGTGCGACGGCGGCGCTGGAGCCGCGCCGAGACCGACGCGGCGCGCGCCGAAGCGGCCTGGGCCGACCTCGTCGAGCAGATCGGCGACCTGGGCGTGGTGCTGCCGCCCTCCCAGACACCACGGCAGGTGGGCGCCCGGCTCGAGGAGGGCCTGCGTCACGAGGACGGCCCGAGCTCTCAGGCCCCGGCCGTGGCGCGCCTGGTGGGCGCGGTCGAGGGCGCCCGCTACGGAGCCGGCGGCGGTGGCGGTGCTGGGGCGGCGCGGCGCGGCGGTACGGCCCTGGCCGAGGACGTCCGCGAGGTGGTGGGAGCGGTGGTGGCCCAGCGCCCCAGCTCGGCCACCTGGCGGTGGCGGCTGCTGCCGCCGTCAGGGGTCGCGCACCTGCGCCGCTGGGGTCGGTCGCTGCTGGGCCGCCGCTGACCCATCGGCGCGGTGGTCGGCCGATCCGCACTCGCCCGCTCGAGTGCCGGTCCAGGCCCACCCCCCACGGCACTCTCCCGCTCGAGTGCCGGTCCAGGCCCACCCCCACGGCACTCTCCCGCTCGAGTGCCGGTCCAGGCCCGGGTGACGACGAGAGGCCCGTCCCCTTCGCGGGGACGGGCCTCTCGTCGTCGTCATGAGCCCTGCCGTAGGGGCAGGGCGGGTGGGGCTCAGCCCCAGCGGTCGTCGCGGCGGCGGTCCCACCGCTGCTCGAGGCGCTGCATGAAGGTGCCCTGGCGGCGGGCCTTCGGGGAGCGCTGGTGCCCGGCCTGCGGGCGCGGTGCGGGTCGGCCATCAGCGCCGACCACGCCGACCGGACCGCTCTCCGCGCGGCCACCGGCTCCGGAGACGGCGTAGAGGATGCCCCCGAGCATGATGAGGAAGGCCAGACCGCCGAGGCCGTACACCCAGCCGCGCTGGGAGAGCGGGATGAGGAACAAGGTGGCCACGAGCGCCGCAAGACCTGCGACGGCGACACCCACGCCGACGACCACGCTGCGCTTGCCCCCACCCTGGCGGCGGGGACCGCGCATGGTCGAGGCGAACCGGGGGTCGTCGGAGAGCAGCTGCTGCTCCATCTGCTCCAGCAGACGCTGCTCGTGCTCAGACAGCGGCACTGCGACCTCCTGCGGTCAACACTGGCGGAGTGCCCAGGATAGGCGCCGTCCAGGGGTGGGGAAAGCCGATCCACCACCGTGGGCGCAACCTGTGCGCAACACCGCATTCACCGTCCCACCAGCACCACTGTCACCACAGGCACCACTGTGGGCGGGTCGTCACGGAGCTGCGCCTCCCGGGTGGCGGCCCTGCGCGCCGGGGCGGGGCACGAGCAGGGAGGCCGGCGCCACCACACCGCTGCCGAAGCGCCTCACCGCGGCGTCCACGGCGCGGTCGGCCTCGCGCCAGCCCCGCTCCGGCTCGTCCAGGCGCAGCTGCCGCGGCACCCGGTCGGCGTCCACCAGACCCTCCACCCGCACCCCCACCAGCCGGATGCGGGCCCGCTGCAGCCCCATCGCCGTCCACAGGGCCGCCGCGGCGGCGTAGACGTCGCGCCCGGAGTCGGTCGCCTCGCGCAGCGTCCGCGAGCGCGTGACGGTGGTGAAGTCGGCGAAGCGCACCACGAGCACCACCGTGCGGCCCACGTGCCCGTCGCGGCGCAGGTGCCGCGCCACCCGCTCGGACATGCGGAGCACCTCGCGGAGCACCACCTCGGGGTCGTCGACGTCCACGGCGAAGGTCTCCTGCGCGCCCGTGCTGCGCTCGGCGACGGCGGCGCTGGGCACCACCGGGCGGGGGTCGCGGCCCCAGGCGAGCTCGTGCAGGGAGGTGCCGAGGGCGTCGCCGAGGGCGCGGCGCAGCGTGGCGAGGCGCGTGTGCGCCACCTGCCCCACGGTGTGCAGGCCCAGGCGTGCGAGGGCCTGCTCGGTCTTCTCCCCCACGCCCCACAGGGCGCTGGTGGGCAGCGGGTGGAGGAACGGGACCACCTGGTCGGCCGGGACCACGAGCGCGCCGTCGGGCTTGGCCCGCCCGGAGGCGAGCTTGGCGACGGCCTTGGTCGTCGCCAGGCCCACCGAGCAGGTGATGCCCTGCTCGTCGGCGACCCTGTCGCGCAGCTCGGTGGCGATCTCCAACGGGGTACCGGAGCGGCGCACCGCGCCGGAGACGTCGAGGAAGGCCTCGTCCATGCCCAGCTGCTCCACCACCGGGGTCACCGAGGTGAACAGGGCGACGACGGCGGCCGAGACGGCGGCGTACCGGTCGGGGTCGGGCGGGAGCACCACGGCGTCGGGGCACATCCGCCGGGCGCGGCTCATGGACATCGCCGAGTGGACGCCGGAGCGGCGCGCCTCGTAGGTGGCCGACAGCACGACGCCGCGGCTGGAGCCGCCACCGACGATGACGGGCTTCCCGCGCAGGTCCGGGCGCTCGAGCAGGGAGACGGAGGCGTAGAAGGCGTCCATGTCGACGTGGAGCACGGTGCAGCCGTCGCTCGCGTCACCGGGGGTGTGCTCGCGCAGGCCGGCTACGGAGGCGGCCACCGCCGGGTCGAGCCCGGCCCTGTCGAGCTGGCGGCGGCTCACGCTCCCCCACCCCCGCCCGCTCCCCTTCTCGCACTTTCCGCGGCAAGTGCGAGAAGGAGAGGGGTCCTTGGCGCACTTTCCGCGGCAAGTGCGGGGGAAGGAGGGCGACGACGAGGGTGCCCGGCAGCGTCGGGACGGACGGCGGTCACCACCCGGCGCTCCCGGAGCTGGAGTGCCACAGCTTGCGCGGTGCGCCGCGCTCGGTCTCGAGCAGGTCCTCGAGGGCGTCGTCGGCCGAGCGCTCGGGGGCCCCGGCGCCGTCGCCACGGGCCGCACCGGCCGCGGAGACCCGCGTGTTGCGGGTGTCGCTGCCGGGCGGGGCGACGTCGGCGTAGGGCGAGAGCAGGAAGCCGCTGGCGTGCACGAACACCCGCCGCGGCGAGGCCCCTGGGGGCACCTCCCGCTTGCGGGGGACCATGCCGCCGGCGCGGCGCGCGGCGTCGTCGGCGGTGCGACCGGCACCGGGCCGGTCCCCCACGGGCAGCCCGCTCGCCGCCGCGGCCTCCTGCGCCGCCAGCAGCGCGGCCTCCTCCTGGGCCGCGGCCTCCCGCGCACCGGCTCCCGCGTAGCGCTCGTCGCGCTGGCCGGGCCCGGAGCGGCCGGCGTCGAGGCCGGGCACCGCGCCGTCGTCGCGGCCCTGCCCGATGACCCGCGAGGGCGCCACGACCGGCCGGCTCGACCGGGACGCCGCCGCCCCGGCCACCGCGGCCGAGCCGTAGCCAGCGGCGGGTTGCCCGGCCATGACGCGGCGCACCCCGTCCACGCCGTGCTCGGACCACACCCGCCACAGCGCCGGCATGGCCCACGCGCCCGTGGCGCGCAGCGACACCCCGCGAGGACCGGTGCGCCGCAGCTCGCCGCGCACCACGAGCAGCCACGACCCGAAGACCGTGGAGGCGTAGGGCCCCTGCGCGTCCTCGAAGAAGGTGGCGTCCACCGGGCCGGTGGAGTCGTCCAGGGTGAGGAACACCACGCGCCGCCCAGAGCGGATGGGCGGGGTCTGCGTGGCCACCTTCACGCCCGCCACCAGCAGCTCCGACCTCGACTGCTGCTCGCGCAGCGCACTGGAGCGGACCACGCCGAGCGCGTCCAGCATCGGCCCGTAGGCGGAGACCACGTGGTGGCTGGCGTCCAGGCCGAGCACCTCCAGCTCGGTGCGCACCTGCTCGGCCGGGGTCATCTCCGGCAGGCCCGACGGCTCGACGTCGCCGGGGGCGTCACCGAGGTCGAGCGCGAGCTGCACGTCCTCACCACGTGCAGGACTGGGGGCACCTCCCGCTTGCGGGGGACCTTGGTCGTCGCGGGGAGAGGGGCGGGGAGATCGGGACGACGACGAGGGGCGGGCGCGGGCAGCGCCGCGATCGAGCGCACGGGTGTGCCGGTCGAGGTCGGCGACCTGCAGCAGCAGGTCGCGCCGCGTCACCACGCCGCGGCGGCGCACGGGGGCGGTGAGCCCCAGCCCGTAGACGGAGTCGAGCGCACCGGTGAGCACGAGCCGCTCCAGCACCGGGCGCGACGGGCGCGCGCGGTTCCACAGGTCGGCGAGGGAGTGGTACGGCTGACCAGCGACGATGCGCGCGACCTCGGCGTCGCTGATGCCCTTGACCTCGGCCAGCGACAGCCGGATGCCCCAGTCGCGCCCGTCCGGCACGGCGGCGTCCAGGCGGTAGCGGCTGGCGAACGGGCCGTACCGCTCCGACGCCTCCCGCTCGCCCCAGCGCGGCGGTTGCACGGGCGCCTGCCGCGGCCTCTCGTCGTCGTCCCGACCTGGGCCGGCCGGGAACTGCTGCAGCACCGCGGGCGGCGGCTGGTCCCAGGGCGCCACCGGCTCCACGCGGTACTCGCCGGTGGAGGCGTTGACGTCGAGCGGGAGCACCGCGACGCCCATCGTGCGGGCGTCGTCGAGGATGAGGCGCTTGGGGTACATGCCCGGGTCGTGGGTGAGCACCCCGGCGAGGAAGTGCGCCGGCCAGTGGGCCTTGAACCACGCCGACTGGTACGTGGGCAGCGCGAACGCCGCCGCGTGGGCCTTGCAGAACCCGAAGGAGGCGAAGGCGGCCAGCACCTCCCAGATCCGCTGCACGTCGGCCGGGGCGAACCCCGCCGCGAGCGCGCGGGGACGCCACCAGGTCTCCACCTCGGCCTGCCCGTCGCGGGTGCCCAGCGCCCGGCGGACCTCGTCGGCCTGGGTGAGGCTCACCCCGGCGGTCTCGGCGACGATCTCGAGCACCTGCTCGTGGAAGACCACCACCCCGCAGGTCTGCTCCAGCGCCGTCCGCAGGCGGGGGTGCAGGTGGTCGGGCGCCCGCCAGCCCTGCCGGGCCATGAGGAAGGGGGTGACCATGTCGGACTTCACCGGTCCGGGGCGGAACAGGGAGATGTCGATGACGAGGTCGGCGAAGTCCTGCGGGGCGAACTTGCCCACCAGCTCGCGCTGCCCGGGCGACTCGATCTGGAAGCAGCCCAGGGTGCGGGTGGAGCGGACGAGGCGGAAGGCGTCCTCGTCGTCCAGGGGCAGGGCGTCGAGGTCGATGCGCTCGCCCGTGGTGCGCTCCACCTCGGCCGTGGCGTGCGCGAACGCCGACTGCATGCGGATGCCGAGCACGTCGAGCTTGAGCAGGCCCATCACCTCGACGTCGTCCTTGTCGAAGGAGCTCATGGGGAAGCTCGTGGCGGACGGCTGCACCGGCGTCCGGTCCAGCAGCGAGGCGTCCGAGAGGAGCACCCCGCACGGGTGCAGCGCGGTGTGGCGGGGCAGCCCGTCGAGGCTCTCCACGAGGTCGTAGAGCAGGTCGAGGCGGGGGTCGGCCAGGCCGGAGGCGCGCAGCTCCGGCAGGTCGCGCAGGGCGTGGCGCACGTCGCGGGCGCGCAGGTGCGGGAAGGCCTTGGCGATGGCGTCGACCTCCCCCGGGGGCATGCCGAGGGCCGCGCCGACGTCGCGGACGGCGTGCCGGACCCGGTAGGTGTCGGTCATGGCGACGGCGGCCACCCGGTCGGCCCCGAAGCGGGCCAGCACCGCGTCGTAGACCTCGGTGCGGCGGGCGGACTCGACGTCGACGTCGATGTCGGGCAGCTCCGCGCGGGCGGTGGTGAGGAAGCGCTCCATGAGCAGGCCGTGGGCGATGGGGTCGACCCCGGAGATGCCGAGCAGGTGGTTGACGAGGCTGCCGGCGCCGGACCCGCGGGCGGCCACGCGCACCCCGAGCCGGCGCGTGAGGTCGCAGACCTCGGCCACGGTGAGGAAGTACGTGGGGAAGCCGAGGGCGCCGATGACGCCCAGCTCCTCGTCCATGCGCTGGCGCACGCGCTGCAGCTGCGCCAGGGAGGCGCCCGGGTAGCGGGTGTGGACGGCGGCCTCGCAGCGGACGCGCAGCACGGCGGCGGCGTCCTCGACGGTGCGCACGGCGGGTCCGGCCACCAGGTGCGGCTCGGGCAGGTGGACCTCACCGATGCCCAGGTCGGCGCGGGGGTCGAGGTGGCAGCGGGCGGCGAGGCGCTCGGTGTCGGCCAGCAGCTGCGCGGCGCCGCCGGCCTCGCGGGCGCGGGGTGCGCCGGCGGCGGTGGCGACCCGCTCGGCGAGGTCGCGCATGGCCTGGGCCGGCTTGAGCCAGCCGTGCCCGGTGGCCCGGTCGAGGTGGCGGCTGGACAGCGGCACGAGGCGGCGGGCGGCGTCGAGCACGTCGGCGGTGGCGGCGCCCTCGGGGGCGGCGTGGCGCACGGCGTTGGTGAGGACGGCGGGCACCCCGGCCTCCCGGGCCAGGGCCAGGGTGCGCGCGGCGTGCCCGAGGCTGGCGGCGGTGCCCTCTGCGCCGAGGTGGCAGACCACCTCCACGGCCAGGCACCCCAGCGGCAGCGCGGAGTACCAGCGGGCGAGCAGCGCCCGGGCGCGGTCGGGGCGGCGGGCCAGCAGCGCGCGGCCGACCTCGCTGTCGGGCCCGAGCAGCACGGTGAGCGCGGGAGCGCCGGAGGCGGGGTCGACGGCGTGCTCGGCGATCTCCTCGAGGGTGGTCACCGGGGCGCCGCGCCGTCCGCCGACCGCGCTCAGCGAGCCGGGCGCCTCCCCACGGGCGTGAGCGGCGGTGGAGAGCCGGCACAGGCGGGCCCAGCCCGCTCCGGCCGGGAGCGGCGGGTCGCCCGGATCGGGGGTCCAGCCCGCTGCCGCGGTGAGGGAGGTGCTGCTGCCGTGGGCGAGGACGACGACGCGGGGCAGCCGCGCGTCCACGGCGGCTCCGCCGCGCACCGGCGTCCTGCCCCGCCCCCCACCGTGATCATGGGAGTTGCGCACACCCAGGTCGCCGGGCTCGACGGCGAGGTCCATCCCCAGGACCGGGACGACACCCTCCTGGGCGCACGCGACCACGTGCTTGACAGCCCCGCGCAGGCCGTCGCGGTCGGTGAGGGCGAGGGCGCGCTGGCCGTCGGCAGCGGCGCGCTCGACGAGCACGGCCGGGGTGTCGGTGCCGTGCTGCAGGCTCCAGCCAGAGGCGACGTGCAGGTGCGTGAACGGTCGTGCGGGCGGCTGTGACGGCGGCACCTCGCTCCTCCCCGGGCCGGCCCGCGGTGTGCTCCGCAGGGCAGCAGGCCGGGGAAGGTCGGCCTGATCGAACTCGTGTTCGACTCCACGGACAGTACACGGCGCCCGGGGGCGGCCACAGGCAGACCGCCGCAGGACGTGCTCCACCCGGGTGACGTGCAGCGACGGCTTCGAGTGGTTGCCAGGGACAACCAGGCGTAGCGTCGCGCCGCCGTCGAGGACGCGGCACGGAGGAGGAGAACCATGGCCACCGCCAGTCCCGCCGCAGCGGGCACCGCGGGCTCGATCAGGAGCCTGATCCCCGCACGCATCGACCGCCTGCGGTGGGCCCCGTTCCACACCCGGATGATCATGGCGCTGGGGACCGCCTGGATCCTCGACGGGCTCGAGATCACCATCGCCGGGTCGCTCAACCCGATCCTCCAGGACAAGGCCGCGCTGGGGATGTCGGTCACCGAGACCGGCCTCATCGCCACCGTCTACCTCGTGGGCGAGGTGGTGGGAGCCCTGGTCTTCGGCCGCATCTCCGACGCCCTCGGGCGCCAGAAGCTCTTCATGCTGACGCTGGCCGTGTACCTGGGCGGCAACGCCCTCACGGCGCTGACGTGGAACGGGGAGACCTCCGGACTGGTCTTCCTGTACCTGACGCGGTTCATCGCCGGCGCCGGCATCGGCGGGGAGTACGCCGCGATCAACTCGGCGATCGACGAGATGATGCCCGCGCCCTACCGCGGCCGGGTGGACATCGGCGTCAACGGCACCTACTGGGCCGGGTCGATCATCGCCACGCTGGGCACCTACCTCCTGCTCGACACCATGCCGGTGAGCTGGGGCTGGCGCGTGGCGTTCCTCATCGGCCCCGTGCTCGGCATCATCATCATCTTCCTCCGCCGCCACCTCCCCGAGAGCCCCCGCTGGCTGCTCATGCACGGCCGCGAGAAGGAGGCGGAGGAGAACATCGCCGCCATCGAGCGGCAGGTGGAGGACAGCGGCCAGCAGCTGGCCCCCGTGGACGACTCCAAGGCCATCGAGGTCCGTCCGGCCCCGGCGCAGGGCTACATCACCCTGGCGCGGGTCCTGTTCAAGACCTACCCGCAGCGCGCCACGCTCGCCGCCACGCTGATGATCACGCAGTCGTTCCTCTACAACGCGATCTTCTTCACGTACACGACCGTGCTCACGGCGTACTACGGCGTCGCCGCGAGCAACACGCCGCTCTACCTCATCGGCTTCGCCCTGGGGAACTTCATCGGCCCGCTCGCGCTCGGCCACCTCTTCGACACCTGGGGTCGCAAGAAGATGATCGCCGGGACCTACCTGCTCTCGGGGGGCCTCCTGGCCATCACCGCGGTGCTGTTCAACGCGGGCGTGCTCAACGCGGTCACCCAGACCATCGCCTGGGCGGTCATCTTCTTCTTCGCCTCGGCGGGCGCCAGCTCGGGCTACCTCACGGCCAGCGAGCTGTTCCCCATGGAGGTGCGCGCCCAGGCGATCGCCATCTTCTTCGCCATCGCCCAGCTGTGCGGCGCCGGCGCTCCCCTGCTCTACAGCGCGCTCATCGGCAGCCTCGACGACCCGTCGGTCACCCGGCTGTTCATCGGCTACCTCATCGGCGCCGCCGTGATGATCATCGGTGGTGTCGTGGCGGCCTTCCTCGCGGTGGACGCCGAGGGCAAGTCGCTCGAGGACGTCACGATGCCCCTGTCCGCGGTGAGCACCCGCCCCCGCGCCACCGGCTGAGGCTGTCTGACCGGTCGGAAGGCCGGCACCGGTCGGGGCCGGCCTGACCCGTCGGGGCCGGCCTGACCCGGCGGGGCCGGCCTCCGGTCCGCCAGGCGAGCAGCTGCCCGAGCCCCGTACCGCTGCCGCACGTGACCTGGGTCAGTTCCGGAACTGACCCAGGTCACCTGCGGCGAAGGCTCCAGGACCGACGCATCTGCACCTGACCGCGGTCACTCCCGGACTGCCGCGGTCAGGCGCTGGCTCGCCCCCCGTCACGAGGTGTCGTGACCACGGCGCGAAGTGCCGGAACCACGGCGCGAAGTGCCGGAACCACGAGTCAGTTCCGACACCTCGCGCCACCAGCGCGCTGCGCTGCGCCACCCCGGTGCGGCGCAGCGCGCTCGACACAGCAGCCCGTCATCGAGCACGCACGGCACGTCACCTCCGACGAGGCCCAGCGGCCGGGTCGTCGAGTGCTGACCCTGTTGATCGCCACCAGCACCGAACCTCCGCCCTGCGAGATCGGCCTGGTGACCCCCGTCAGGCGAGGCCGCGGTGGGCCGCCCACAGCGAGGCCGCGCGGTCGGCTGCGGCGTCCACCAGCGCAGCCAGCTCAGGCCGGTCGGTCGGCACGGGGAACGAGACGTACCCGCCACGCCCACCGGCCACCGGGCGGCCGTACGCCTTCACCGCGAGGTGCCCGTCGGGCAGGAGCCGCACGGTCAGGCTGGTGAGGATGTGGGCCTCACCACGCCGCTCGCCGGTCCAGCGGAGGTCCTCGGGGATGGTCACGTTCACGGCCACCCCGTTGAGCTCCACCTCCGGGCCGTCGGCCACGCTCACCGGCCAGCCCGCCCCGAGGTCTCGACGGAGTCCTCGGGGGCGGAGACCTCAGCAGGCGGCCCGGCCGGCACCTCGACCGCCAGGTCCGCCGGCAGGCCAGCAGCCAGCCCGACGGACGCCTCGACCGGGCCGGCCTGCGCCCCACCGACGACATCGGAGGTCGGCGCGGCCTGCGCGGCGGCGTAGGAGGCGGACAGCCTGCGGTACTGGGGGCTGAGCATGGCCAGGAGCGTGACCACCAGGCCCACGAACCCGGTGATGACGAAGACCAGCGCGATGGCCCGGGCCTGCCCGGTGCCGAACCAGCTGCCGATGGCCCGGGCGCCGGCACCGTCCCCGCTCATGAACGGCACCACCACGAACTGGGTCAGCGGACCCATGAGGAACGCGGTCAGCGGTGCCGCCGACTGCTCGACGCTCTGCGCGAAGCCGAACACGCGCCCCTGGCGCTCGTAGGGCACCACGCGCTGGAGCACGGTCTGCTCCGCCGCCTCGGCGAACGGCATGAGCAGCATGAACACCGCCATCGCGCCGGTCAGGCTGACCACCGAGGAGGTCAGCGGGAACAGCATGGTGGCGGTCCACGCGGCCACGTTGACGAGGAGCAGCAGCCGCACGGGCCGGCTTCCCAGGCCGAGGCGGGCCACCAGCAGGCCGCCGACGATCATCAACGCGCTCAGGCCGCCCCACAGCAGACCCCACACCTGGACCGACACCAGCGACAGGCCGTAGGCGTCCATGAGGGCCATGAAGCCGCCGCCGATGAAGTTGTTGAAGCAGCTGAAGGCGATGAGCGGCACGAGGCCGGGCACGCCGCGCACCAGCCGCCAGGTGCCCCGCAGGTCCACACCGCCCGCTCCGGCCGCAGCACCTCCACCGGCTCCGCCGGCCGCGAGCGCAGCTCCCGGCGCGGGTTCCGGCACCTGGACCCGCGCGAGGTGCACCACGGAGACCACGAGGACGACGAGGGCCAGCAGCAGCACGTGGAGCATCCCGCCGGAGGCGACGAGCACGCCGCTGATGACGGAGGTGACGAGGATGGAGGTCCCGCTGACCGTGCCCACGAGGCCGTTGGCGCGGTCGCGCCGGTCCTCCGGGACGAGCAGCGTCACGAGCGTGGGCAGCGCGATGGCCCGCGGGCCTCCGGCGACCACGCCGAGCATCAGCGCCACGATGAACACCCACAGCTGCCAGGAGGCGACGTCGCGGAAGGCCTCGGGCGGGGTCAGCAGGTACAGGCCCAGGCAGGCGGCGTAGACCGCCGCCGAGGCGACCGCCGAGCCCTGCATGACCGCTTGCTTGCGGTGGTTGTCGACGAGGCTGCCGAACCAGATCCCGGTGGCCGCGGTGGCCACCACGAAGATCCCGGCGATCATCCCGGTGGCGAACACCGACCGGGTCTCCAGGAACACCCAGAAGGTGATGGCGAACCAGACCGTGTAGTTGATGACCGACACGACGGCGTTGCTCACCAGCAGGTGGGCGAACACGCGCTGCGTGCCGTGGCGCAGGTCGAGACGCGCGTCGGGGCCCGAGGACGCCCCGGAGCTCGACGGCGGGGTCGGGTCGGCGGTGGTCACGGTCTCTCCTGCTCGCTCGGACACGACGACACCACCATGACCGCTCGCGGGCCCCGGAGTCATCGGGTTTCCGGGCGGGTGCCCCGCCCGGGAGCCTCAGGAGGCGGCGAGCGGGAGCCCGCCGAGCCAGATCCTCACGTCGAGCAGGGCCGCGACCTGCCCCGTGAAGGCCTCGGCCCGGGCCAGGTGCGCGTCGGCCTCGGCGGCCTCCACGGCGGGGCCGCGGCCGCTGTCGACCGCGGCCCGGCGCTCTGCGGCCGCGCCGAAGAAGCGCGCCCAGTCCTCCAGCTCGGGGGCCAGGGCCAGCAGCGACTCCCACACGTTGACGGGAGCGCGACGGCGCCCGCCGACCAGCTGCCGGGCCGCGACCACCGCGGCACCGGCGCGCAGGGCGGCGAGGTGGGCGGTGACGAAGCGCTCGGCCGGGTCGAGCGAGGAGGCCGCCAGCGACAGCTCGGTGGCGGCGCGCTCCAGCAGGCGGACGGCACCAGCGGGTGCGGGCGGCCGGGCCACCGGGACGGCCGAGCCTCCGGTGCGCGTGGTGGTGCGGCTCGCCAGGCCGGAGCGCCGGGGTCGGACGGCGGCCACGTCAGTCCACCACCCTCACGAGGCGCCAGCGCGGCCCACCGTCGCCGCCACCGGCAGCAACGGGCTCGCAGGCGAGCTCGAAGGTGCCGGGCTCCACGCCGAAGCCGGCGCTGGCGACGACGCGCCACACCTGCTCGTCAGCGGCCGGTCCCGCCGCCCGAGCGCCCAGGTCACGGGCGAGCGCGCTGCTGCCGCGCACCTCGACCGCCTCCCCGCGCAGGGCCCTGGCGGCGACGCCCTGCCACCACGGCAGGCGCGCGCTCCAGCTGGCGAGGACCTCGCGCACCACGAAGAGGCGACCGCGCCAGACGAACGCCGACGGCTCCCCCGAGCCGCCCTCGCCCACCTTGACGTGCACGACCTCGTCGAACGACCGGCTCACAGCTCCTCCTCCTGAGGCACTGGCGGCGCGGCCCCGGGGCTTCCCCTCCCCGGAGGCCGCGCCCGCCGACATCGAACATCCGTTCGACAGCAGCAGTGAAGCGCTGATCTCGCTCCCCGTCAACCCGCTGTCCATGCCGGAGACGCTGCCACCAGGGTCTGACAACCCGCCCCCACCTGCGGTGACGCCACGGGGAGCAGTGGGTGGCCAACCGGTGCGGAGGGGCTCGGCGGGCCCCCGGCGCACCCCCGCGGCTACGGTGCTGCCGTGGACCCCCAGCGCGTCGTCCCGGCCTGCGCGGTGCTCCACCTGTGGCGGGTCCCCTCCGCGGCCGTGCCCGCCGCCGTCGCCCGCATGGCGCTGGACCGGCGCCACCTGCGCGCCAGCGGTGCCGCCTTCTGGAAGCTGCTCGGCACCGGCGACGGGCGCACCTTCACCCCGCGCGACGCCGACCCGCACCACTGGGCCGTGCTCACCACCTGGGACGACGACGCCGGCGCCACCGCGTTCGAGCGCTCCCCCGCCGTGCGCGCCTGGGACCGCCTGGCCGCCGAGCGCCTGCGGGTGGAGATGGTGCCCGTGGCCAGCCGCGGCCGCTGGTCGGGCCGCGAGCCCTTCGGAGACCCGGTGCCGCGCCGAGCAGACGCGTCGGCAGACACCTCGGGGCCGGGGGTCGCGAGCATCACCCGGGCCCGCATCCGCCTCGGGAAGGGCCGGTCGTTCTGGGGCGCCGTCCCCCCGGTCTCCACGGACCTGCACGCCGTGCCCGGACTGCGCCTGGCCGTGGGCATCGGCGAGGCGCCCGTCGGGCTGCAGGGCACGTTCAGCCTCTGGGACGACGCGTCCTCCCTGCGCGACTTCGCCCACGGCCGCGCCGCCCACCGCGACGTGGTGGAGCGCACGGCCCGCGAGCGCTGGTACGCCGAGGAGCTCTTCGCCCGCTTCGCCGTGAGGTCGCTGGAGGGCACGCACCGGGGGGTGGCCCTGTGAGCGCCGCCCCCTCCGACACCGCTGCCGGGCTGCGGCGCACCCCGCTGGCCGCCGCGGGCGCGCAGCGCGCGGCGCTGGTGCTCGCGGCCGTCGCCGTCGTCGTCCAGGTGGCCCACCCGCTGCTGTCGGGCGACGTGCTCACCACGGCCACCGTGGTGAGCGTCCTCGTGTTCGCGGCGGCCTCGCTCGTGAGCGCCGCCGCCACGCACGGGCTGCGGGCCGCGGTGGTGCTCGCGCTCGGCGCGGGCGGCGTGGGACTGCTGGCGGAGGCGGTGGGCGTGAGCACGGGCTTCCCGTTCGGCGAGTACGCCTACGCCGGCACGCTCGGGCCGCAGGTGCTCGGCGTGCCCGCGGTGGTGCCCGCGGCCTGGCTGATGATGGCCTGGCCCACGATGCTCGCCGGGCGCTCGGTGGTGGACCTGCTCCGGAAGCGCTTCGGGCCGGTGCCGCACTGGGTGGCGGTCCCGCTGTCCGCGTGGGTGCTCACCGCGTGGGACCTCTCGCTCGACCCGCAGATGGTGGCTGCCGGGCACTGGTCCTGGGCGCACCCAGACCCCTCGCTGCCCGGGATCCCCGGCATCCCGCTGACCAACTACGCCGGGTGGCTGCTGGTCTCGCTGGTGGTGCACGCGGTGCTGCACGCCGGCGTCCCGCGGCGGGTGCGGCCCGGGGTCCCCGCGAGCGCGGCGATCGGCGCCGGGGCGCCCGCGCTGCTGCTGGGGTGGACGTGGCTGGGGTCGGCGCTGGGCAACGCCGCCTTCTTCGGACGCCCGTGGGTGGCGCTGTGGGTGTTCGCGGCCATGGGCCTGGTGGCGCTGCCGGCGCTGGCGCACCTGCGGCGACGCACCCCCGGGGCGTGAGGGCCGTCCGGCTCGTCGAGGCGGCCAGCGCGGGGGCCGTCGTCGTCGCCGTGCACACCGCCGTCAACGCCGCGCTGCTGCGGCGCCCGGTGAGCACCCCGCCCGCGGTCGGTGAGCGGGTCAGCGTGCTGCTGCCCGTGCGCGACGAGGCCCACCAGGTGGGACGGGCGCTGGCGGCGGTGCTGGCGAGCACGGGGGTGCCCCACCTCGAGGTGCTCGTGCTCGACGACGGGTCCACCGACGGGACGGCCGCCGCCGCGGCCCGCGCCGCCGGCGGCGACCCCCGGGTGCGGGTGCTGACCGGCGCGCCGCTGCCGCCGGGCTGGCTGGGCAAGCCGCACGCGCTGGCCCAGCTGGCGGCGGTCGCCTCGGGCTCGGTGCTGGTGTGCCTGGACGCCGACGTGCGCCTGGCGCCGCACGCCCTGGCGGCCAGCGTCGACCTGCTGCGCCGCCACCGGCTCGACCTCGTCAGCCCCTACCCGCGGCAGGAGGCCGTGAGCGCCGCCGAGCGGCTGGTGCAGCCGCTGCTGCAGTGGAGCTGGCTGGCCACACTGCCGCTGCGGCTGGCGGAGAGCTCGCCGCGGCCGTCGCTGTCCGCCGCGAACGGGCAGCTCATGGCGCTGGACACCGCGGCGCTGGAGCGAGCGGGCGGCTTCGCGGCGGTGGAGTCCGAGGTCTTGGACGACGTCGCCCTGGTCCGGGCGGTCAAGGCCGCAGGCGGGCGCGGAGGGGTCGCTGACGGCACGGACCTGGCGACCTGCCGCATGTACGACGGCTGGCCGGCTC
The DNA here is from genome assembly GCF_008041935.1 of Quadrisphaera setariae. Lineage (NCBI taxonomy): Bacteria > Bacillati > Actinomycetota > Actinomycetes > Kineosporiales > Kineosporiaceae > Quadrisphaera > Quadrisphaera setariae. Next base: position 150,731 of record NZ_VKAC01000007.1, read on the forward strand.
TGCGCGACGGGTACGCCAAGTCGCTGTGGTCGGCCACGGGCTCGCCGGTGGGCGCGGCGGGACTGGTGGCGGTGCTGGGCGGGGTGTTCGTGCTTCCGGCGGTGGCGGCGCTGACCGGGGTCGGCGGCCGCGCCGGGCGCTGGGCCGGGCTGCTCGGCTACGGCGCCGGCGTCGCCTCGCGGGTGGTCGCGGCACGGCGCACGGGCGGGCGGGTGTGGCCCGACGCGCTGGCGCACCCGGCCTCGGTGGCGGTGCTGTGCTCGCTGGTGGTGCGGTCGTGGCGGCTGCGCCGCCGCGGCGGCCTGGCCTGGAAGGGCCGCGCGCTGCCCTGACGCTGTCGCACTGGGTGGTTCTGGTCCCTTCCTCCGTTGGCGCAGGGTGGCCCTGGTCCACTCTCACGGGACCAGGGCCACCCTGCGCCAACGGAGGGAGCGGCGCTTACCGTGGCGGGCGTGGCTCGGGTGGTCGTGGTGGGCGCGGGCCTGGGCGGGCTCGCTGCGGCGGCGCGCCTGGCCGCGCACGGCCACGACGTCACCGTCTGCGAGCAGGCGGACACCGTCGGCGGCAAGCTCGGCTGGGCCGAGCACGAGGGGTTCGCCTTCGACACCGGCCCGAGCCTGCTGACCTGGCCCGACCAGCTGCGCCGCCTCTTCGCCGCCACCGGCGCGCCGCTGGAGGAGACCCTGGCGCTGCAGCCGGTGGCGCCCACCGACCACCGCTTCACCGACGGCAGCCGCCTCCACCTCGACGACGACCTCGGCCCAGGTTGGCGCCGCCTCCTCGACCGCGCTCGCCGCGTCTGGGACGCCACCGAGGGTCCCTTCCTCAGCCGGCCGCTGCACGGCGCCCGCACCCTCGCGGCGCTCGCGGCGCGTCCCGGCGGTCTGCGCGACGTCGCGACCATCGCGCCCGGCACCTCCCTGCGCGCCCTGGCGCAGGCCCACCTCGACGACCCCCGGCACGTCGCCCTGGTGGACCGGATGGCCACCTACACCGGCTCCGACCCGCGCCGCGCACCCGCGGCGCTGGCCTCGGTGCTGCACCTGGAGCTGACCGGTGGCTCCTGGTACACCCCCGGCGGGCTGCGCCGGGTGGTGGACGCCGTCGCCGACCGGGCCCGCGAGCGCGGCGCCCGCCTCCTCACGGGGACGCGCGTGGTGGAGGTGCTCGTCGACGGCGGGCGGGCCGCGGGCGTGCGCCTGGCCGACGGGCGGCGGGTGTCGGCGGACGTCGTCGTCGTCAACGCCGACGCGGCGGCCCTCTACGGCGTGCGCACCCCGCCCGACCACCCGGCCCTGCTCCCGCCAGCGGCACGCCGGAGCGCCCGCGGGGCCCGTGCGGGGCTGGCGGCCACCGCTCCGTCGCTGAGCGGGTTCGTGCTGCTGCTGGCCCTGCGCGGGCGCACGCCGGACCTCGCCCACCACACGGTGCTGTTCCCGCCCCTGGACGGCGCGGGCTACGACGACGAGTTCGACGCGGTCTTCGGCTCAGGACGACGACGCGGGCGGCCGAGCGCCGTCCCGGAGCCGGCGGTCTACGTGAGCGCCCCGGACGACCCGGCGCTGCGCCCTGACGAGCACTCCGAGGCGTGGTTCGTGCTGGTCAACGCCCCGCGCCACGCCCCGCACGACCCGCGCGCCGGCGTCGACTGGCGGGTTACGGGGTTCGCAGAGGCCTACGCCGACCACGTGCTGGCCGTCATGGCGCGCCGCGGGCTGGACGTGCGCGAGCGGGTGCTGTGGCAGCAGGTGCGCACCCCGGCGGACCTGGAGGCGGCGACCGGCAGCGTGGGCGGGTCGATCTACGGCTCGTCGAGCAACGGGGCGCGGGCGGCCTTCCTGCGACCCGCCAACCGCTCGCCGCTGCCGGGGATGCTGCTGGTGGGCGGCTCGAGCCACCCCGGCGGGGGGATCCCGCTGGTGCTGGCGTCGGCGTCGATCACGGCGGGGCTGGTCGGCACGGCCTGAGACGCACCCGGCGCAGGATCGGGGGGACGGCTCGGGCGACGGCCGTCCGGGTGCTCGCCGCGGCCGCGGTCTCCAGGAGCGGCACCCGGCTGCCGATGACGGTGGCGCAGCGACCCGCCCGGGCCGCCGCCTGCACCACCGACCGGAAGAGGCCGTCGTGGACACCACCGCTCTGCTCGACGTCGCTGGCATCGTCGGCCTGGGCGCCACCGTGGTGGTGGCCGCGTCCTGGCTGGAGCGCGCGCTGCGCGGCGGGCGGCCGGTGCCCGTCCGCGACCTGCAGCGCGCGGGCGGCCACCACGACGCGACGCCGTCGGAGGCGTTCGAGCACGCCGAGGGCGCGTCCGCCTGGACCCGCTGAGGCGTCCGACCGCTCAGGCGGTCATGTCTCCGGTTTCCGGGAGGCCCTCGAGCCGCCCGTAGCGCAGGTGCACCACCCCGTTCGGGCTCCCAGCGGGCGGCTGCAGCAGCGCCAGGCCGGTGGGCACGGCCCCGGAGGCGAACACCTTCTTGCCCTGGCCCAGCACCACCGGGTGGAGCCAGAGGTCGACGACGTCGAAGAGGCGCTCGCGCAGCAGGGTCTGCACGAGGTCGAGGCTCCCCACCACCTTGACGTGCTCGTGGCGGTCGCGGAGCGCGCGCACCTCAGCCGGCAGGTCCGGGCCGAGCAGCCGAGAGCCCGCCCACGCCAGCTCGGGCGTGCCGCGCGACGCCACGTGCTTGGGGATGCGGTTGAACAGCTCCGCGAAGCCGCCGTCCTGGCCGTCGCCGCGGTGGGGCCAGTACGCGGCGAAGACGTCGTAGGTCCGCCGTCCCAGCAGGAGGGCGTCGACGCCCTCGTAGGCGGCGTGGACCTGCGCACCGGTGACCTCGTCGATGATCGGGGCCTGCCAGCCGCCGAAGGAGAACCCGTCGGAGGGGTCCTCCTCGGGGCCGCCGGGGGCCTGGCCCACCAGGTCGAGGGTGGCGAAGAGCGCGATGCTGATGGTCCCCACGGCGGGCTCCCGGGTGTCGGTGGTGCTGCCTGTCGAGGGGTGGACCGGCGCCCGGGCGCCCACTCATCGGCGCGGAGCGGGGCCTCCCGCTGCACGCGGCTCGGGTGGCTCAGGGCATCCGCACGAGCAGCTCGCCGTGGAGCAGGGCGATCCACCCGTCGTCCGCGGCGGCCCAGCGGCGCCACGCGGCGGCGACGTCCTCCAGCTGCGCCGGGGTCGCCTCGCCAGCGGCCACGGCCTGCTCGGCGAAGGCCGAGGCGGTCGCCCGGCCCGCCCACGACGTCCCCCACCACGCGCGCTCCGCGGGGGAGGCGTAGCACCACGCGGAGGCGCTCGCGGTGACCCCGGCGCGAGACCGCTCCACCAGGCCGGCGGCGCGCGCCCACGCGAGGAGGCGGCGTCCGGCGTCGGGCTCGCCGCCGTTGCCGCGAGCGACCCGCTGGTACAGCGACAGCCAGGCGTCCAGGCCCGGGTCGGCCGGGTACCAGGTGGTGGCGGCGTAGTCGACGTCCCGCACGGCCAGCAGCCCCCCGGGCCGCAGCACGCGGGCGGCCTCGCGCAGCGCGCCCACGGCGTCGGGCAGGTGCTGCAGCACCTGGTGGGCGTGGACGACGTCGAAGGACGCGTCCTCGAAGGGCAGCGCCAAGGCGTCACCCACCACCCACTCCACAGCGAGCCCGCGGCGCTCGGCGAGGGCCGCGGCCTCCTCGAGGACGCCGGCGGCGGCGTCGAGCCCGACCACACGACCCGGGGCGACGCGGGCCGCGAGGTCCGCGGTGATCGTTCCGGGACCGCAGCCGAGGTCGAGCAGGTCCTGTCCCGGGCGCAGCGCGGGCAGCAGGTACCCGCAGGAGTTCTCCGCGGTGCGCCAGCGGTGGGAGGCCAGGACCGGCTCGGCGTGTCCGTGCGTGTACGCGCTCACCGGGGAGACCCTGCCACACCGTCTCAGATGTCGATACCATTGTCTCACCGGTCAAGACGACACTTCGATCCGGCACCTTCCTGCGGGCAAATGGAGCGGGCGCAGCCGGAGGAAGATCATCCATGGGGCTCAAGCCGGCCGCCGGACCCCTCGGTGCCCCACTGCGATCATCGAGCGCCGGGTGACCCGCGGACCCCTGCTCCTCCCCAGCGCAGCCTCCGCCGCGGCCCCGCCGGCGCCCCGGCCTCCGCCGCATCAGCGGCTCGCTGACAGCTCCCTGCGCACGGCCACCAGCAGCTGCACCAGCCCGACGAGCGCGGCGGCAGCGCCCACCCACGCCCCTGCGGCCGCCCACGTGGTCGCCGCCCCCGGGTAGACCCCGCAGCCCAGGGCGAACATCGCCGCCACCAGCACGCGGGTGGGCCGCTCGGAGACGGTCACCGCTCCTGGTCCGGTCACGCCCTCCCCCTGGGCGCGGGCGCGCACGTACTCGTGGAGCTGCCCCGCGCCCAGCGCCACGAGCACGGGCAGCGCCGGGGCGCCCAGGAGCCACAGCGCGCCGAGGGCCGCGGCGTCGGCGAGCCGGTCGCACGCGGCGTCGAGCACCGCCCCGGCGCGCGAGGCCGTGCCCCCGAGCACCGCCACGGCGCCGTCGAGCCCGTCGGCGAGCGCGGCCACCGCCAGCAGCACCGGCACCCCCAGCGCCCACCGGCCCCCCAGCTCGGCCTGCGCCGCGGCCGGTGCGAGCGCGGCGAGGGCCAGGGCGAGCCCCAGCGCCGTGACCGCCGCAGGGGGGACGCCCGCAGCGGCCAGCGGTGACGCGGTGCGGCGGACGCCGTCGAGCCAGACCCGCACGAGCGGGGAGGCCGCGGTGCCGCCGTGGGCGGCGGACCAGCGCCGCAGGTGCTCCTCGCGGGTCACCCCGCGCGTCCCGCCAGCCACGGGCGTGACCCTACGTCCGTGACGCGCGTCCCTCCGGGGCGTCGCTCGACGAGCGCCGCGCGGATCCGCGCATAGGCTCCACCGGGTGAGTCCCGCCCACGTCCTGGACGCCGATGACCTGCGGGCCCGCGTCCAGACCGAGCTGGACGCCGTGCTGGCCGGCCAGGCGGCGGTCCTGGCCGACGTCAGCGACGACTGCGACGCCCTCATCGCGGCCGTCGCCCGCCTGGTGGCGGGCGGCAAGCGGCTGCGCCCGGCGTTCTGCTGGTGGGGGTGGCGCGGCGCTGGAGGGGACCCCTCCGACCGGTCCGCCGGGGACGCCGTGGTCCGGGTGGCGACAGCCCTGGAGCTGTTCCAGGCGGCCGCGCTCATCCACGACGACGTCATGGACGCCTCTGACACCCGGCGCGGCATGCCCGCCACGCACCGCTACTTCGCGGGCCTGCACGCCGAGCGCCGCTGGGACGGAGACGGCGACAGGTTCGGGGACGCCGGCGCCATCCTGTCCGGGGACCTGTGCCTGGCCTGGTCGGACGAGGTCTTCCGCAGCGCTGACATCGCCGCGGACCGCCGCCGCCAGGCGGAGCTGGTCTTCGACCGGATGCGCACCCAGCTCATGGGCGGGCAGTACCTCGACATGCTGGCGCAGGCCGCGCCGCTGCGGCGCATCGCCGCCGCCGCGGTGCGAGGCGGCAGCGGGAGCAGCGGCAGCGCCGCCCCCGCGCCCCGCCGCGACAGCGACGACGACGGCGGCTCCGGGTCCGACGAGGCGGCGCTGCGCCGCGCCGAGGCCGACGCCCTGCTGGAGCGGGCCCGGCGGGTCATCTGCTTCAAGAGCGCCAAGTACTCCGTGGAGCACCCTCTGCTGGTGGGGGCGGCCCTGGGCGGCGCGCCGCAGGAGCTGAGCGAGGCCTACAGCGCCTACGGCCTGGCCCTGGGCGAGGCGTTCCAGCTCCGCGACGACGTCCTCGGCGTCTTCGGAGACCCCGCGCAGACCGGCAAGCCGGCCGGCGACGACCTGCGGGAGGGCAAGCGCACGGTGCTCGTGGCGTGCGCGCTCGGCGCCGCCAGCGCCTCCCAGGCCGACCTGCTCCACCGCCACCTCGGCGACCCCCACCTCGACGCCGACGGCGTGGGCGCGCTGCGCCGCGTCATGGTGGACACCGGCGCGCTGGCGCGCGTGGAGGAGATGATCGAGGACGGCGTCCGCCGGGCCCGCGAGGCCCTGGCCGGCGCGCCCGTCGCGCCGCAGGCGCGCGAGGCGCTGGAGGCGCTCGTCGTCGCCGCCACCGCGCGCGCCGCGTGACCCACCCCAGCACCCGCCTCAGCACCCCGCCCCCCGTCGAGCCCCAGGCCAGGAGGCACCCCGTGACCGCGCTCTCGTCCCCCCTGCTCAGCACCTCTCCTTCCGTCGCGCTGCGCCGCGCCGCCGACGCCGTCATCCCCGGGCGCCAGCGGGGGGTGGTCGGGCCGACCGACCACGTCGTCGTCGTCGGCGCGGGGCTGGCGGGTCTGTCCGCCGCCATGCGGCTGGCCGGCGCCGGCCGGAAGGTCACCGTGGTGGAGCGCGAGGCCCACCCCGGCGGGCGCGCCGGCCGCCTCACCGCCCCGGCGCCGGACGGCGCGGGCGACTACCGCTTCGACACGGGCCCCACGGTGCTGACCATGCCGGACCTCATCGCCGACTGCTTCGACGCGCTCGGCGAGGACATGGCCGACTGGCTGACCCTGGAGCCGGTCAGCCCGCTGTACCGGGCGAAGTACGCCGACGGCTCCTCCCTCGACGTCCACGCCGACCCCGAGCAGATGACCGAGGAGATCCGCCGGGTCTGCGGGCCCGAGGAGGCCGCGGGGTACGAGGAGTTCGTGACGTTCGTCTCCGAGCTGTACCGGGCGGAGATGCGCACGTTCATCGACAGGAACATCGACACCCCGCTCGACCTGGTGCGGCCCGACCTGCTGACGCTGCTGCGCCGCAAGGGCTTCTCCAAGCTGGCGCCGGTGGTGGCGCAGTACCTCAAGGACGACCGCCTGCAGCGCGTCTACTCCTTCCAGGCCCTCTACGCGGGCCTGTCCCCCTACGACGCCCTGGCCATCTACGCCGTCATCGCCTACATGGACTCCGTGGCCGGCGTCTTCGCCGCCCGCGGCGGGATGAGCGCGGTGCCCTCGGCGATGGCGGCGGCGGCCGCCGCGCACGGCGTGGAGTTCCGCTTCTCGACGACCGTGGAGAGCGTGGAGCACTCCGGCGGCCGGGCCACCGCGGTCATCACCGCGGACGGCGAGCGGATCACCGCCGACGCCGTCGTCCTCAACCCCGACCTGCCGGTGGCCTACCGCGACCTGCTGGGCGTCAAGCACCGCCGGCTGCGGCCGCTGGTGTACTCGCCGTCCTGCTACCTCATGCTCGCGGGGTCGAAGGCGTCCTACCCCGACACCGCGCACCACACGATCCTGTTCGGGCGGGCGTGGAAGGAGGTGTTCGCCGAGCTGACCGGCGGACGGCTCATGAGCGACCCGAGCGTGCTGCTGTCCACGCCCACCGTCAGCGACCCGGGCCTGGCCCCCGACGGCCGGCACGTCTACTACGTGCTGTTCCCCACGCCGAGCCTGTCCGCGGGCGCCAAGCACGGGCTCGACTGGAACGAGGTCGCCCCGCGCTACCGCGAGCACGTGATCGCCACCCTGGAGCGGCGGGGCTACCCCGGCTTCGGCGACGGCATCGAGGTGGAGGACGTCACCACCCCGCTCGACTGGGAGGCCCGCGGCATGGCCGACGGCGCCCCGTTCGCCTCCTCGCACACCTTCGGGCAGACCGGACCGTTCCGGCCGGGCAACCTCTGGGGCGAGAACGTCGTCTTCACCGGCTCGGGCACGCAGCCCGGCGTCGGGGTGCCGATGGTGCTCGTCTCGGGCCGTCTGGCCGCGGAGCGCATCACGGGCCGCGACCGCCGCTACCGCTCCCGCGCGTGGCGGTGACCCCGCTGGGCACGACGACGACGGGGGCGGCAGCGCCCGTCCCGTCGCTGCGCCGCCGGCCCGCCGGCAGCGCCAGCCTCGACGCGGCGGGCATCACCGACCCGCGGCTGCGCGCGGACCTGCTGGAGTGCCGGCGCCTGCACGCCGAGCACGGCAAGACGTACTTCCTGGCCACGGCGCTGCTGCCCCCGGCCAAGCGGCCGTGGGTGTGGGCGCTGTACGGGTTCGCCCGGTACGCCGACGAGTTCGTGGACTCCCTCACCGACCCCGACCCCGACGCCCTGGTCTCCTGGTCGGACGAGTTCCTGGCCAGCATCGACGGCCGCGCGCAGCCCACCGAGCCGGTCGGTCGGGCCATGCTCGCGACCGTGCGGCGCTGGGACCTGCCGCTGGACACGGTGACGGCGTTCCTGGAGTCGATGAGGGCCGACATCACCACCACGCACTACCCGACCTACGCCGACCTGCAGGGCTACATGTACGGCTCGGCCAACGTCATCGGCCTGCAGATGCTCCCCGTGCTGCAGCCGCTGCCGGGTGCCGAGGCGGAGGCCGCGCACCGGGCGGAGCTGCTGGGTGAGGCGTTCCAGGTGAGCAACTTCATCCGCGACGTCGGTGAGGACCTCGACCGCGGGCGCACCTACCTGCCCGACGAGCACCTGGCGGCCTTCGGCGTGACCCGCGAGTTGCTGGAGGCCGGGCGCCGCGCTGGCCCGGACGCCCCGCTCGACCGGCGAGTCGAGGAGCTGCTGCGCTTCGAGGTGGCCGAGAACCGCAAGGTCTACTGCGAGGCGGAGCCGGGCATCGCGCTGCTGCACCCCACCAGCCGAGACTCCATCCGCTGCGCCTTCGAGCTGTACGGCGGGATCCTCGGGGCAGTGGAGGACGCCGGCTACCGGGTGCTCGCCCAGCGCGTCTCGGTGCCGCTCCCCCGCCGCCTGGCCGTGGCGCTGCCGGCGCTGGCCCGCGCCCGCGCCGCCCGCCGGGAGATGTCCCGCTGGAAGGCCCTCCCCCACCTGTGACCACTCCCCCCGCAGTGACCATGGGCGTCGTGCACACCCCCCACCGTGATCATGGGACCTGTGCCTACCGCGCGGTAAGCACAGGTCCCATGATCACGACCGTTGAGTGCTCTGGAGGGTCGTGGCCTCGCTGAGGCCGCAGGACCGCGAGGTCCTGCGGCTCGCCGTCCCCGCGCTGGGGGCCCTGCTCGCCGAGCCGCTGTTCCTCCTGGCCGACTCCGCCATCGTCGGGCGCCTCGGCGTGCTGCCGCTGGCCGGTCTCGGCGTGGCCGGCGCGCTGCTGGCGACGGCCGTCTCGGTGTTCGTCTTCCTCGCCTACGGCACCACCGCGACGGTCGCCCGCCGCCTCGGCGCGGGTGACCTGCGCTCGGCCCTGCAGGCCGGGGTCGACGGGATGTGGCTCGCCCTCGGCCTGGGCGCGGTGGTGGCGGTGGGGGCCTTCGCCGTCAGCGGCTTCCTCGTCGACGCCCTCGGCGCGTCACCCGCGGCCCGCCCGTACGCCCTCGCGTACCTGCACTGGAGCCTGCCGGGGCTGCCCGGGATGCTCGTGGTGCTGGCCGCCACGGGCGTGCTGCGGGGCCTGCAGGACACCACCACACCGCTCGTCGTGGCCGTCACCGGCGCCGTGGTCAACACGGTGCTCAACCTGCTGCTCGTCTACGGCGCGGGGCTCGGCATCGCCGGGTCCGCCGCCGGCACAGCGCTGACCCAGCTGGGCATGGCCGCGTGGCTGGCGGCCGTCGTCGTGCGCGGGGTGCGGCGCGAGACCGGCTCCTGGGCGGCGCTGGCCCCACGCGGCCTGGGGGTGCTGAAGAGCGCCCGAGACGGCGTGCCGCTGCTGGTGCGCACCCTGGCGCTGCGCGCCGCGCTGCTGCTCACCACGTACGTCGCCGCGCGGCAGGGAGACGCGGGCGTCGCCGCGCACCAGGTGGCCGTGGTGCTCTGGACGACGACGGCGCTGGCCCTGGACGCCCTCGCGATCGCCGCGCAGGCGCTGGTGGGCCGGGCTCTGGGCGCTGGGGACGCAGCGGGCGCCAGAGCGCAGGTGAGGCGGCTGGTGGTGTGGGGCGTGGGCGCAGGCGTGGTCATGGGTGCGGTGCTCGCCGTCCTCGCTGCGCCGATCGCCGCGCTGTTCACGCCGGACCCCGACGTCAGGGCGGCACTGGCCGCGGCCACCGTGGTGCTCGCCTGCTGCCTGCCGCTGGCCGGATGGGTGTTCGTGCTCGACGGGGTGCTCATCGGCGCCGGCGACGGCCGCTACCTGGCCGGCGCGAGCATCGCCTCGGCGGCGGTCTACGCACCGCTGGCACTGGCCGTGCTGGCGTGGGCGCCGGCAGGACGCACCGGGCTGGTGTGGCTGTGGGTGGTCTTCGCAGGCGCCTACACGGCCGCTCGGCTGGTCACGCTCGCGCCGCGCGAGCGCGGTGGGGCCTGGCTGGTCACCGGCGCGACGCGCTGACCGGCTGGACCGGCGGCCGACTGGTCACCGCTGCCCCGGTCGCCCTGCCGGTCTGCGCAGGAACACGGGCCAGCACCCGCGGAGTTGCAGCGATCATGCCGGTCGACGCCACGGTGCTCCACGACGTCCTCGCCTCCCTCGAGGTGCAGCTGCGCGCCGTGAGGCGCTCCACGCTCCCCGCGGACGGCCTGCTCCCCCTGGTTCCGGGCGCCACGTCGGTGGGCTACGTCGTGAGCGGTGGCATCACCGCTGATGCGACCGGCGTGGCCTCCTGCACCGTCGACGCCGTCACGGGCCTGGCCAGCGCCACGCCCGACACGTCCTTCGCCGAGCTCCACGCGGGTGACGCGTTCCTCGCGCAGGGGCACGGGCAGGGGCACGGGCGCGGGCCCGCCGTGCTCGCCGCTCCCGCTGGCGCGCAGCTGGTGGTCGCGGACATCGCGATGGACTGGCCCGCGGGCGTGCAGGAGCTCCCGGCGTTCGCGTGGGTGAGCGGCTTCTCGGACGTCGAGCCGGCCGCCGCGGCCCTGGCTGCGAACCTCGGGCCCTCGGAGGACGACGACGGCGGCGCTGGCGTCCGGCCGGGCGACAGCACCATCTGCCGGATGATGGTGACCACCGTGGTGCTCTCGCTGGTGCGCGCCTGGGCGCAGGTGGGCTGCGCCCCGGAGGGCTGGCCCCGGCAGGCCACCGGCGACCCGCACCTGGCCCGCGCTGCCGCCGCGGTGCTCAGCGATCCGGCCCGCGACTGGACCGTCGACCAGCTCGCGGCGGTGGCCGCGCTGTCGCGCAGCGCCTTCGCCGAGAAGTTCCGCGCCGCGTACGGCCGCACGCCGCTCGCCTTCGTCACCGAGGTGCGGATGCGCCGCGCGATGCGGCTGCTGGAGGGCGGGGCACCGGTCTTCGAGGCGGCCCGGTCGCTGGGCTACTCCTCCGAGGACGGCTTCAGCAGGGCGTTCCGGCGGTTCACCGGCGCCCCGCCCTCGCAGTGGCGGGCGCGTCAGCGGGTCGAGGCCGCGCTGACCGGGTCCGAGCCCGACGAGCTCGACGTCCGGTTCGACAGCCCGAACAGCACCGTCCCGACGAGCAGGAGGACCAGCGCCATGGCGTAGTCGACGACGACGCCCGCGTGGTCGACCAGCAGGCCGCCCAGACCGGCCGCCAGCACGATCGCCAGCTGGAAGCCCACCACCACCAGGCTGCCTCCGGCCTCGAGGCGGTCCGGGGTGCGCCGCCCGGCCCAGGCGTTGATGACGATGAGCCAGGAGGCGAAGGCGAAGCCCCACAGCACCACCGCGGCGCTCACGACGGGCAGCGCCCCGGGCAGGGCGACCACCGCGGCGACCGACACGGCCACCGCCAGCGGCACGGCGAGCGAGACGAGGGGGTAGGCGCGGTCGACCACCAGCCCCACCACGAGGTTGCCGACGAGGCCGCCGACGCCGAAGAGGGCGAGCAGCAGCACCACGGTGTCCGCGCCGGCGCCCGGGACGCGCTCCAGGGCCAGCCGCACGTAGGTGTAGGCGGCGAAGTGGCCGAGGACCACCAGCACGTGACCGGTGAGCGCCAGCGCGACGCCGGGCCGGCGCAGGGTGTCGACCAGCAGGGCCACTCCCGACGTCGGCGCCGCGGGCACGCGGGGCAGCAGCAGCCGCAGCGGCACCGCGAGCAGCAGCGAGGCCGCGCCCACCACCGCGAACGTCACGCGCCAGTCGGTCGCCTCGCTGAGCACCACCCCGAGCGGCACCCCGGCCACCGTGGCCAGGGACATGCCGGCGCTGGTGAACATCACGGCCCGTCCGAGCCGCTCGGGGCCGGCGACGCGCGCCGCCACCGTGATGGACATCGCCCAGAAGGAGCTGATCGCGGCGCCGAGCAGCAGGCGGGCCAGGAGCACCAGCGCGAGGTTCGGGGCCAGCGCTGCGAGCACGCTGGACAGTCCCGCCGCCAGGCTGACCCCCACGAGGAGGGTGCGGCGGTCGAGCCGGGGGAAGAGCACGCCGACGAAGGGCGCCACCACGAGCCCCACGAACGCCGTCACCGTGACGGTCTGCCCGGCGGCCCCGGGGCTGACGCCCAGCCCGACGGCCATCTCGGTGAGCATCCCGTTGGGGAGGAACTCCGCGGTGACCAGCAGGAAGCTCGTCAGCATGAGGACGACGAGCGCGAGCAGCACCCTCGCCGTCATCCTCACCTCCGGCGGTGGTGCGGCGTCCGTGCGGAGGGTGGGGCGGAGGGTCCTGTCGGGCGTCGCGGTGAGGCAGGCGGTGTCGTCCACGCGTCGATCGTGGCGCGCGAGGGCGGCGGCGGTCCGACGGAGCGTCCGCGGCTCCCGACCGCCCGTCCGGGACGTCAGTAGCCGAGCACCTGCGCGCGCCGGCGCACGGGCGCGATGCGGTTGGCCCGCAGCGCCTCCGCCGGGGAGCAGCCCAGCACCTCGTCGGGCGTGAACAGCCAGCGCAGCGCCTCGGCGTCGGAGAAGCCGGCGTCGAAGAGCACCGTCAGCGTGCCGGGCAGGCTGACCAGCGGCTCGGGGCGCACCAGCAGAGCGGGCACCTGCAGCACCTTGGGGTTGCCGCGGCGCACGCCGATCAGCTGCCGCTCGTCGAGCATGCGGCGGACCTTCGGGACGTCGCTGTCGAGCTCCTCGACGATGTCGGGGACGGTCAGCCAGCCGTCGTCGGGCACCAGCGAGGACAGGAGCTCCAGCTCTTCGGACGTGTCGGCCACGCGCAGAGCCTGCCACCGCCGCCTCGGGGGCGGCACGGGTGGTGGGCCAGGTGGTGGGCCGGGTGGTGGCTGGGTGGTGCGGGCGTGACGGGTGGGCGGCTTGTGGAGAGACGCCCACCCGTGACGGAGGGCGACCGTAGACTCGCTGACGTGGCGACCGCGGTGAAGGACCCCCTCGTCGGGCGTCTGATCGACAGCCGCTACCTCGTGCACGACCGCATCGCCAGCGGTGGCATGGCCACGGTGTACCTGGCCACGGACACGCGGCTGGAGCGCCCGGTGGCGCTGAAGGTGATGCACACCCACCTCGCGGCCGACGCCTCCTTCGTCGCCAGGTTCACGCGCGAGGCCCGCTCGGCGGCCCGTCTGAGCCACCCGGGCGTGGTGTCCGTGTACGACCAGGGCGCCAGCGACAGCACGGTCTACCTGGCCATGGAGTACATCCCGGGGCGCACCCTGCGCGACCTCGTGGCGGCCGCGGCGCCGCTGCCCCTCGGCGAGGCCCTGGACCTCATCGAGGAGGTGCTCGACGGCCTGGCCGCAGCGCACGCCGCCGGGCTGGTCCACCGCGACGTCAAGCCCGAGAACGTGCTGGTCGGCGACGACGGCCGCCTCCGCGTGGCCGACTTCGGCCTGGCCCGCGCCGCGACCACGGCCACCGGTGGCGCCACGAGCACCCTCATCGGCACCGTCGGCTACCTCGCCCCGGAGCTGGTGCTCGACGGCGCCTCCGACGAGCGCGCCGACGTCTACGCCGCCGGCGTGGTGCTGTACGAGCTCCTCACCGGTCGCGCGCCCTTCGCCGGCGGCGCTCCCGCGCAGGTGGCCTTCCGGCACGTCAGCCAGGACATGCCGCTGGTCTCCGAGGCCCGTCCCGGCCTGCCGCTCGCCGTGGACGAGCTGGTGGCCAGTGCCACCGACCGCGAGCCGGACCGCCGCCCCCGGGACGCCGGCGTCATGCTCGAGCTGGTCCGCGACCTGCGCGACGGCCTGCCCGACGCGGTGCTCGACGCCCCGCCGGCGCTGGTGCCACTGGCCCCCGCGGTCGCCGCGGCGGTCGAGGGCACCCGCGTCCAGGGGCGCGACCACGTGGTGGCGCTGCCGGTCAGCGAGCTGCGCGACGCCGCCGCTGCCCCCGCGCCGCCCGTCCGGCCTGAGACGCGAGCGGAGACGCGAGCGGAGACCCGCGCCGAGCTGCGGGAGCAGGAGCGCAGCGCCACCCGGGCGCTCCCCCGGCCCTCGCCCCCCGGGTCGGGCCCGCTGGGGCTGTCCGACAGCGATGACGACGACGAGCGCCACCACGCCGCGGCCCGGCCACGCAGCCGGCGGCGGCTGCTGCTGGTGCTCGTAGCCGCGCTGGTCGCGGTGCTGCTCGCCGGAGGCGGCGCGGCCGTGTGGGCGTACACCGCCGGGCCCCTCGCGCAGCTGGCCGTGCCGGAGGTCGGGCGCTCCAGCGCCGCGCAGGCGCAGCAGGCCGTGGAGGCCCGCGGCCTGGTGCCCACCCTCGACACCACCCGCTACAGCGACGCGGTGCCCGTGGGCGAGGTGATGTCCACCGACCCTCCGGCCGACACCCGGGTCGACAAGGGCACGCCTGTCACGATCTTCGTCTCCAACGGCCCGCAGCTGCGCAAGGTGCCCGACCTGACCGGGATGGACCAGGCGCAGGCCAGCAAGGCCATCACCGACGCCGGTCTGACGGTCGGGAAGGTCGGCCAGGCGTACTCGGAGACCGTGCCGCAGGGGCAGGTCATCCCCCAGGACCCCGGCGTCACCCCGCCGCTCAAGGCCCGCAGCGCGGTCGGCTTCACCACCTCGCAGGGCCGCGAGCCGATCACCGCGCCGTCGGACCTGCAGGGCAAGTCGCTGGCGGACGCCACCAAGGAGATCACCGACGTGGGGCTGCAGGTCGGCAAGACCGACCGCAAGAACGACGACTCCGTCCCCAAGGACTCCGTCGTCTCCGCGGCGCCCGAGCAGTCCGGCGGGCCGCTGCACCGGGGCGACAAGGTCGACCTCGTCGTCTCCGACGGGCCGGCCCAGGTGGTGGTCCAGGACGTGCGCGGCAGGTCCGTCGACGAGGCGCGCGGCATCCTCGAGGGCCAGGGCCTGCAGGTCACCGAGCAGCGCGTCTGGCTGGGCAACAGCGTCCAGAACCAGCAGCCCAGCCCCGGCTCCCCCGCCGCGTCCGGGTCGAGCGTGACGCTCTTCATCGGCTGAGCCCCGCCGCGGCGGCCCGGTCGGCCGCTGGCGGAGCCGTCAGCGGCTGAGCAGCTCGCTGAGGACGGCGGCGGCCAGGTCGGCGCCCTCGTCGTCGACGTCGAGGTGGGTCACCAGGCGGGCCGTGCGCGGGCCGAGGGCTGACAGGGCCACGCCCCGCTCGGCGGCGGCGAGCACGAGGGCTCGGGCGTCCTCGACGTCGAGCACCACGATGTTCGTCTCGACGGCGTCCGGGTCGGTGCAGCCGGGGCGGGCCTCGGCTACCGCCAGGGCGAGGCGCCGGGCGCGGGCGTGGTCGTCAGCGAGGCGCTCGACGTGGTGGTCGAGGGCGTGCAGGCCGGCGGCGGCGAGCAGGCCGGTCTGGCGCATGCCGGCGCCCATCCGCTTGCGCCAGGTGCGGGCCCTGGCGATGTTCTCCGCGGAGCTCACCAGCACCGACCCGACCGGGGCGCCGAGGCCCTTGGACAGGCACACGGACGCGGTGGCGACCACGCCGCCGACCTCGCGGACCACGCCCTGCCACCCGTCCGGATGCGCGGCCCCCTGGACGACGGCGGCGTTCCACAGCCGGGCGCCGTCGAG
The DNA here is from genome assembly GCF_008041935.1 of Quadrisphaera setariae. NCBI lineage: Bacteria > Bacillati > Actinomycetota > Actinomycetes > Kineosporiales > Kineosporiaceae > Quadrisphaera > Quadrisphaera setariae. Next base: position 166,549 of record NZ_VKAC01000007.1, read on the forward strand.
GTGCAGCGCGACGCCGGCCGAGGAGGTGACCTCGTGCAGCCGGTGCAGCGCCGCGAGGGGCTGCACGGTCCCGCCGCCGAAGTTGTGGGTGTCCTCCACGGCCACGGCCGCGGTGGACACCAGGTGCGGGCCGGCGTCCGGCGTCATCATCGCGGCCACGCGGCCGACGGCGTCGTCGTCGAGGAGGCCCCGGGAGGCGTCCCACGTGCGCGTGGTGACCCCGGAGGTGACCGCGTGGGCGCCCAGCTCGGCGCGCACCACGTGGGCGCGCGCGTCGCACAGCAGCTCCTGGCCCGGCTCGACCAGCAGGCGCACGCCGAGCACGTTGGCGAGGGAGCCGGACGGTGTGAACAGGCCCGCCTCGTGGCCGAGCAGCTCCGCCACGCGTGCCTCGAGGGCGGTGGTGGTGGGGTCCTCGGCGTAGACGTCGTCGCCGACGTCCGCCTCGGCCACCGCGCGCCGCATGGCGGGCGTGGGCCGGGTGAGGGTGTCGGAGCGCAGGTCGACGCGGACCGGCGGCCCTGAGCGCGGGGCCGAGGCCCCGTACCCGCTCGCGCCGGCCGCGTCGGCCGTGCTGGCCGCCATCAGGCGGAGCGCTCCTGCAGCATCTCGGCCACGAGGAACGCCATCTCCAGCGACTGCTGGTGGTTCAGGCGCGGGTCGCACAGCGACTCGTACGCCGTGGACAGGTCGGCGTCGGCGATCTCCTGGTGACCGCCGAGCACCTCGGTGACGTCGCCACCGGTGAGCTCCACGTGCAGGCCGCCAGGGATGGTGCCCAGGGAGTTGTGCACCTCGAAGAAGCCGCGGACCTCGTCGATGACGTCGTCGAAGCGGCGGGTCTTGTAGCCGGACGGGCTGGTGATGGTGTTGCCGTGCATGGGGTCGCAGGTCCACACCACCTGGGCGCCGGAGTCGGCGACGGCCTCGACCACGGCGGGCATCGCGTCGCGGATCTTGCCTGCGCCCATGCGCGTGATGAAGGTCAGGCGGCCGGGGCGGCGCTGCGGGTCGAGCTTGTCGACCAGCCCGAGGACCTCGTCCTTGGTGGTGGTCGGGCCGAGCTTGACGCCGATGGGGTTGCGCACGCGGGAGAGCAGGTCCACGTGGGCGGCGTCGAGCTGGCGGGTGCGCTCGCCGATCCACAGGAAGTGCGCCGAGACGTCGTAGAGCTTGCCGGTGCGCGAGTCGGTGCGGGTCAGCGCGCGCTCGTAGGGCAGCAGCAGCGCCTCGTGGGAGGCGTAGAACTCGACGCGGCCGAGCAGCTCGTCGCTGTAGGCGCCGCAGGCCTCCATGAAGGAGATGGCGCGCTCGATGTCGCGGGCGGTCGCCTCGTAGCGGGCGTTGGCCGCGTTGCGCGCGAAACCCTTGTTCCAGGTGTGCACCTGGCGCAGGTCGGCCTCACCGCCGGTGGTGAACGCGCGCACGAGGTTCAGCGTGGACGCGGAGTGGTGGTAGGCCTTGAGGAGGCGGGTCGCGTCGTTGCGGCGGGCCTCGGGGGTGAAGGCGAAGTCGTTGACGGCGTCGCCGCGGTAGGCGGGCAGCGTCACGCCGTCGCGGGTCTCGGTGCCGCTGCTGCGGGGCTTGGCGAACTGGCCGGCCAGGCGGCCGATCTTCACCACGGGGGTGCTCGCCGCGTAGGTGAGCACCACCGCCATCTGCAGGATGGTGCGCATCCGCTTGCGGATGGAGTCGGCCGTGGCGTCGGCGAACGTCTCGGCGCAGTCACCGCCCTGCAGCACGAAGGCGCGGCCGGTGGCCGCGGCGGCCAGGCGCTCGGTGAGGGCGTCGCACTCGCCGGCGAAGACCAGCGGGGGCAGCGCTGACAGCTCGGCGACGACGCCGGCCAGCTCGGCCTCGTCCCACTCGGGCTGCTGCAGGGCCGGGAGCTCCCCCGGCAGGTCGGCCACGGCCCCGTTGGGCGCGTCGAGCGCGTCGAGGGCAGAGCGGTACGCCACGCCGACCGGGGTCCCCTTCGTGGGGCCCGTGGAGGCGGGCGGGACGGCGCCGGGCTGCGTCGTGGTGCTCACAACAGGCCAGGGTACGGGCGTCCGCACCTGCTTTCCCGCACAGCCCGTCCTCGTCACCCGGTCGTCGGGGGCGCCGTGGTCGGGGGTGGACGGCGAACGGGCCGCCCCCCGCGCCTGGTCGGCGGTGGGAGCGGCCCGTCAGCGGGGCTGGTGGATCAGCCGGAGACGTGCTTCAGCTCGTCGATGCGGGCCTGCGAGACGGTCTTCAGCTCGCCGGTGGCCTCGGCCAGCGGCACCTGGACGACCTCGGTGCCGCGCAGCGCGGCCATGGTGCCGAAGTTGCCCTCCGCGATCGCGGTGACGGCCGACAGGCCCGAGCGGGTGCCCAGGATGCGGTCGTACGCGGTGGGGGTGCCGCCGCGCAGCAGGTGGCCGAGCACGGTGACGCGGGTGGCCAGGTCGGGCAGCTTCTCGTTCAGGATCCGCTCGAGCGCCTCGCCGGCGCCCTTGAGCTGCACGTGGCCGAACGCGTCGAGCTCGGCGCCGGTGTGGGTGACGTCGCCGCCGGCGGCGATGGCGCCCTCGGAGATGACGACGAGCGGGGCCTCGCCGCGCTCGGCGACCTTGGCGATGGTGGCGGCGACCTCGTCGGCGTCGTACTCCTGCTCGGGCAGCAGCGTGACGTGGGCCGAGGCGGCCATGCCGGTGTGCAGGGCGATCCAGCCCGCGTGACGGCCCATGACCTCGACGATCATGGCGCGGTGGTGGCTGGCGCCGGTGGTGGCAAGGCGGTCGCAGGCGTCCACGGCGATCTGCACGGCGGTGTCGAAGCCGAACGTGTAGTCGGTGGCCGACAGGTCGTTGTCGATGGTCTTGGGGGCGCCGACCACCTTGATGCCCTGGCTGTGCAGGTGCGTGGCCACGCCGAGGGTGTCCTCGCCGCCGATCGCCAGCAGGGCGTCGATCTCGAGGCGGGCCATGGTGGCGCGGATCGCGTCGACCCCGCCCTCCATCTTGACCGGGTTGGTGCGGGACGAGCCGAGGATCGTGCCGCCGACGGGGAGGATGTGCTCCACGACGGAGCGGTCGAGCGGCGTGGTCAGCCCCTCGATCGGGCCCTTCCAGCCGTCGCGGAAGCCCACGAACTCGAACCCGTACGTGTCCGTGCCCTTCAGCACGGCTGCACGGATGACGGCGTTGAGGCCGGGGCAGTCTCCGCCCCCGGTGAGAACTCCGATGCGCATGGTGGTTCACCCTAGCGAGGGCGGCTGGTGTCCCCCGCCGTCGTCGTCCTGACATGGGGGTGCCGGAGGACGACGACGACGCACGGCCCGTCGAGGGAAACCCCCGTGACCGCGTGCGAGCGGGCGCGCGAGGATGGGGCGCCAGCACCCGACGCCCACCAGGAGGACGACGTGCCTGAGCCCACTGACAGCGCCGCCGAGCAGACCCCGGACGCCCCAGCACCCGAGGAGACACCGGCCGAGGCGCAGAAGCGCCGCTTCAAGGAGGCTCTGGAGCGCAAGCAGGGCGTGAAGCACCCGCACGACGAGGTCGCCGGCGGCAAGAACCTCCACGGCCGCGGCGGCGCCACGGCCCGCCAGGAGTTCCGCCGCAAGTCTGGCTGACCCGCACCGCTGCAGGTCAGAGCCTGTTCATGGGCGGCTAGTCCGCAGTTGGTCCGCAGGATTCTCAGCGCGGGGAGCCGCGTTGGCGAGGTCGTCGAGCAGACCCGCCAGCGCGGCCCGCGTCCGGTCCTCCGCGCTGGGCCAGAGGTGGCTGTAGGTGTTGAGGGTGACGCTGGCGCTGCGGTGGCCGAGCGCCCGCTGCACGGCGACGACGTCGACGCCGGCCGCGATGAGCCCTGACGCGAAGTAGTGCCGGAGGTCGTGAAGGCGCATGCCGGCGACACCGGCTCCGCGACGGGCCCGGCGCCAGCGGTCGCTGGCGATGTTCTGGGTGAGGGGTGCTCCCCCGCCCTCGGTCAGCAGCCACCGGGTTGGCTGGTTGCCCGGACGATGTTCCTGGACGTAGCGGGCGACGGCTTCGAGCAGGGCGTCGGGCACGGGGACGTCCCGCTCGCTGCCGTACTTCGGCGGGCTCTCGACGAGGGCTCCCCCCGTCGCCCGCGTGAGCTGGCGCCGCACGCGGACGGTGCGGCGCAGGAAGTCGACGTCGGCGACCTGCAGGCCGCAGAGCTCCCCTAGTCGCAGGCCGGCGCCTGCGGCGAGCAGGACCATGACGCGGGTCTCGGGCTCAGCCGCGGCGGCGAGCACGGCCGCCACCTCCTCAGGGGCGGGGAGGCGCATCGCGGCCTCGGCTCGACGCACCCGCGGAAGCGTCACCCCAGCGCTCGGGTCTGAGACGAGGTGCCGGTCGAGGACGGCGGCGCGCAGCACTGAGCGCACGTTGTTGCGGCGGGTGCGGATCGTGCCCGGCGCCAGGCCCTGCTTGCGCATACCGGCGACCCAGGACTCGACGTGGCTGCGGCGCAGGCGCCCCAGCGGGAGGTCGCGGAAGGTGCAGGTCCTGACGGCGATATCGACGGCGCGGGCGGTGTTAGGTGCCCACACCTGCCGCTCGGACCATACGGCGTAGAACTCAGCCAGGGTCGTCTGGGCGGCCGCGGGGTCGACGTACTGGCCGGTGACGACCGCGGTGGTGACCTCGTCCAGCCACCGCTGGGCGTCGACCTTGCGGCGGAAGTGCCGAGACCGCTCCTTGCCGTCCTCGTCGCGGAACCTGGCCCGCCACATGCCGTCCGAGCGCTTGGCGATGCTGGACATCGTCAGCCTCGCCCGAGCGGCTCAGCTCGCTGGAGGTCGGGGATTTCGAGCGTCTCGGCCTTGCTCCGGTGGCGCATCGGCGGAGTGTCCGGGCTGCATCGCCCGCGGTAGCTGGATCAGCGCGAAGCTGTGGAAAACGCACCCCTGTGCACACGCCTGTGGAAAGACGCCCGCAGTGACACACAACAGGAACGGTGCCGGTTGCCCGCGCCCATTGGCGACTGTGCCAGCGAACCCGCTCGTGCAGCCGCTAGGGAGCCCGCAAGGCACCACCTTCCCGACCGCGCCGGTCGGGAAGGCTCGCCGCAGGCAACCGGAGTGGGTCACCACTCCGTATATCTTGCTCCGCCCCGAGACCCGGGCCGCGCCCCCATCGCGGTGGTCTCGGGCTTCGATCGGGCCAAGGGCAGATCTTCGATGGCTTCGAGACGGCGCTCAGGACGGGACGGGAAGCGACCCCAAGAACGTATATAGGGCGGGATATTGAGGAGAATCCCGCCCTATAACGGTAACCCCACCCGAATATCGGACGCGGCGCCTACCGTCGGGCCGTGGCCCTCCCCGCCCGTCCCCTTGTCGACACGGACATCGACGTCGACGCCGCCGAAGTTGTCAGCTCTGACAGCGTGGTCGACTGTGACCTCAAGTCCAGGTTCAGCGCGGGTCCCGCCTTCGACGCGGGTGCGCGCCACCGTGCCGGTGTCGACGGCGACGACCTCAACGACGGGGACGTCCTCACCGACGCAGCGGTCGAGGGGCGGCTGCAACTCGCCTCGGCCGGCGTGCTGCCGGAACTCGACGGCTTGCCCGAGCGCGAGGCCGCCCACGCCCGCGCCGCCCGGGCGGAGAACACCTTGCGCGCGTACCGCTCGGACTGGGCCGAGTTCGCCACCTGGTGCTGCGCCCACGACGCCGACCCGATGCCGGCCACACCGTCGGCGCTGACCGGCAATCTGGTCGCGCTGGCCCAGGCCGGCGCAAGGGTCGGCACCCTGTCCCGGCGCCTGTCCTCGATCAAGTTCGCCCACGCCAGCGCCGGGCATCCCGCCCCCGCCACCCACCCCCGCGTCATCACGGTGTGGGAAGGCATCCGCCGCGTCCACGGCGCCCCGCCGAGCAGGCGAGCCCGCTGATGCCGCCACTGCTGTTCGACGCCCTGGCAGCGTGCCCGACCACCCGGACCTGGCCGACCGTCACCCCCGCGACGGGACAACGCCGCAGGTCGGGACTACGCGCTGACAAGCCGGACCTGATTGGGGCCCGCGACCGCGCACTGCTGCCGGTCGGTTTCGTCGGCGCCCTGCGCCGCAGAGAACTCACGGCCCTGGAGACCGACGACGTCGCCGAGCACCCCAGCGGCCTGGTCCTGTCCCTACCCCGCTTGAAGACCAACCAGACCGGCGAGCACGCCGAGCTCGTCGTCCTACCCCGCACCGGCAACCCCGACCGCTACCCCGACCTCGCGCTGCAGCGCTGGCTGGAACTCGCCGGCCTCACCGAGGGCCCGGTGTTCCGCGGCGTGACCAAGGCCGACCGCGCAAGTGCGCGGTACCTGCACCCGGAATCGGTGACCACCCTGGTCAAGGGCGCCCTAGCCCGCACTGGCGCCCCCACCACCGGGCACAGCGGGCACTTCCTGCGGGCGGGGTTCGTCACCTACGCCCACCTGCGCGGCTCGAGCGACCGGGCCTTCGCCCACCAGACCTGGCACCGCTCGATGGCCTCTCTGGGCGGGTACGTGCGAGTACCCCACGCGTGGACCGACAACGCGGCAACGAGCTCGAGTCTGTAACGCCCGTCACCCTCGACATCCAACGACATGAAGACCCACACACAGCCAATGGCGTCCTTCGGTGTCCCAGAAGTTCCACAACGATCACATGGTCGAAATAGCCTGGGTCGAGGCCGCGCGTTGCTCGCTCGTGCGGGTACCTAGCCACGGGGTGGACAGAAGTGCATCTTGCCAGTCTTCGACTTACAAATTTCCGCGCCTGCCGGGACACTCACGTGCGCTTCGGCTCCAATCTGACGGTTCTCGTGGGTGAGAACGCATCAGGCAAGAGCGCCATCATTGACGCCCTGAGACTCGCGACATACCAGGTAACGGGCCGCCAGTCGGCCTACCTATCGCCAGACTCCGACCTGAGTCGAGGCAGCGACACCGGAACGCCGATCGAGATTTCTACCCGGTACAGCGGTCTCACCGAACCTGAGCAGGCCTTGTACCTTCCCAAGCTCGTCGATACACATGATGACCTCGTGTATACCGCCACCTTCGCTACCGACCCAACCGTCCCTCGCAGGAGCGTCACGTCGTGGTCGGTGGGAGAGGTGGGCGTGGAGGATCCCGAACCAGCCTCCCGACGGCGCATTGCTCATGTCTACCTCCCCCCACTGCGTGACGCTTTACGAGATCTTGACGGCCACGACCAGACACAGTTGTTCGAAGTCTTGCGGATACTGGTAGGCGGTGACGAGGAGAAGGAGTCAGCATTTGTTGACGCTGCCGCGATCCATCTCGCCGCCATCGCCAAGCTAGATCTGGCGGCCGATGCTCGACAGCAGATCCAGGACTACTACAGCCAAGCTGTTCCGCCCAGTCGCGAACATCACATCGCACTAAACCACAGAGACCGCAGGCTCCGTCATCTCGCGGGCTTGCTACGCATCCAACTGTCTGAGACAGACTTCCCCGAAAGCGATATCGCAACTACGGGTCTCGGCTACGCCAGCCTGCTCTACATTTCGATGATCGTGCTGCAGCTCGTCAAGGCTCGCGAGAGCGATCTGACCCTGCTGCTCGTGGAAGAGCCAGAAGCACACCTGCATCCGCAGCTCCAGCTGGTCCTCTTGGACTTCCTACGTGGGCAAGCGGAAACCAGCGGAGACGATGCCGGGGGGCGACAGCCGGCGGGCAAGGTGCAGGTCATCGTGACGACCCACTCACCCACCCTTGCTAGCACGGTTTCAGTTCGAAATATTGTGGTCGTTGCTCGCGATAGCGAACGGCAGGCATGGGGGACCGTGACCACGGCGTTGAAAGATCTACCTATGGCTGCCAGCGACTTTCGTAAAGTCGACCGCTACCTTAATGTCACTCGAGCTGCATTGTTGTTTGCCCGAGTCATCGTGCTGGTCGAGGGCATTGCAGAGATGCTCCTCCTGCCGGCCCTGGCGAGGCATTACGTCAAGGCAGAGACCCACGGACGAGCAGATGCAGATGCCGAGTTCAAACGGCGGATGCGGCAATTCCACAGCGCAACGTTTATCAACGTCGAAGGAGTCGACTTCGCCCCCTACCTCAACCTTCTTCTCCTGGGCGGGCCAACAAGGGTCGATCGGGTCGTCGTCGTGACCGACGGTGACCCCAGCACGAGGAACCCCTTGGGCGCCGGTGAGAGTCGGCGCACCGCCTATGAGGAGCGCTTTCCAGAGCACGTCACCGCCGGACGACTCATCGTCAGCGTCGGTGGAACGACCTTGGAAGCGGAGATGTATCGCCACCCGGAGAACGAGGAGCGACTCAAGACCGCTTTTCTAAGTTTGCACCCGCAGTCCGTCAGCCAGTGGGATGCGCTAGTGAAAGCGGTCGGCGACGGCGACGAGTCGACACGAGCCAGCATCTTCGCCCAAGCCATCAAACCGAGAAGCAGGGCCCAGCGTTCGACCGGCGAGACTTCGGAAGAGACAGAAGTCGCTTCACCGAGACCAATCCACCTAGACATCGGCAAGGGCGACTTTGCCCACGTGATCGCTGAGGCTCTGGAGGCTGACACCCAGTCGCGAATGCGCATACCCGCCTACCTCCTAGCCGCGCTAGAGGCAGCAACGAATCCCCAGGTCTCTGAACGCGCCGCCACAGCCGACCAAGCATCTCCAAGAGACGGCGGCTGATGCCATGACGCAACAGCTCACCGATGAACAGCGAGCAGCGCTCGAGCCTGGCGTACGTCTGATTGAAGCTGGCCCTGGGGCGGGGAAGACCCTGACAGTCGCGGCACGCTTCCGGCAACGGGCCGTCGACGGGCGCGGTGTCGCCCTGCTGTCCTTCACCAACCGAGCCATCGACGTTGCTCGATCGCGGTGTCGCGACACTCCTTCTCTACTCGAGCCGCCTCACTTCATTGGAACCTTTGATCAGTTCCTCCACCGTTTCGTCACTACACCCGAGATCTTGCGCCGGTTCAGGCAGAGGCCTCAATATGTCGCGTCGTGGCGCGACCTCACACATGACCTTCGGCGCATTCGTCCGGGTAAGAGTGACGACGGTTTCGAGCTAACGGACTTCCTGGTCGATGACGAAGGTCGCCAGGTACTTGACGTTGACCGCCTGAGCTGGAAGGCGCGGCAACTATGGACCCGCCTGTCCCCGGCCCACCAACGATGGGTCACCACACAGGCACACCGCCGCCTCGGCAGACTGCGCGAAGCGCACGTGTACGACTGCGATGGAGCTCGTCGATTAGCGTTCGAGATCTTATCTGTCCCTGACAACGTCTACTTGCGCCGCCTAGCGGCACGATTCGACGAGGTGATCGTCGACGAACTCCAAGACTGCAACCAGGTTGACCATGACCTCCTTCGACTCCTGCGCCACGCGGGTCTGCATGTTGTGGGTGTGGCCGACCCGGATCAAGCCATCTATGACTTTCGGCGACCTCAAGCCAGCCTGTCCGTAGATCCATACCTCGCCTACCGGGGCTCGCTGGCCGCGCACGAGATTGCCCCTCTGACCATCTGTCACCGTTCGACGCCGGTCATCTGCGACCTCGTCAGCAGTCTGCGGGCCATCAGCCAGGATCGCGTAGTTTCTGGTGACGACCCACCCAGCGGTTCCAATGTCGTCCACGTCGTCATAGGCAACGACGCAACAGCTGGCATCACGGCGATGCAGGTTATGCGTGACCTTGGAATCAAGCCGGAGAACACATGGATCCTTGCGGCCACGCGTCGGCAAGCGCGCTCAATCAGCCAACGGTCACCGGACTCAACCAGTGGCGGTACCGCAGGAGCAGCGCTGCTCAGCGCCTTGAACCAACTTCGCCTCAGGGAGTCGGCTCATGTCCGCGCGAAGTCTATCTTCGATGTTGAGACTTTTATGCTCCGCATGCTCGACTGGCCCGCAGATGAGGTGCTACACACGCGCGCAGAGCAGCTGGACCGGCTTGAGTTGTCCACGGAAGACCTTCGTATAGCTGCCTTGCGCCTGGTGTTCGCATCGAAAACCTGGGATGACAAGGACTCCTGCACGAGGAGCCTGAAATCTATTATGAGCACCTTCGCCTCACCCCTTCCTTTAGGACTCGTTGCCAACTACGGGACTAAAGCTCAGATTCGTACCACGGCTTGGTCCGAGTGGGTATCGTCAATGCCAGGCAGCGAGGTGAACGACTTATCTAGGGTGCGGTCTAGCCATATCCATGGAGTCAAGGGTGAAGAGTTCGAGGCTGTCATTCTGTCCCTGGTAGCTCAACGAAGGGGTGGAGATCACGCGTTGCAGGACTGGGACGATGGTCGCGACAGTGAACAACGACGCGTCCTCTATGTCGGCGCGAGTCGGGCTCAACGCTGCCTCGTGCTTTTAACCCCGCCGAGCAAGAAGGCCCAGGTGCTCCACCTCTTGCGCAGATCTGGAGTCGCTTTCGAGGTGTACAGCACGTCGACGTAACCAGGGGCGGGCCTGCGGTAGTCGCATAACCGAATCACCATAGGCTGAGCTATGCATGCGTTGGCGGCACTGTTCCCGCGCGCTGAAGGCGCCGCAGGCGTCCGTCGCCCTGACTTAGCATCGCCGTCGCGAGTACTCTGACGATCGCAGTACGACAATCGCTACTAACGCCGGATCTATCTTTCAGTTGTCGGGCGCATCATCGACAGCAATGAGCCGACCGCCCGAGTCGCCATCGGAGTAGCGCCACAGGGGAAGCGCCTGATCGGGGTCTGCATGAGGCCCGCGCAGCATGCGGTATCCCCCTCCTTCCCGCCTCCACAGGCCTGCTTTGACCAGCCGGTCGATGGCGTCCGCAGCAGAAGAGGCATCCTCATCGGCGGCCTCCAGAGCCTCGTCGGGGACATAGCCCGTTCGCCCGTGGGCGGAGGTCCAGGAACCCATTCGCGTGAACAGTCCCGTGGCGGCGAGACCCGCAGGAGCGCGCAACGGCTCCAGCTCGAAGAGGTCAGAGTGGATGTCGAAGGTCCCCACAGAGTCAGTGTGGCTCCTACGGGCAAGATAGGCACCGAGACACCCGAGTGATGGCGGCACCGATGAACGCCGACTTCGAGGCGCCGAGCTTGGCTCGCTGCGCCGCGGGTGACGGTCGACCATGGACGCATGAGCGAGATCCGGCTGGGTCCTGGCCAGTCACTACGGCTGGCCTTCGAGATGATGCAGGTAGAACCCGGCCCCGGTGCACACCGCCTTTCCCTGAACTACCGCGCCGAGCCGGTCAACCTGCCTGTCGGAGCGGTGCTGGTGCTCGGCGGCACGGCAGTGCTGCACGCCGGGGGGTGGTTGGGCACTCTGCATCCGGAAGCAGCCATGCCAATAAGCGTCAATGCGGTCTACCCGCGACCAACGGTCCTGACAACGACTATCAGCGATGGACAGTTGGCTGGGCTCGAAGCAGCGCGCGACGGCCGAGACCTTGAACTGCTCATCACTTTGAACGCCACGTTGACCGGTGCTCCAGAGCTCGACTACCCCAGCAGCAGCACCCAAGACTGGCTGCGGATCCCGGGACCTGAATGGGCGCGCCACGCCGAACGGCTCGGCGCGTTGGTCACCGTGCCCCTTCGCGTCCCCCTGCCGCTCGGCGATCCCCACAGCACGCGAGCCCGAGCTGGTCTGCACCTACAGGCCTCGATGCGCGCCATCAGCGACGGCCGCCACCACGAGGCCGTCCGTGAGGCGCGCATCGCGCTCGAGCTACACGGCGAGGTATCCCCACCTGCGAGCTACTCCAAAGCCGAAGCCGCACGCACCCGCGACCTGCCCCAACGCTTCGCCGTCTTGCGCGATTCGGTGTACGCGGTGGCCAGTGGCGCCGCCCACGGCGATGAGGTGACCGAGAGCTTCGAGTACTCCCGATCCGACGCCATGACCGTCGTGGCTGCGGTGGCTGCCTTGATGCAGCGGTCACCTTGAGTGGCCTTGCCTACCCGGCCATCACGGACAGCGGGGTCACAGGGACGTCCGCCGGCTGATCTGTTGATCAGGGTTGCTGCGCGCTGTCTGTGGACCCGTGCCGGCGTGAGCGGTTCCCCGGCGCCCCGTCGTGCCTGTCTCGTTCAAGAGCATAAGCAGGTCGCTCTCGCACAGCACCTCGATGTCCTGCCCCTTCGCGCGTTGAGCGGCAGCTCGAGCGGCCTTGCCGGTCGCGAAGTCAGCCGGGTCTGCGCCCTTGAAGCCGTCACCGATGACCAGCACATTGGTCCGCTTCGTCACGTTGCTCTCGGGGATTGCCCCCAGAGCCGCGACCTGCGCCCAGACGTCCTCGCGGCGCAGCGACAGCGCCCCGGTGAAGACCATCACCTGGCCAAAGAGGCGGTGGTGGGGGTCAGCGTCGGGGTTGGCCGCAGGCGGTAGCGGCTTGCCGGAGGATCCTGGCGCGTAGGTGCGGTGGCAGCCTTGCCAGGTGTCCGGGTCCACCTGGCCGAGGAGGACCAGCAACTTGGTCGCCAGCGAGCTCAGCGACGGCGCCTGCTGCAGCGCAGCCAGGGCGAGCACGATGCCGGCGGCAGCCCCGGCGTCGGCGGCGGCGTCGTGGTGGCTCATCAGGTCAACGCCCAGGGCGTCCGCGACCATCGGCAGCCGGTAGCTGATCAGGGACAGCGCACGGCGGGCCATCACCAGGGAGCAGGCGTACTGCAACCGCGGCCAAGCGAGGCCGGCAGCGTCGCAGGCATCGCGCAGCGCGCCGATGTCGAAGGCGGCGTTGTGCGCCACCACCGACAGGTCGCCGACCACGGCGATCAGGCGCTGCAGGCTCGCTTCGAAGGAGTCGGCGTCGGCGACGTCGGCCGGCCCGATGCCGTGCAGGGCGGTGTTATAGGCGTCGAACCAGTTCAGTGAGGCTGCGGGCTTGACCAGCCAGGCGTGGCGTTCGGTGATGCGGCCGGCGCGTACGACGACCAGGCCGATCGCGCAGATTGAACCGCGGTGGTGGTTGGCGGTCTCCACGTCGACGGCGACGAAGTCCAGCCCCGTGCTCATCGGTGCGGCGTCGCCGTGATCGGCACCGGTTGGCGCGGAGGCACCCGGCTCGACGGTCGCCGCGGAGGTCGACGCTGTCATGGCCGCAGCAGCCGTGTGGACGAGGCTGGAGTGCGCTGCGCGGGCGTGCGGGATGGCCATCACGCGGCCGCGGGCTCGGTCAGTCGGATCGGGAAGGGCCGGGCCTCGTGGTCGCGGGCGGCGCGCAGGTGCTTGCGGGAGATGCGCACCACTTCCAGCGCTTCCCAGCAGGTGCCGAGCCGCTCGACCCAGCGGGCCACGCGCAGGGTGTCTACGGTCAGCACGGACGCACCGTCCTCGTCCGTCGCAGCGGCAGCCTCGCTGGCCGTAGGGCTCGGCGCCGACTCGGTGGAGTGGTTGATGGGCCGTGGCGGCGTCGGCCACTGCGGGTCAACGATCGTCTTGGCGCGGGCGGTGGGCAGGCCCGCGACGTAGTCCTCGTGCACGGCCTGCAGCGCGTCTCGCTCGCTGAGCACCTCCGCCTGGCAGGCGTCGATGTCCACACCAGGCAGCTCCGGCAGGTCGGCGGCAGCGACGAGGGCCTGCGCGCCTGGGCAGACCAGCAGATAGCGACCGGCCACGAGCTTCGCGAGGTGGGCGGGGTCGGTAGGTACCACCCAAGCCCCAGCCATCCGGCTGACGCCGGCGTTGCCGTCCAGGGCCACCCACCACACGGCCATGTGGTCGCGGTCGGCGTTGATGACTGCGACGACGGGCTGACGATGGTCTTGCTGCTCCCCCATCGCGTCAGGCTGTCACTGCACGCCCGTCCACACGGCCAATTTGGTGAACAGCGGCGCGTCTACCTGGCCCCCCAGATCCGCACCGGCCGACGTCAACGGGCTGCGATACCTAGAGACAGATGCGGCGCTCCCACGCGCCGCTGCCGCCCGTAAATCAGCACCGAAGTGAAAGCGCGCACCACTGGCGTTTCCCCTCAGAGAGCGGAGGCGGTGGCTACCGTCGCGGGATGGGGTTGCTGGACCGGCTGCTCAAGCGTCGTCCGAAGGCGTTGACCGTCTCGATGGTGGAACAGGTGCAAGTGGAACGGGCGCCGATGGAGCCCCTCACCAAGGTGCTCAGCGCCGTCGCGCCAGCCGCAGCGCACTTACCGGTGCTGCTGGCACGCACGGCACCGCAAACCGCATCCACCGCGGTGGAGCCGTCTGCGCTGGTGAGCGTCGAGGACCGGCGCGAGCACCGGCACGCGGCTCGCCAGGCCCACGTCGCGGACGCGCAGCACCGACACGAGCAGGAGCTGCAGGGCAAGGGCGAGGGCGCCGACGCTCACGCCGCCCGCGGCCGCACCGTGCGCGGTAAGCCGTACTACCTGTGGGTGGAGACCATCGAGCAGCTCAAGCGGGAGGCCCGCCACGAAGAGGTGCTGGCGCTGCTGTACGAGTGCATTGCTGCCGCGGAGAGGGACCGTCGCGGTGGAGCTCCGGCGCCGGCGTACACCGAGCACGCCGCGATCGTGCACCGCAAGATGGGCGACCACGACGCCGAGATCGCTGTGATCAAGCGGTGGCTGCGACTGGCGCCGGAGAACGAGCCCAAGCTGGCCCGGATGAGCGACCGGCTCACGAAGGCGTCGGCCCTTCAGGAGCGCAAGCGCGTGCCATCTTGAGTCCTCGACGACGGCCTTGGCGCCTGAACGACATCGACGGCGAGGCAGGTTGCTACCGGACGACGAGTGACCGCACCAGCCGGGTCCTCCAAGCCCACGTCCTTCTCGCCAGTCCAGTCCTGCTGGCCGGGACGGCCGCCGGGGGACCGAACTGGACCGACGTCACATCCGCGTGGGCCGCCGTGGCTGCCGCCGTTTTCACGCTCTTCACGTTCCTGGTCGCGGTGTGGGCGGTCGTGTACGCCAAACGTCAAGTGCAAGGGGCCCGTGAGCAGCTGGAGGAGGCACGCTCCTTGCGCCGGGAGCAAGCACAGCCCTACGTGGTCGCCTACGCGCGCACCCGCGATGAGGTCTCCCCCCACCAACTCGAGGTGGTGCTGGAGAACCTCGGCGCCACCGGAGCGCGCAACGTGGTGGTGACCTCCGCCCCGCCACTGGTGCGCACGGATCCAGCAACGGGAGGCGCTGAACCCGTGGCCCTCCCTTACCTCCTACCTTTCCTCGCCCCTTCCCAGCGCTGGCAGACCTACTGGGACAGCGGCCCCGAGCTGGTCGCCAGCAACTTGCCTCAGCGCTTCGAGGTGACCGTCGCCTACGACGACAGCTTCGGTGACCACCACCAAGAGGTCTTCGTCTTGGACTGGAGCGTCTTCGTGCCACGACTGTTTAGCGGCGAACGGACCGTCCACCACTTAGGCAAGGCCCTGGAGGACCTGGCCAAGACGATGAAGGCCTGGTCGTCCAAGAACGAGGTGGTGCGCGTTGCCACCTACGACGGCGAGGACTTCGACCGCAAGCGGGCTCGTGAGGCGAGATCAGCGGCGCACCGCCGCGCGAAGAGGGGTCGTGCGCACCAGGAGCTGGTCGAGCGTCTCCTGCCTGCAGAGGCTTCTGCCGTTGTCCCCGATGAAGTCACCGAGGACGCTTCGCCCGCCTCAGAGGCCGCTTCCGGCCCGGAGCCCTTTCGTTCTCCCTCCTCGGAGGCTTGAGCCTCACTGGTCCGCTGGGGGAACGCCGCTGGGTGCAGTGACGGGTCCAGCCCGGCGTGCGGGCCTCGTGTAGCTGGCCTTCGGCGTCGTGATGTCCGACCCCTGTGCTGGGGTGAGCTGGTGAGCGACCCGTTGGCCGGGCTGTCCCGCCATGAACGTTTGGCATGCCGGGTCGTCGAGCGGGTTCTCGGCGCCACCGCACAGGCGTGGGACGTCCAGGGGCGACAGAACGCCGTCGACGCGATGTTGACCCTTCCTGACGGGCGTTGCGCCGCCTTGGAGATCACCCGCGTCGACACCGGACAGGGCCTGCACCTCGAGGGGGAGCTCGCCCGGAGCGGGTTCCACTTGCCCGCCGTCGGGCAGTGGTGGTGGGACATCACGCTGGAGTCGGTGCATGACCTCCCCGAGCTTCGGGAGCGCTACGCCCGCTTGATCACCCTGTCGGAGTCCCTGGGTGCCATCCGTCCTGAGCACATCCGTTGGCAGACCGGTCTACACAACGCCGACTTAACCTGGCTGGCCGAGCACCCCGGAGTGTCGATGTTCGGGTATCCCGACATCCCTGCGCGTGACGGGGACCGGGTGCGGGACGTGATGGTGATGCCCGGGGGTAGCGGCGGGATGGTCGACCACAGCATGTCCGGGTTGCGCGCGATGCTGGAGGAACTATTCGCAGGCGCCAGGCACATGCTCAAGCACCTGGCCAAGACCGCTGCGGCGCCAGCAGACGAGCGCCACCTGTTCGTGGTCCTGCACTCCTCGGCACTGCCGTTCGCCATGAGCGACGCACTGGCGCGCAGCAGTGAGGTACCGAACGAAGAGCCACCGCTGGTCGAGGGCATCACGCACTTCTGGCTGGCCCCGCCGTACTCCGAGCGAATCCTGTTGTGGAGCTCCGGACACTGGCAGCAGTTCTTCCCCTACGACGCGGCCGGAGAACCACGCCGTGGAGGCCGCGGCGGACACGCACCCGAGCACGGAGCGACGTGATGGCGGCTGACCGGTGCCCCTTCTGCCTGCACCCCATCGACGGCTCCCCCGAGGCGCGTCAGCCCTCGCGTGACCACGTCTTCCTCCAGGCTCTGGGCGGCGTTGCCACCACCCCGGTGTGCAAGACCTGCAACGACACCTTCGGCGCTGACGTCGAGGGTCGCCTGCTACGCCCGAGGAAGATCCTCAGCATCGCCAAGGTCGCGGCGGGACGGATGGACTCCGCCCCGGGGTACCTGAAGGCCGATGGGTCGCGGGGAGTCTTCAACTTCCGAGACGGCACCGTGCAGTTCTCTCCCCCGCTCACCTCCTTCGCCACGAAGACCGAGGAGGGTCTGCACATCCGCGCGGCGCCAGATCAGATTGAGGGCGTCGTACCCCATGTCCGCCGCTGGGCCACCAAGCACGGTGGCGACCCCGATGCTGCCGAGGCACAACTGCGTGCTGCTCCCCGCGGCAGCCTGGGCAATGACCTGTTCGTCATGGACCACGACGTCGAGCTCGATCAGTTGGCCCGCTTGGCCGCAAAAGTGGCGCTGGCGGCTGGGTGCCGGGTCAGCGACGACTTCCGCGATGCCCAGCCGCTCGCTGACAGCCTGCGCGAGGTCGCGTGGGGGCGAGCAGAAGCCGACCTCCTCTTCGGGCTAGAACCCCTGCAGCACATCGACGCCCTGCTCGCTGAGTTGACGGCGAAAGCGGTGGGCGAGGTCGCACCGCGCTTCGCCCCGGTGGCCCTGGAGAGTCAGGTGGTCTTCTGCCCCCTCGGTGACAGCACGATCATCTTCGTCCACCTGGTGGGCTTCCCACTCACCTTCGGCGGCATGAAGTGCCCCGGTACTCAGCCCGCGCGGTGGGGGCACACGCCGGTCTTGGTGCGCGACGCGCCCGGTAGCCCACAGATCGTGGCCCTGCAGGACTGGTTGCTTCCACGCCTGCATGCTCAGCCGGACTGGCGCGACGGTGAGGTTGAGAGCGCGCAATAGGTCCTGGGCCTGTGCTCGTCGGTGCGGTCCGCGCCGTTGCGGTCTGCTTGTTGTTGTCCAGCGGCAAGGCAACCGATCGAGCAACCGAATCTTGGTCAACCCAGCTCGCACCGACACGAGCGCCGCGGTCTGCAACGAGGGCTTTCCGAACACCGGTCGGTCCGCGCCTGGTCCGCAAGAAGGTCGCGAACGACCGTCACCACCCAACGTTTGCCAACGGCAAACGTGCAGTTCAGAGGCACTTTCTGCCAGATCGGCCCTGCTCAGAACTGAGCACAACTTGTTCCGCCGCAAGTCCGGCTGAGCCGACTCTGGGCGGGTGAACGACCCATCACACGGTCTTGCTCCGCAACGTATGAGGCCACCGGGCCGCGGCCAACGAGGTCGCCCAGCGACCCGTCAGCGCAGCCCGGTGGCTTCAGCCGCACCTCACGTGCGAGGGAGCGCGCCTTCCCTGCCGAACAGGCGGATCTTGGCGAACATGTCCTCGAGCAGGTAGCGCACGTCGACGGTCTCGAAGACTCGGACGGGGTGGCCCGAGCCGGGCAGGTAGCCGCCTTCGGCACCGAAGCTGGGCGCCGGCACCGTCCGCCACACCCCTCCGCGCGGGTTGAGCACCAGGGAGATGGCCGGGGAGTCACCGAGGGAGCGCGACTCGATGGGCTCGCCGTGGTGGGCGGCGTTCCACTCGACCATCTGGTCGATCAGGTAGTCGGCCAGCTCGCTGGTGCCGCCGATCCGCTCGCGCAGCTCGGCGTACCCCACGGAGACCATCGAGTAGATGCTCGCGGGCACCTGCCAGATGGAGATGCCCGAGCCGAAGACGACGTTCGCGGCGGTGATGTCGTTGCGCAGGTTGAACTCGGGGTGGGGGTAGTTCCAGTCGACGCCGTACCCCATCCCGCCGATCCACACGACGACGACGTCGCGGTGGACGATCTCCGGGTCGAGCAGGATCGCGGTGGCCATGTCGGTGAGCGGACCGAGGAAGGTGACGAACAGCGGGTCGCCCTCGGAGGCGAGCTTGCTCTCCTCGACGATCAGCCGGGCACCCGGCGAGTCGGCCGGCGTCGTCGCGTCGACCAGCGCACGCGGGGCCCCGTCGGCGACGGTCACGCTGCCGGTCAGGCCCATGAGCCGCAGCAGGAGGTCGACCTCCTCGCGGGACTCCTCCATGCTCCGGTCGGTGCGCTCGGTCCCGAAGTGCGCGGGCACGATGCCGCGCACGTCCAGGGTCGGTGAGAGGAGCGCGTGGACGATCGCGTACTGGTCGTCCGCCTCGTTCTTGGCGTCGGTGTTGACGATGATGCGGCGGCGGGTGGGTGCGGTCACGACGGTGCCTCGATCCGGTCTCGGGTCAGTCCTGGGCCGCGGCGCGCTGCCAGCGCGCGAAGGCGGCGATCTTGCCGAACATGTCCTCGAACATCAGCCGCACGTCGACCTGCGTGTAGACGCGGATGGTGCGACCGGTCTCGCGGAGGTGGGTCTCGCCCCGCTCGTCGACGACGGGTGCGGCTCGCAGCACGTAGGTGCTGGAGGAGGGGTCGGGCTGGAAGTGCGACTGCAGTGCGGTGAACAGCACCAGCGGCGAGTCGCCCAGCGCGTAGGTCTCCGGGTAGCCGCCCGTGTGGCCGAGCGCGAAGCGGTTGACCCGGCGGAGCGCGTCGTAGAGGAGCTTGCCGACCGGGCCGTGCGGCAGCACGCGCTCACGCAGCTCGATGTCGGAGACCAGGCACTGGCGGTAGACGTCGCGGGGCACCTGCCACAGCGGCAGCGTCGAGTCGTTGAAGACGACCCGGGCGGCGTTGACGTCGATCTTCAGGTTGTACTCGGGGCTCTCGACCCCGGGAGGCGGCAGGGCGACACCTGCGTGCTCGGGCCCGCCGATCCAGACCAGCACCATGCGCTCGGCGATGGCCGGTTCCAGCAGGTAGGCCGAGGCGACGTCGGTGAGGCCTCCGCCCGCGCAGTAGTACAGCGGACGGTCGTCGTCGCGCATCGCCTCGGCGATGATCGCTCGCGCAGCCTGGGAGTCGCGCGGGGTGGTCGTGTCGAGCAGAGCCTCGTCGGCGCCGAGGACCACGCGGCTCCCGCCCTCGACGTCCGCATCGGAAGCATCCAGGCCCATGACGTCGAGCAGCTCGTGCACCCGCGCCAGCGCGTTGGCGGCGCTGCCCGGGCCGGGGTCGAAGGGGTCGCCCGGGGCGAGGTGGGAGGCGACCACGAGCCGCACGTCCACCGCCGGCGACAGGAGGTGGTGCACCAGCTGGTAGAGGTCGTCGGGGTCACCGGAGAAGTCGTTGTCGGCGATGACCCGCACACGCGGCGGGGCCAGCGGCGGCTCACCGGGCAGCCAGCGGTGGTCGCCGATCGACCAGGTGGCTGGAGTGGACGTCATGGGGTGGGAGCTCCTGTCCGGGGTCGTGCGGCGTCAGCCCTTGACGGCGCCGGAGAAGGCCCCGGCGACGAAGTAGCGCTGGAACATCAGGTAGACGATCAGCACCGGAACGGCCGACATGATGATGAAGGCGTTCAGCGGCCCGTAGTCGGTGGCGTGCTGGCCGCTGAAGCCCAGCACCGCCAGCGGCACCGTCCAGTTGTCCTGGCTCTGCAGCAGCGTCGCGGCGATGGCGTACTCGTTCCAGGTCGCGACGAAGTCGAGGATGAACAGGGCTGCCAGAGCGGGCTTGGCCAGCGGCAGGCAGATCTGCCAGAAGATGCGGAAGGTCGAGGCGCCGTCGATGCGCGCCGACTCCTCCAGCTCGTCGGGGATGGCCCGGAAGAAGCCGTAGAGCATGAAGATCTGGTACGGGATGCCGAACGCCAGGTACGGGAGGATCAGCCCGAGCTTCGTGTCGAGCAGGTCGAGGCTCAGCATCGTGGTGAAGAGCGGACCGAGGCCGACCTGGATGGGGACCATCGACCCCGCGGCCAGGAGCCCGAGGACGAGCTTGGAGAAGCGGAAGCGCAGGCGTGCCAGCGCGTAGGCCGCCGCCGCGGCCAGGAGCAGCCCGAGCGGCACCTTGATGACCGCCACCAGCAGGCTGTTGGCGCCCGTCACCCAGAGGTTCCCGGTGTCGACCGCGTCGGCGTAGTTGCTGAAGAGCCACTCGGTGGGCAGGTACCACGGCGGCGCGGTGTTGACGTCAGCCCTGCTCTTCACCGAGGTGAGGAACATGAAGACGAACGGCAAGGCCCAGACCAGCGCTGAGATGGCCAGCGAGATCCACAGGCCGATGCTGACGTAGTCGCGCCGGGGCCGGTTGGCCGGCGGCGCCGGCACAGCGGCGACCTGGCCGCCGCTGGCAGCGGGGTTCGCGAGGATGGTGGCGCCGCTCATCAGTGCTCCTCGGCCTTCAGGGTTCGGACCAGGTAGGGGACGACCAGGCAGAGCGAGAGCACCAGCAGCACGGTGGCGATCGCGCCGCCCTGGCCGAAGTCGTGGTTGGAGAACGACTGCTGGTAGGACCACAGCGCCAGCACCTGGGTCGACTGCGCGGGGCCGCCGCCGGTCATGCCGACGATGAGGTCGAAGACCTTCAGGGAGTTGATGATCGTCAGGATGATGACCACTGCGGTGGTCGGGCGCAGGGCCGGGATCGTCACGGCCTTGAACACCTGCCAGCGGTTGGCGCCGTCCACCCTCGCCGCGTCGACCAGCTCGGCGGGCACCTGCTGCAGACCGGCGAGGAAGAGCACGAGGCTGAAGCCCACCCCCTGCCAGACGCTGGCGACGAAGACGGAGTAGAGGGCGATCTTCGGGTCGCCCAGCCACTGCTGCTGCCAGGAGGCCAGGCCCACCGCTTCGAGGAACTGGTTCAGCGAACCGACCGTGGGGTTGTAGATCCAGCGCCACATCGCCGCGACGGTGATGGAGGCGAAGACGGCGGGGATGTAGAAGACCGAGCGGAAGAGGTTCCGGCCGATCATGCGCCGGTTCAGCGCGAGGGCCAGCAGCAGCCCGAGCAGCATCGGCACGAGCAGCGACAGCACCACCCAGATCACCGAGTTGCTGAGGGCCGTGTAGAAGACCGGGTCGTTGGTGAGCATGCGCACGTAGTTGCGAAGGCCCACGAACTCCGGCTCGCTGGTGCGGAAGCCGTTCCAGGAGAAGAACGACAGCCGGACGGCGTCGAGCATCGGGTAGACGAGGAAGGCCACGTAGAGGCCTGCGGCCGGGACCAGGTAGGGCAGGGCTCGCAGGAAGCGCCTGTCACCCCGGCGCCGGGGTGCCGCTGGGGGCGCTGGCGGGCGTTCGAGGACCGACATGTCACGTCTCCGGGTCGGGTGGGCGGGCGAGCCGAGGGGTGGTTGCGGGGAGGGCGGGCGCCGGCCGGCCCGGGGGTCTCCCTCCCGGGCCGGCCGACCTGTCAGGACTCGCTCTCGATGAACTTCTGCATCTGCGCGCCGGCGTCGGCCGGGGCCGTCTCACCGGTGAGGACCGAGTTCATGATCCGCCAGTACTCGGTGGTCTGGGCCAGGGTGAGGTTCTGGTCGTTGTTCAGGTAGAAGCCCTTGGCCGCGTCGTACAGCGGCGGCCAGAGCTCGTGCAGGGGGTTGTCGGTGGCCGGGGTCACCGCGGTGTTCACCGAGATCGGCGACCAGACGCCGACGACCTTCTTCTGCTCCTCGGTGGAGGTGATGAAGTCGAGGAACTCAGCGGCCTGGTCGGCCTTCTTCGTGGCGGCGTTGATGTAGAAGCCCTCGCCGAAGCCGTAGAGGCGGTCGGTGCCGGTGGGGAACTTGAAGATCCCGACGTTGGCCGGGTCCATGCCGTTGTCGACGACCTGGGAGTCGAACCACGTGCCCTCGTACGCCATGGCGGCCTCGCCCGTGTAGAAGAGCTGGCTCGACTCGTCGTTGGACACGCCCTGGAAGCCCTCGTTGAGGTACTCGCCACCCCACGTCTTCAGCTGGTCGAAGGAGCGACCCACGCAGTCCGTGTCCCAGCTGGTCTTGGCCGTGACGAGCTGGTCGAAGGTCTCCGAGCCGCAGTTGGTCTCCAGCAGGGAGTCGAGCAGGCGCATGACGTGCCAGTTGACGGTGCCGCCGAACTCGATCGGCGTGATGCCCGCCGCCTTGATCTTGGCCGCGGCCGCTTCGAGCTCGGCGTACGTCGTCGGCTCGGCGGTGACGCCGGCCTTCGCGAAGAGCTCCTTGTTGTAGTAGATCGCCTCGGCCTGCTGGGTGAAGGGCACGCCGTGGTACCCGCCGTAGCGCGTGATGTTGCTGAGGGTCGCCTCGCCGAAGCGGTCGCCCCATCCGTACTTCTCGTACTCAGCGGTCAGGTCCTTGCTGAGGCCGGCCTCGACCAGCTCACCACCCAGCCCCGGGCCCTCCCAGTACCAGTAGACGTCGGGCCCCGAGTCGGTGCCGGCGACCTGGCGCAGGGCGTCCTTGTGGGCGTCGGTGGAGCGGGTCTCGACCTTGACGGTGACGCCCTCGTGGGCGGCCTCGAAGTCGCTGACGAGGGTGTCCATCGCCGTCTTCTGCGAGCCCTCGAGCGTCAGCATCCAGACGGTGAGCTCGTCGTCTCCGCCGGCTCCGCCGGAGCTTCCTCCGCAGGCCGCCAGGGTGGCGACCACGCCTGCCGCGGCCACCGCGGCGAGCATCTTCTTGACGCGCAACTCTGCCTCCGTCGAGATGTGGGGGCGCTGACCGCCGTGGTCCGCCCTGGGTGCTTGCCCGCCTCGGCGTCAGCGCCGTCAGCGTCGTGGTCGTGGTGACCCGCGACGGCAACTATGCACAACCGGTTGACCAGTTGCAAGCCACTCGGCGAACCCGATCAGACTCGTTTCGGTCACGGCGGCCCAGCCGCTCGAAGGACGGGAGGAGGGGCGAGGGCGCACAGCGGAGCCCGACCGGGACCGGCGCGCGGGCCGGTCGGGGTCCGGTCGGGGTCGGGGGCGCAGGTGCCCGCGGCGGGCGAGACGGCCGCTGCAGCAGCGTCGCCGCCAGGGCGCGGCTCCGCCGGCCCCTCGGGTGCGGCGCCGCGCCGCCCGACGAGGCCGCGGGCGGGTCAGTCGCTGCTGCTGCTCAGTCGGCGCGTGGCGGTCGCCATGTGGGTCGCCATCGCGGCGGCCGCGGCGTTCTCGTCGCCGTCCCGGACGGCCTCGTGGATCGCCTCGTGCTCGTCGCAGGCGGTCTGCGCCTCACCCTGGCTGCTCACGGCCCTGTCCGCGTAGACGCGCAGCAGGGAGCGCACCACGGAGAGCAGGTCGGTGACCAGGTCGTTGCCCGCGGTGGCGGCCAGGGCGTCGTGGAAGTCCTGGTCGGCCTTCGCGAAGGCGCGGAGGTCCTCGCCGGCGCGCCGCATGCGGCCCAGGGAGGACTCCTGGCGGGCGAGACCGGCGAGGCCCCGCCGACTGGCCGCCAGCCGAGCGATGTAGATCTCCAGCCCGGCGCGCAGCTCGAGCAGCTCGGACGTGGACTGCCGCCCGATGAGCAGTCCCCAGCGCAGGGTCTGGGGCAGCATCTCGCTCGCCGTGCCGCGCAGGTACGTGCCCGACCCGGGCCGCACGTCGACGATGCCCAGGATCTCCAGGGCGGCCAGCGCCTCGCGCACCGCGGAGCGCCCCACGCCCAGCGTGGAGGCCAGCTGCCGCTCGGGGGGCAGCCGGGTCCCCGGCTGCACGGTGCCTCCCAGGAAGAGGTCGAGCAGCCGCCGGGCGACCTCCGACGCAGGCGTGCCGCTCGGGACGGCACCCAGGGATGCGGAGATGACGGCCGCCTGGTCGTCGGGGAATGCGGGCACGTGCGGAGCGTAGGGCCCAGGAGGCCCTCCGCGCTGCCTTCCGGCTGACCGGTTCCTCCTTGCAATTGGTCAACCGGTTTGCCATAGTGCTCGCCGGAGCTTCGCGTTCGACGACGACGCCGGGCCCGCGGCGGAGCGGGCGTCCGCGAGCAGACCCGAGGAGGGACCCATGGCTGATGCACTGCGCCTGGTCATCGGCAGTGATGACGCAGGACACCGGTACAAGGAGGCCCTCAAGGCCGACCTGTCGGCCAACCCCCTGGTCGCCTCCCTGGTCGACGTCGGCGTGGAGGCCGACGGCCACACGCCGTACCCCGCTGTGGCCGTCGAAGCCGCCCAGCGCGTCGCCGACGGTCTGGCCGACCGCGCCCTCCTGTTCTGCGGCACCGGCCTGGGGGTGGCGATCGCCGCCAACAAGGTCCCGGGCGTCCGCGCGGTCACCGCACACGACTCCTACTCGGTCGAGCGCAGCGTGCTGTCCAACGACGCCCAGGTCCTGACGATGGGCCAGCGCGTCATCGGCCTGGAGCTCGCTCGCCGCCTCGTGCGGGAGTGGCTGACCCACCGCTTCGACACCACGTCGGCCTCAGCCGCGAAGGTCGACGAAATCAGCCGCTACGAAGCACGCGTCGCCGGCAGATGAGCCACCGGACAGACGCGGCCGCCCCCGCGCCTCCACGAGTCTCCGTGGGGATGAGCCTGAAGATGTACTTCGGTCACCACCAGGCCCAGCAGTGGTTCCGCCAGGTGGCCGACGGCCTGCGCTCCCGCCCGGCGGTCGCGGCCGGCGCCGTCGACGTCTTCGTCGTCCCCACCTACCTGCAGATCCCTGCAGCGCTGCGCACCTTCGCCGGCAGCGGTGTGCGCATCGGCGCGCAAGACGTCGCGGCCGAGGACTCCGGCGCGTACACCGGGGAGGTCAGCGCCGCCGAGCTCGCCGAGGTCGGTGTCACCCTGGCCGAGGTCGGCCACGCGGAGCGCCGCCGCCTCTTCGGCGAGGACGACGCAGCCGTGGCGGCCAAGACAGCCGCAGCACTGCGCCACGGCATCCGCCCGCTGCTGTGCCTCGGCGAGCCGGACCGCTCCCCCGCCCCCCAGGCCGCCGCGACCGTCCAGGACCAGCTGCTCTCAGCGCTGCACGACGCCCCCCGCGGCGCCCTGACCATCGCCTACGAGCCGGTCTGGGCGATCGGCGCACCCGCGCCGGCACCCCTGGAGCACGTGCGCGCGGTCGCCCGCCACCTGTCCTCGGTGCTCGCAGGCCTGCCCGAGCGCGCGGGCTCCACCGTCATCTACGGCGGCTCCGCCGGTCCCGGGCTGCTGACCGAGCTGGGAGACGACGTCGACGGCGTCTTCCTGGGCCGCTTCGCCCACGACCCGGCCGCCTTCCTCGCCGTCGTCGACGAGGCCGTCGCCCTGACCGGGTGGGCAGCGGACGAGGTGACGGCGTGATCGGCCTGAGCACGTACAGCTTCTTCTGGGAGCACTCCGACCGCGCGGTCGAGCCGCTCTCGCTGCGCGGCGCCTTCGAGGCCACCTCGGCCCTCGGCGTGGGGCTGTTCCAGATCTGCGACTTCGCCCCGCTGGAGGCCATGAGCGACAGGGAGCTCGCCGAGGCCGCTGCCACCGCTCGCGACCTCGACCTGGACGTGCAGCTCGGGACCAAGGGCCTGGAGCCCGTGCACCTGGCCCGCTACCTGCGGCTCGCGGAGGCGTTCGACGCGCGCCTGGTGCGCAGCATGGTGACGAGCCCGACGTCGTCGCCGTCCCCCGAGCAGACCGGCGCGTGGCTCGACGAGGTCCTTCCGGAGTACCAGGCAGCGGGGGTGGTGCTGGCGCTGGAGACCTACGAGCAGGTCGCCACCGCTGACCTCGTGGCGCTGGTCACCGCCCGCGGTGGCGACCACCTCGGCATCTGCCTGGACCCCGCCAACGTCGTCGCCCGCCTGGAGCACCCCCGCGACTGCGTCACCACCGCGGCCCCCCACGTGGTCAACGTGCACGTCAAGGACTTCGCCTTCGCACGCCAGCCCGGCTGGGTGGGCTTCACGTACTCCGGTGCCCCGATGGGCACCGGCATGCACGACTACGAGCACCTGCTGGCCACCGTCCGTCCGCGCGAGCGCGGGATCGACGAGGTGGTCGAGCACTGGCTGCCCTGGCAGGGCGACCCGGAGACCACCGTGCGCACCGAGCGCGCCTGGACCAGGGCCACCGTCGAGCACCTCCGAGCCGCCCGCGAGCCCGCGGCAGCTCCAGCCGCCTGACCTCCTCAGCCCGACCCGCCCCATCCGCCTGACCCGCCTGATCCGCCTGATCCGTCTGACACCCGAGAGGTTCCGATGACCACCACCGCCAACGCCCCCACGACGCCGCAGGCCTCCACGTCGGCGACCATCGCCGTCGTCGGCGCCGGGGGGAAGATGGGGATGCGCGTCTCGAACAACCTGGTCAAGACCGACCACCGCGTCTTCTACGTGGAGAACAGCCCCGCCGGCCAGCAGCGCACCCGCGAGGCGGGCCGCGACCTCACTGACGCCGCCACCGCCGTCGCCCAGGCCGACATCGTCGTCCTCGCCGTCCCCGACCTCGCCCTGGGCGCGGTCACCGCTGACCTGGTGCCCCAGATGAAGTCCGGCGGCATCGTGCTCACCCTGGACCCGGCCGCCGCCTACGCCGGGCTGCTCACCACCCGCGACGACGTCGTGCAGGCCGTGGCCCACCCCTGCCACCCCTCGGTCTTCCTGCAGCGCACCACCCCCGAGGAGTACGCCGACACCTTCGGCGGCATCGCCGCCCCTCAGGACGCCATCGCCGCGGTGGAGTCCGACGACCCCGCCGTCGCCGCGATCGTCGAGGCCACCGTGCGCGCCATCTACGCGCCCGTCGTCGACGTGCACTTCGTGACCATCAAGCAGCTCGCCCAGCTCGAGCCGACGCTGGTCGAGACCGTCGCGTGCATGATCGGTGCGCTGCTCAAGGAGGCCCTCGACGAGGCCGTGGACACGATGGGCGTGCCCGCGGCCGCGGCCCGCAGCATGCTGCTCGGACACACGCAGGTGGCGCTCGCCAACGGCCTGCGCGGGGACAACCCGTTCTCCGACGCCTGCCTGATCGCCATGGACTACGGCCGGGAGAGCATCATCAAGGACGACTGGAAGAAGATCTTCCGCGACGACGAGCTCGACAAGAACCTCGCCCGCATGCTGCACCTCGACTCGATCGACCGCGGCGAGCGCTGAGCGGTGAGCACCACCCCCATCCCGTCCGGGCGCCTGGCCGGCAAGACGGCGCTGGTCACCGGAGCCGCCACCGGCATCGGGCGCGCCGTGGCCGGGCGGTTCTCCGTCGAGGGCGCCCGGGTCGTCATCGCCGACCGCGACGCTGCCGCCGCTGAGCGCGCGGCCGCCGAGATCGGCACCTCAGCCCGCACCGCGGTCATGGACATCTCCGACGAGGCGTCCGTCCAGACGGCCTTCGCCGAGCTGGCCGAGGCGGGGTGGGCACCGGACGTCGTGGTCGCCAACGCGGGCGTGCAGCTGTTCGGGAAGGACGCCAAGGCCGGCGACCTGGACCTGGAGGTCTGGCGCCGCACGATCGACGTCAACCTCACCGGCACCTTCCTCACGGTGAAGCACGCGGTGCGCTCGATGCTGGCCGGCTCCCCCGCGGGCGGGTCGATCATCCTCACCGGCAGTCCCACCGGGCTGAACGGCGAGGGCGCCGACTTCACCGCCTACAGCGCCTCCAAGGCCGGCATCCACGGCCTGACCCGCACGGTGGCCGCCGCCTACGCGGGCACGGGGATCCGCGTGAACACCGTGGTGCCCGCC
Organism: Quadrisphaera setariae; assembly: GCF_008041935.1. Classification (NCBI taxonomy): domain Bacteria; kingdom Bacillati; phylum Actinomycetota; class Actinomycetes; order Kineosporiales; family Kineosporiaceae; genus Quadrisphaera; species Quadrisphaera setariae. The sequence continues at coordinate 194,717 of NZ_VKAC01000007.1, forward strand.
TACACCGAGACCTCGCTGGTCACCACCATCAGCGACGACCCGGAGGCTCGCCGCGCGATCGTCGGGCGCATCCCGCTCGGACGCGCGGGAGCCCCCCGCGACGTCGAGGGGATCATGGTCTTCCTCGCCAGCGACGACGCCGAGTTCGCCACCGGCGCGCTGTTCGCCGTCGACGGCGGCATGACCACCCTCTGACCGGCCGGCAGATCGAACGGGAGCAGGGAGTGAGCACGAGGACGGACGCGGCAGCGGCGTGGCTGGAGCCCGGCACCGACCACCGGCGGGGCGACTGGTCCTGGCAGCTCCGGGGCGACGAGGTCGCCGACATCGGCTACCGGGGCCGGCACCTCCTGCGCAGCGTGCGGGCCGTCAGCCGCGACGCCGACTGGGGCACGCGCGCGCTGCGCGCCAGTGCGGTGCGCGAGACCACCACCGGCGTGCAGGTGGACGTCACCGTCGACGACGAGGACGGGTCGGCCCTGCTGGTCGGCACCGTCACCGTGGAGGCCGTCCACGCCCGGCTGACGGTCACCGCGCGCCTGGAGGCGCAGGCCGAGGTGCGGACCAACCGCACCGGCCTGGTGGTGCTCCACCCGACCCACCTCGCAGGCACCGCGCTGGCGGTGACCCACCCCGGCGGGGACGTGGAGGCCACGCAGTTCCCGCGGTCCGTCAGCCCCCACCAGCCGGCGGTCGAGATCGCTGGGCTCTCCTGGACCGACGGCGGCCTCGACGTCGCCGTCGGCCTCGAGGGCGACGTCTTCGAGATGGAGGACCAGCGCAACTGGACCGACGCCTCGTTCAAGACGTACAGCCGGCCGCTGGCCCTGCCGTTCCCCTACCGGGTGGCTGCCGGGGAGGTCGTGCACCAGCAGGTGCAGCTCTCAGTGAGGACGACCGGCACCACCACGACGGGGGCCACGACGGGGGCGACGGGCAGCGGAGCCGGACGCCACCGCAGCGGCCACCAGAGCGAAACCGTCCGCCTGACCGCCGCGGAGACCTTCCCCGAGATCGCCGTGGGAGCCGCCACCGCGCCGGACCCGGCCCCCGCCCCGGCCGCCGTCGGGTCGGCGGTGCTGGTGGAGCTGGAGCTGGGAGACCCCCGGTGGCGGGCCGCCCTGGCCCGCGCCCGGGATGCCGGGCTGCCGCTGGACGTCCGCGTGGTGCTCGACGCTCGTGACGCCCGGCACCTGGCCGCCCTCGACGCCCTCGTCGTCGCGCTGGTCGGCACCGACGTGGTGCGGATCGCCGCCTTCGACGTCGGCCGCCACGTGACCGACGTGGTGACCGGCGCCGTCCTGCGGGCGTCGCTGGAGGCCGCGGGCCTGGAAGCACCCGTGGTGGGAGGGGCCCGCTCGCACTTCACCCAGCTCAACCGGGAGCAGGAGGACCTGGCCTCTGGGCTGCTCGGCACCACCTTCAGCACCACCCCGCTGTTCCACGCCGTCGGCACCGAGCAGCTGGTCGAGTCCGTCGCGGTGCAGCGAACCGTGGCCGAGCAGGCGGTGGCCATCGCCGGTGGCGGTCCGGTGCACGTCGGTCCGGTGACGCTGCGCCCGCGGTTCAACGACGTGGCGACGACGCCGCCCAGCCCGCCCGATGCGCCCACCGACGACGGAACGGCCGCCCCACCGGAGGGCCTGCCCGAGGGGTACGGCGCCCAGCAGCAGGGGCACGACGACCCGCGCCAGAGCGCGCCGCAGCTGGCCGCCTGGACCATCGCCTCCGCAGCTGCGCTCGCCGTGCCCGGCGTGGCGAGCCTGACCTACTTCGAGGAGTGGGGCCCCCGCGGCATCCGCACCGCGGACGGCGACGACCTCCCGGTGGCCGCGGCCCTGCGCGCCCTGGCCGACCTCGCCGGTGGTGAGCGGCTGGTCGGTCCGAGCCCTGACGGGCTCGTCTGGGCCGTCGGCGCCACCAGAGGACGGACCACCACCGTGCTGGCCGCCAACCTCGACACCAGACCCCGGCGCCTGGTGGTGGAGACACCGTGGGGCTCGCTCATCACCGGCCTGGGCGCTGGCGCCTGGTCGGCGAGCACCCTCGGATGACCTGCTCCTCACGCCACCCCCGCCCCGTTCAGCAGCGCGACACCGCTGCGACCCCCTCCAGGCGCCTGCGGGCGCACGCCACCCTCGGGAGACGCCCATGGCCCGCCTGACCAACGACCCCGCCCTCTTCGCCGACGAGGTGGCCGAGGGCTTCGTGGCCGCCCACGGCGACAGGGTCCGCCGCGTGCCCGGCGGCGTGGTGCGCAGGCGGCCGCTCGCCAGCGGCAAGGTGGCGGTGGTGGTCGGCGGCGGCTCGGGGCACTACCCCGCCTTCGCCGGCCTCGTCGGCACCGGCCTGGCGGCCGGCGCGGTGATGGGCAACGTCTTCGCCTCCCCCTCGGCCCAGCAGGTGCGCTCGGTGGCGCGCGCCGCCGACCGCGGCGCCGGGGTGCTGCTGGGCTACGGCAACTACGCCGGTGACGTCCTGCACTTCACCGAGGGCGCCGAGCTCCTCGCCGCCGACGGCGTCCAGGTGGTGTCGCTGGCCGTCACCGACGACATCTCCAGCGCCCCGGCCGAGCGGGCGTCCGAGCGCCGGGGCGTGGCCGGCGACGTGGCCGTCTTCAAGATCGCCGGAGCGGCCGCCGAGGCCGGACTGGACCTCGCGACCGTGCTCCGCCTCGCGACCCGCGCCAACGAGCGCACCCGCACCTTCGGAGTCGCCCTGTCGGGGTGCACCCTGCCGGGATCCAGCCGGCCCCTCTTCGTGGTCCCCGCGGGCCGCATGGGGTTGGGCATGGGCATCCACGGGGAGCCCGGGACCGGTGAGAGCGACGTGCCCACGGCCGACGGCCTGGCGGACCTCCTCGTCGAGTCGGTGGTGTCCGAGCTCCCTCCCGGCGTCGCCGCAGCGGACGGCCAGCGCGCCGCCGTCCTGCTGAACGGTCTGGGCGGCATCGGCCACGAGGAGCTGTTCCTGCTCTACCGCCGGGTGGCGCAGCGGCTGGAGGGGCTGGGCGTCACGGTGGTCGACCCTGAGGTCGGCGCCCTGGTGACGAGCTTCGACATGCAGGGCGTCTCCCTGACCCTGACCTGGCTGGACGAGGAGCTGGAGGCGTGCTGGCGCGCACCGGCGGACTCCCCCGCCTTCCGCCGCGGCGCCCCGGCACCCGACCAGGCCTCCGGCGACGCGGAGCTCCTGCAGGACGTCGACGACGACGAGGGGGACGGCGCGCTGGGCGGCGTCCGAGAGCTGCCGCGGGCCAGCAGCGACTCCCGGGCCTTCGCCGCGGAGGTCGCGGAGGTGCTGCAGCGGGTCACCCACCTCATCGACGCCCACGCCGAGGAGCTGGGCCGCATCGACGCCGTGGCCGGCGACGGTGACCACGGCATCGGCATGCAGCGGGGCACCCGCGCGGCGGCGCAGGCGGCGGCCGAGGCCGTCGCGCGCGGCGCCGGGGCCGGCTCGGCGCTGGCGCTGGCCGGGGAGGCGTGGGCCGACCGCGCCGGTGGCACCTCCGGGGCGCTGTGGGGGGCGGTGCTGCGCGAGGTCGGCGCCGTCGTCGGAGACGAACGAGTTCCCGGCGTGACCACGGCCGCCGAGGCCGCGGCCGCGGCGGGAGCGGCGGTCCACCGCCGCGGCGGTGCGGTGGTGGGCGACAAGACGATGGTCGATGCGCTGACCCCCTACGTGCGGGTGCTCCAGCACGCGGCTGACCTCGGATCACCGGTGGCGACGGCGCTGCGGGAGGCGGCTCGAGCTGCGCAGGCCGGGGCCGACGGGACTGCGCAGCTGCTGCCGGTGAAGGGACGCGCCAAGACCCACGGGGAGCGGGCTGTCGGTACCCCCGACGCGGGCGCCGTCTCGCTCGCGCTCATCGCGGGCCTCGTGGCCGAAGCGGTGCGGCCGGCACCTCCGGCTGTTCCAGCCCAGCTGTAGCACGCTGGTGGAGGTCAGCTGCGCGTCTCCCGATGGGCGTCGTCCTCGTCCTCCAGGCTGACGACGACCTTCCGCGCCGAGACGCCGGCCCGCTGGCGGTCGATGCCCGCCTGGACCGCGTCGAGCCCGTGCCCGACGAGCAGCGGCTCGGGCACGGGCCGCAGCGTGCCGTCGGCCAGACCCCGGGGCAGCACCTCGCCCCACAGGCGCGGGCCGACCTCGTCGTCGCGCAGGCTGCTGCCCCACACGAACGCGGCGCGGACACCGGCGCGCCGGGCTCTCAGGGCGAGGGCCGCGGTGGTGAGGCCGATGCGGCCGAACACCGGGAGCGCCCCGGGGAGGAGGTGGCGTCGTCCCGCGACCCGGTCCAGGGAGACCGGGGTGCTGGCCATCGCCAGCACCGTGCCGCCCGTCCGCCGCAGCACCTGGAGGCAGGCCGCCGCGGACGTGGGACCGAGGGCGACGGCGCCGACCACGCGGCGGCCGCCGATGCCGGCCACGAGCTCGTCGGCGGCGCTGGGCGCGTGGTGGTCCACCACGACGTCCGCGCCGAGGGACCTGACCAGCTCGGCGTTGTGCGCGGAGGCGGTGCTGACGACGTCGTACCCGGCGGCCCGAGCGAGCTGCACGGCGTTCAGCCCCACGCTGGTCGAGCCGCCCCACACCACGACCACCTCGCCGGTGGCGGACGGACGGTCACCGGCACCGGGCATGGCCAGCCCCAGGTGCTTCGGCTGGAAGAGGGCGCAGGCCGCAGTGGACACCGCCAGCGGGAGCGCGGCGGCCTCCAGGTCGCTGACGCCCGCCGGGACCGGGGCCGTCAGCCGCTCGAGCAGCACCGTCCGCTCTTGGAACGCGCCCTCGCGCAACGCGTCGCGGCCGCGGTCCGTGCCGGTGGCCAGACCCAGCACCCGGTCTCCCACGCGGAAGCGCGTCACGGACTCCCCGACCGCCACCACCTCCCCGGCGACGTCCGAGCCGAGCACCGCGGGCGTCCGCAGCCATCGGTAGGTCAGGGCGCTGGTGCCCTGGACCACCCAGTCCACGGGGTTCACCGCGACGGCTCGCACGCGCACGACCACCTCGTCAACCGCGGGAGCCGGGGTGGGGACGTCGTCGACGACGAGCCTCGCCCGTGGTTCGCGCAGGACGGCGGCGAGGTGGTGCGACTGCGACACGGGAGCAGCTCCTGGAGGGTGATGACACGTGGTGTCCTCACAGTAGGGCTGATGGCACCACGTGTCATCACCTACGGTGGCGCCATGGCCAGATGGGCACCCGGCACCCGGGAGCGGCTCCGCGCGGCGGCGCTCGACCTCTTCGAGGAGCAGGGCTTCGCCGCCACGACCGTCCCGCAGATCGCGGACCGGGCCGGCCTCACGCGGCGGACGTTCTTCCGCCACTTCAGCGACAAGCGCGAGGTCTTCTTCGGCGACGACGAGATCCCGGCCACCGCCTCGCGGATCCTCGCCGACGCGCCCGCGGACACCGCCCCGGTGGCCCTGGTGCTGGCAGGTCTGCGCGGACTCGCCCGCCACCGGTTCGAGCCCCAGCGGGAGGCGGTGCGGAAGGCGCGGCGCATCATCGACGCCGAGCCCGTCCTGCGTGAGCGCGATCTGCGGAAGCAGGCCGAGCTGCGCGAGGCGATCCGCGAGGGCTTCGAGCGCCGTGGCCAGGAGCCGCTCGTCGCCCGGGTCGTGGCCGGGCTGGCCGTCGAGCTGTTCCAGACCGCGCTCGAGCGCTGGGTCGCGGACGAGTCCGGCGCCCTGCTGACCGACCACCTCGACGCGACCTGGGAGACGATGCGCTCCGTGCTCAACGACTGAGGCGTAAGGAGCGTCAGAGGCGCTCGACCACGAGGGCGTTGGCCATCCCCTGGCCCTCGCAGACCGCCTCCAGTCCGTACCGCCCGCCGGTCGCCTCGAGCTGGCCGAGCAGCGTCCCCAGCAGCCGGGTGCCGGTCGAGCCGAGCGCGTGCCCGAGCGCGATCGCCCCGCCGCGGGGGTTCAGCCGCTCCGGGTCGGCGCCCAGCTCGCGCTGCCACACCATGGGCACGGGCGCGAAGGCCTCGTTGACCTCGTAGGCGTCGACGTCGCCGATGGACAGCCCCGCCCGGTCGAGCACCTTGCGGGTGGCGGGGACCACGCCGGTGAGCATCTCGATGGGGTCGGATCCCACCACCGCTCCCGCCACGACCCGCGCCCGCGGGACCAGGCCCAGCTGCTCCGCGCGCTCCTCGGCCATGATGAGCACCGCGCTGGCCCCGTCGGTCAGCGGCGAGGAGTTGCCGGCGGTGATCTTCCAGTCGATCTCCGGGAAGCGCCGCGCGACGTCGTCGTCGACGAAGGCCGGGGACAGGGCCGCGAGCGACGCGGCGGTCGTGGAGGGACGGACCGTCTCGTCCCTGTCGAGCACGCGGCCGTCCGCCAGGGGCACGGGCAGCAGCTCCCGCTCGAAGGCCCCGGCCTCCGTGGCCGCGGCTGCCAGGCGGTGGGACCGCTCGGCGAAGGCGTCGACCTCCTCCCGGCTCAGGCCCCACCGCGCGCAGATGAGCTCCGCGGAGATGCCCTGGTGCACGAGGCCGCCGTCGAACCGCTCCCGGATGCTCGGCCCGAACGGGTCCGCGCCGCGCGCGGCCGACCCGATGGGGTGGGTGCTCATCAGCTCCACCCCGCCGGCGACCACCACGTCGTACGCGCCCGCCACCACGCCCTGCGCGGCGAACGCCACCGCCTGCAGGCTCGACCCGCACTGCCTGTCGATGGTCACCCCGGGCACGGTCACCGGGAACCCCGCCGCGAGCGCGGCGTTGCGGGCGGGGTTGACGGCCTGCTGGTCCACCTGGGCGAGGCACCCGAGGATCACGTCGTCGACGAGGGCGGGGTCGAGGTCGTTGCGATCGACCAGCGCGCGCAGCACGCGGGCCATGAGCTCCACGGGGTGCTGCGACGACAGCGCTCCCCCGGGCTTGCCGCGCCCCGACGGGGTGCGCAGGGCGTCGACGATCACGGCGGTCCTCATGGAGTCCTCCCACGGGGCAGGGTGGTGGTGACGGTGGTCCCCTCGCCGACCCGGCTGCTCACCTCGAGCCGGCCGGCCATGGCCTCGGTGAGGCCGCGCGCCAGCGGCAGGCCCAGCCCGACGCCGCCGTCGGAGCCGCGCCCGAGCCTGTCGAAGGGGGTGAACAGGCGGGCGAGGTGGCGCTCCTCGATGCCGGGGCCGGTGTCGCGGACGCGGAGGCGCACCCGCTGGTCGTCCACGGTCCAGTCCACGTGCACGGCCCCTCCGGCGCGGGTGTAGCGGATGCCGTTGGTGACGAGGTTGAGCAGCACCTGGGTGAGCCGGCGCTCGTCGGCCCGGACCAGCACCTCCCCCGCCGGTGGTGAGGACGACGACGGCGGCGGGGCGTGCAGGGCCACCCCCTCGGCGTCGGCGAGCGGCCCCACCATGGCGAGCACCCCCTCCACCACGGGCTCCAGCGGGAGGTCCACCAGCACCAGCGGCAGCGCGCGGGCCTCGATGCGGGACACGTCGAGCACGTCGTCGGCCATGCTGAGGATGTGACCGGCGGCGGCCGCGATGTGGCCGAGGGCCGCGGCGCGGCGCTCGGCGTCGAGGTCGAGGGTGGTCATGAGCTCGGTGAAGCCGGTGATGGCCTGCAGCGGGGTGCGCAGCTCGTGCGCGAACGCGGACACGAAGTCGCTGGTGGCGCGCCCGGCCGCCTCCGCCTGGCTGCGGGCCAGGGCCGCCAGCAGCCCGGCGTGGTCGATGGCCACCGAGGCCAGGTGGCTGAGCCGCTCCACGAGGTGCTCCTCGCGGGGCGTCGGGCGGTGCGGCTCGCGGTGGTAGACGGCGAAGGTGCCGCTGACGCCGTCGCGACCGCGGATCGGGGTGGACCAGCACGCCCGCAGGCCGGCGTCGGCGGCGAGGTCGCGGTAGCGCTGCCACCGGGCGTCGGTGAGCACGTCGACGGCCACCACCGGCAGCTCGGTGAACGCCGCGGTGCCGCAGGAGCCGGCCAGCTCTCCGATGGGCAGCCCGTCCACCCGGGTCGTGTACGAGGCCGGCAGCGTCGGCGCGGCGCCGTGGCGCAGCACCCCGGCGGCGCGGTCGAGCAGCAGCACCGAGCAGCTGCTCCCCGGCAGGAGGCGCTCCAGCGCGCTGGCGACGCCGGCGAGCACGTCGGCCAGCGGTGCTCCCGTGGCGATCTGCTCCAGCACCCGCGTCTGCTCGGCGAGCAGCGCCACGGCGTCGCTCTGCTCGACGACGTCAGAGGCGTCGTCGGCGACGGCGACGGGGGCGGTCACGGCTCGAGGCGGTAGCCGACGCCGCGCACGGTGACGAGGTAGCGGGCCCCGAGCTTGTGGCGCAGCCGGTGCACGTGCTCGGTCACGGTGGCCTCGCTCTGCCAGGAGCGCATGCTCGACCACACCTGCTCCAGCAGCTGGGCGCGCGTGAACACCTGGCGGGGGTTGGCGGCCAGGAAGGCCAGCAGGTCGAACTCGCGGGCGGTGAGGGGCACCGGCTCGCCGTCCAGCTCCACCTCCCGGGTCCACGGGTCGATGCGCAGCTTGGACGCCGGGTCGGGCGTCGCGGGCGGGCGCGAGGGCCCCCGCGTCCCCGAGCGCCGCAGCACCGACCTGACCCGGGCCGCCAGCTCCCCCGGGGAGAACGGCTTGACGAGGTAGTCGTCGGCGCCGAGGTCCAGCCCCAGGATCCGGTCGCCCTCCCCGCACCTGCCCGAGAGCACCACCACCGGGGTGAGGTCCCCCTCGGCGCGCAGCCGACGCAGCAGGTCCAGCCCCGAGGTGCCCGGCAGCGAGACGTCCAGCACCACGAGCGCCGGCCGGTCGGTCACCACCGAGCGCAGCGCGGCCCCGCCGTCGCCGGCCTCGACCACCCGGTAGCCCTCGGCCTCCAGCTGCCAGGCCACCACGGTGCGCACGCGGCTGTCGTCGTCCACGACGAGCACCACCGGACGGGCGCCCTCCACGGGCACCGGGGCTGCAGTGCCCGCTGCTGACGTCGCCGCCGCCGTAGCAGCTGCGCTCGCGGTCATCCGCCCCCCTGCCCACCGTCGGACCCTGGTGCAGGGACGGTACCCCGCAGCGCGCCGGTGGCGTCAGCGGCCGATCGCCGGACAGCACCGACGTCACGGGTGCAGCGCCCGCACGCGCTCGGGGTCCGGGCCGTGCGGGCCGATGAGCACCACGGCGTCGTCGAACCCGGCGTCGGCGCAGCGGCGCAGCACGTCGCGGGCGGGGGCGAGGTCGTCGTCGTCCTCGACCCTGACCCCCATGACCACCGCGCGGCCGCCGCCCGCGGCGCGGAACCCCACCAGGGCCTCGAGCAGCTGCTCGGGGGTGCGGCGGACGGCCGAGGCCACCCAGCCGTCGTAGTCGCGGGCGGCGCGCTCGACGTTCGCGCCCCACGAGCCCAGCAGCACCTCCGGGCCGCCGTCCCGCGGCGGAGGGAGCAGGGAGCGCAGCCGGGCGACGTGGGCGTGGAGGGTGGTGAAGCGGGAGCGGAAGTCGCGGTCGAGCAGCGTGAAGTCGGCCTGCGTCGAGCCGGGGCTCACCCCGAGGGTGAGCCGGTCGCCGCTGACGGACAGCAGGGAGCGCACCCGGTGGACCAGCTCGGCGGGGTGGTGCAGCGGCACCTGCACGGTCGCGGTGCCCAGCTCCACCCGCTCGGTCACCGCGGCGGCCGCCGCGAGCAGCACGAACGGGTCGGGGACGAGCGCGCCGCGGCCGATGACCTCCGGCGCCCACAGCCCCTCGAACCCGGCCTGCTCCAACCGCGCCGCCCACCGCGCCGCGGGGAAGGGCGGGGCGTCGGACAGGTGAGCGAGGCTCGCCCCCAGCCGCACGCTCGTCGTCCTGTCAGGAGCCCTGGGCGGCGGCCGGCCTCAGCGGGCCCCGCTCGGCGGCGAAGCGCTCGTACCAGCGCAGCACCTCGGGGTCGTCGACGGTGGCGGGGTTGGCCGCCCTCGCCAGCGGCGTGCCGCGCAGCAGCTTCTTCACCGGCACCTCGAGCTTCTTGCCGGTGAGGGTGTGCGGCACCGCGGGGGCCGCCACCAGCTCGTCGGGGCGGTGCCGCGGGGTCAGCCGGGTGCGCAGCGCGTCGAGCACCGTCGCGCGCAGCGCGTCGTCGAGCTCGTGGCCGGGGGCGGGCACCACGAACAGGCCGAGCCAGTAGCCGTCGTCGGGGAGCTCCACGCCCACCACGAGCGTCTCGGCGATCTCGGGCATCGGGTCGAGCACGTCGTAGAAGTCGCTGGAGCCCAGGCGCACGCCCTGCCGGTTGAGGGTGGAGTCGGAGCGGCCGTGCACGGTGACGGACCCGTCGGAGTGGAAGGTGACCCAGTCGCCGTGGCGCCACACCCCCAGCCAGGTGTCGAAGTAGCTCTCGGCGTACCGGACGCCGCCGGGGTCGTTCCACATCCGCACCGGCATCGACGGCATCGGCTGGGTCACCACGAGGTCGCCGACGTCGTCGACCACGGGGTGGCCGTCCTCGTCCCACGCCGCGCAGTCGACGCCCGCCAGGCGGCCGCTGATGCGCCCGGCCCGCACGGGGGCGTACTCGTTGGCGCCGATGAAGGAGCCGGAGATGTCGGTGCCGCCGCTGGTGGAGTCGACCCGCAGGTCCGGGCTGACCTGCTCCAGCAGCCAGCGGTACCCGGCGGGCGGCAGGGCCGAGCCGGAGACGAGCACGTGCCGCAGGCGGCTCAGGTCGTGCAGCTCCCGCGGGGGCCGCGGGGCGCTGGCCGAGGCCGTGACGACGGCGGCGCCCAGCAGCACGAGGTCGGCGCGGGTGCGCGCGGCCACCTCCCACACCGCTCCCGGCGGGAAGGCGTGGCTGCCCTCGTAGAGCACCACCGCCGCGCCCTGCAGCAGCGCGCCCAGCTCGATGTTCCACAGCGCCCAGCCGGTGGAGGTGTAGCTGAACAGCCGCTCGCCCTCCCGCATCCCCGCGTACAGGCCCGACCACTTGGTGCCCTCCAGCAGGATGCCGCCGTGGCTGTGCACCAGCCCCTTGGGCAGGCCCGTGGTGCCCGAGGTGAAGAGCACCCACAGGGGGTGGTCGAAGGGCACCTGGTCGAAGACCAGCGGCTCCTCGCCGCTGACGACGTCGTCCCACGGCGTGCTGCCCGCGGGTCCCGCCTCGGAGGGGAAGGCCACCGGGACGTGGACGACGTGGCGCAGCGTCGGCAGCCCCTCCCGCAGCCGGGCGACCACCTCCCGCCGGTCGACGGTCTTCCCGTTCCAGTGGTGCCCGTCCGCGGCGATGAGCGCCACCGGCTCGAGCTGGGCGAGCCGGCCGGTGGTCCCCTCGGCGCCGAAGTCCGGTGAGCAGCAGGCCCACACGGCGCCGACGGCCGCGGCGGCCAGGCAGGCGATGACGGCGTGCTCGGTGTTGGGCAGGTAGGCCACCACCCGGTCCCCCGGGCGCACCCCGTTGCGGCGCAGCCACGCGGCGGCCTGAGCGACCGCGTGGCGCAGCTGCGCGCGGCTGACCTCGCGGGCCCCACCGCCTCCCTCGCGCACGCAGACGAGGGCGGCGACGTCGTCGCCGCCGAGGCGCAGGGCGTGCTCGGCCCAGCTGGTGCGCGCCCCGGGGAACCAGCGCACGTGCGGCATCGGGTCGTCGGTGCGGACCCGGCCGTCACCGCCGGTGACGCGCAGGCCGAAGAACTCGACGACGGAGCGCCAGAAGCCGTCGAGGTCGGCCACCGACCACTCCCACAGCGCGTCGTGGTCGGGGAAGGGGCGGCCCTGGCGCTGCTCCAGCCAGTCGAGGTACTCGCGCAGCCGCGAGCCGTCGACCCGCTCCCGGGGCGGGCTCCACAGGACGTCAGGACTGTCGCTCGGCTCCGTCGCCACAGCGCCGACGGTAGGGCGCACCGTCGTCGCCACGCACCGTCTGGACGTGCGCGTTGAGGGAGCGTTGATCTGGCGGCGTGACGGCGTTGAGGTGCGACGGCGAGGGTGGGGGCGGCTCATCGGACCGACGACGCGACGAGGAGACCCGCCCGTGAAGCTCGCCCTCTACCTGCCGAACTTCCGCGACCACGTGACGCTGGAGGAGCTCTCAGACCTGACCGCCCTCGCCGAGGACCTCGACTTCGACTCGGTGTGGACGCTCGACCGCGTCGTCGTCCCCAAGACCTCCGACACCGCCGAGATGCAGTTCCCGTTCGGGATGATGACCGACTTCCCCCCCGGCATGCCGGTGGTCTCGAACGGCAGGTGGTTCCAGGGCATGACGCTCATCCCCTGGCTCGCCGCGAAGACCACGAAGGTCCGCATCGGCATGAGCATCATCGACACGCCCTACCGCGCGCCCGGCGTGCTCGCCGCGGAGCTGGCCACCCAGGACCACCTCTCCGGGGGCCGCCTCAACGTGGGCGTCGGCTCGGGGTGGATGCCCGAGGAGTTCGCCGCCGCCAGCGCGACCCACCTCTTCCCCCGCCGGCACGCGCACGTGCGGGAGACGATCGAGGTCCTCCAGGGGATCTGGGACGAGAAGAACGAGCACTTCGAGTACCACGGCGAGTTCGCCGACTTCGAGCCCTGCGGCTTCGGCCACAAGCCGCTGCAGCAGCCCGGCCCACCGATCTACTTCTCCGGCCTCAAGGACGCCGCCCGCTCGGCCAAGCGCATCGCCAAGTACGGGCTGTCGGGCTGGATCGGCATCCAGGACTCCCCCGAGGACATCGCCCGCTGGCGCGCCGCCATGGAGCACGAGCTGGCCGAGCTGGGCCGCGGGTTCCCCGAGGGCTTCGACATGTGCTCGATGATCTGGTTCGTCATCACCGACGCCGACGTCGACCAGACCCCCGCCGGCAAGGCCAGCAACCTGCTCGTCGGCAGCGCGCAGCAGATCGAGGACAGGCTCAAGCGGTACCAGGAGGCGGGGATGACGATGCCGCTGCTGTGGCCGCCGTTCCGCGACGTGCCGACGGCCAAGACCCTGGACGACCTCAAGCGGCTGACCGAGGAGATCATGCCGCTCGTCAACGCCGTCTGAGCGGCGGCTGGGAGTGCGGCTCGGGGTGCGGCGCAGGTCGCGGTCACGGCGGTGAGGATCGAGGAGGGCGAGGCGCTGCGCCGCCTGTCGGCGCAGGTGCACGGCGTGCTGGTGACTCTCCACCCCGAGCGCGGGCCCGACCCACAGCCCGTGGTGTTCGCGGTCAGCGGTGCTGAGGACGACGACAGCGGCTCCCGCCCCGGCAGTGGCGGTGCGCGCCACGTGGGGGTGCCGATCGACTCGGTCAAGCCCAAGCGGTCGACCCGGCTGCGCCGGGAGGACAACCTCGAGGCCGACCCGCGCGGCTCGCTGCTGGTCGAGCACTGGGAGGTGGAGGACTGGTCGCGGCTGTGGTGGGTGCGCGCCCAGCTCCACCACGTGCCCGACCCGCCGGCGGCGCTGGTCGACGAGCTGGCCGACCGGTTGGCGCTGGCCGTGCCGCAGTACGCCGACAAGCCCTTCCACCGCGTGCTCGTGTGCCGCATCGCCGCCGTGACCGGGTGGGCGGCGAGCGAGGGCTGACGCCGCGCCGGGAGGCGAGACTGGTGGCGTGCAGACCGAGTCCGAGCCCGGGTCCGGGCCGGAGCGCGACCCGCAGGAGGCCCGCGAGGGGCAGCCGCGGCTGCCGCGGCGCGGTGTGCTGGCCCTGACCGTGCTGGGTGCCGTCACGCTGGTCACCGCGCTGGTGGGCAGCGCCTCCTCCTGGGGGCAGGCCGAGGTGCCTCGTCCCGGCGTCAGCGGCGGTCTCGGCATCGGCGTCGGCGGTCCACCCGGCGCACCCGCGCCCTACGGCGTGACCGGCTGCGAGCGCCCCGCGGACGCCTCGAGCGTGGACGTCGCCGTGACGGCGCGGGCCCTGGGACCGAGCGGTGGGACCGCGGCGACCCTGGGCGGCGCCGACGGCGGGCTGCAGGTCGGCGCGAGCGTGCGCGACCTCGCCGGGTACGCCGCCCAGGGGGTGCCGCCGTGCGGGGTGGTGCAGGTGACGGTCTACCTGCACGACTCGGCGAGCGGGTCGGTGCCGGGCTCGCTGCAGCAGGCGTCCCGGCCGCTGGAGGTGGCCGGCGCCGGCGGCCGCGGCGGCGTGGTGGCCGTCGACTGGCGCACGTGGGAGGCGTCGCTGCCCGAGGGGGCCCGCAGTGGGGACCTGCAGGAGCAGGCGAGCTGGCTGGTGACCCTGGTGGACCCCGTGCCGGGCGCGTACCGGCTCACCGGGCGCGTCAGCGCGGCGGGTGGCCCCGGGGAGGCCGGTGGGTCCGGGCAGCCGTCGTCGGGAGACGTGGAGGTGCTCCTCGACATCACCCCGCACGCCGGTTAGCGGCGCTCAGCGGGGAGGGCGGCGCAGCAGGGGGCGCAGCAGCGCCAGCACCACCGCGAGCAGCGCGGCGCCCCCGACCACGCCCAGCACCGGCAGCGGGGCGCCCACCAGGCCGCCGCGCGGACCGGGGACGGCTGCGAGCAGCGCCACCGCGACCACCTGGGCCCCGGCCTGCACCACCGCCCACCGGCCCAGCGGCCGGCCCAGCGCCGCCAGCTGGACCCGCGCCCGCCAGGGCACCGCCCGGACGACGGCGGTGAGCACGTGCAGCAGGTGCACGCCGGCGAGCGCCACGAAGAACCCCGCCTGCACGGGCGCGAGCGGACGCAGCACCTGCACGCCCGCCACGACGAGCACGAGCACGACCACCGCCACGGGCGCCGGCCAGAGGGCCACCACCGCACCGACCGCGGCCGCGAGCGACCACGCGGCGGGGAAGGCCACCAGCACGAGCACGCCGGCCACCACGCCGACGGCCACCCGGAGCACCACCGCTGGCACCGCCGGTCCGACGTCGGGCCACACGGGAGCCGCGGTGGCCGGGCCTCGTCGCGGCACTCCCGGCAGCCGCGGCAGCCGCGCCAGCAGGTCGGCCGCCCGTCCGACCGGCCGCCGCGTCGGCGGCCTCACCGCAGCCGCCGCCGTGACAGCGCGCGCAGCTGGGACCGTCGGCCCGCGGCGCCCGCCGTCCCCGCCCAGGTGACCACCTCCACGCCGACCGCGCGCAGGTCCTCCAGGCGGTCCTCGCGCTCGAGCGCCACCACCTGGTGGGCCAGCCGCTGCGCCGCGGTGCTGCCGCCCAGCCGGGGCGCCGGCAGCACGTCGACGGCCACCACGCGGTGCCCGCGGCTGCGCCACGTGCGCGCCGCACCGCCCGCGACGTCGTCGAGGAAGGTCGACAGCACGTACACCAGCGCTGACGGCGGCACGGGCGGCAGCCGCCGCACCCCCGCGAGCACCCCGGTGGCGCGGGTGGTGGCGACGGCGGCGAGCACCCGGCGCAGGTGGCGGTCGCCGGCGCCGACGGGGGTGGAGCGGCCGCCGGCGAGCAGGTCGCAGAACGCCACCCGGTCTCCGCGGCGCACGGTGCCCGCGGCGATGGCGCTCGCCGCCTGCCGCGCCAGGTGCAGGGAGCTCACCCCGCGCCGGTCGACGCGGTTGGTGCCCCACTGCGCGACCACCTCCCCCACGTCGTCGCGGCTGTCGACGACGACGACGGCGACCGCGTCCGAGGTCGCCAGGCTCCGCCGCACGTAGAGGTCGGTGATCTCCCCGGCGGTGCGCGAGCGCCGCGCGGTGGCCCTCCAGTCGATGCGGCGCAGCCGGTCACCGGGGGCGAAGGGGCCGATGTCGCGGAAGTCGCCGCCCTGGCCGGGGCGGGAGGAGTCGTGCACGCCCGACAGGCCCCGCAGCCCCGGGGGCAGCGGCAGGTCGGTGGCGGGCGCGTACGCGGGCGCGAGGACGCGCTCGGCGCTCGACTCCCCCACCGGCCCGGCGACGAGGCCGGCGTCGGGGGCGAGCAGCCCCACCGAGGCCCGCACCACCTCCTGCGGGCCGGACACCCCGAGCAGCTCCACGCTCCCCCGCAGCTCGCCGGTGCGAGGACCCACGAGGACCTGCCGCGTGCGCCCGCCCACCAGCGCCAGGCGCACGAGGGCGGACCCGGCGCCCGGGGGCACGTGCAGCGCGACCCGGTAGGCGACGGTGCGGCTGCCGGTGCCGGCTCCTGCGCTCGAGGGCGGGTCGACGTCCACCTCGACGTCCGTCCCGGCCTCGCCCGGCACCGGGCGCTGCCAGCCGAGGGCCGCCGTCACGAGCAGCGGCGCTCCGAGCAGGGCGACGTCGGGACGGCCCAGCGCCAGGCCTGCGGCGGCCAGCACCACGCCCAGGCCGACGGCGGTGGCCGGGGCCGCCGTCCACCGCCAGGCGGGCTGCTCCCTCACGCCTGGTCCTTCACGCCGGCTGCGCCGCGGCGGCACCCGCGGTGGCGGGTCCGGCGACCGTGGCGACCACGGCGCGGACCACCTCGGTGGTCTCGATGCCTGCGGCCCAGGCGTCGGTGGTGAGCACGAGGCGGTGGGCCAGGACGGGCACGGCGGCGCGCTTGACGTCCTCGGGCTGCACGTAGGCGCGCCCGGCGAGCACGGCCAGCGCGCGGGAGACCAGCAGGAGCGCCTGCGAGCCGCGCGGGCTGGCGCCCACCTGCACCGACGGGTGGGCGCGGGTGGCAGCGGCGAGGTCCACGCAGTAGCCGGCGACGTCGGGGTCCACGTGCACGGCCTCCACCGCCGCCTGCACCGCCAGGACCCGCTCCCCGTCGAGCACGGGGTCCACGTGCGTGGCCTCCTGCTGGCGGGCGACGCGGTTGAGGAGGATCCGCTGCTCCTGCGCGCGGTCGGGGTAGCCGACCGCCAGGCGGACCATGAACCTGTCCAGCTGCGCCTCGGGCAGCGCGTAGGTGCCCTCGTGCTCGACGGGGTTGGACGTGGCGACCACCCGGAACGGCCGCGGGAGCGGGTGGCTGCGGCCCTCCACCGTGACCTGCCCCTCGGCCATCGCCTCCAGCAGCGCCGACTGGGTCTTGGGCGGGGTGCGGTTGATCTCGTCGGCCAGCAGCAGGCTGGTGAACACCGGCCCGGGCTGGAACGCGAAGCTGCGCTCGGCCGGGTCGTAGACGGAGGACCCGGTGATGTCGGCCGGCAGCAGGTCCGGCGTGCACTGCAGCCGGCGGAAGTCCAGCCCCAGCGCCGCGGCGAGGCTGCGCGCGGCGAGGGTCTTGCCCAGGCCGGGCACGTCCTCGAAGAGCACGTGCCCGCCGGCGAGGAGCGCGGCCAGCGCCAGCTCGAGGGCGTCGTCCATCCCCACCACCACGCGGCCGACCCGCTCGAGGACCTCCCGCGAGAGCGCCGCGACGTCGGCGACCTCCAGCTGCTGCTCGCTCACGCGCCGCCTCCTCCTGCTCGTCCTGGCCCTGCGTCCGGTGCTGGTGCTGCTGTTCCCGCTGCTGGTCCCGCTGCTGGTGGTGGCCCTGCTGGTCCGGGTCCCAGCGCCTCCAGCCGCGCCAGGCAGTGCGCCACCGCCCTCACCCCCGGCGTGGGGGACGAGCGCGAGAGCAGCACGCGCACCGCGGCGGCGCCCAGCAGCTCCTCCGCGGCGGCCCTGCCGGCGGGGTCGTCCAGGTCGACGCCGCGCCGGCGCAGCCGCGAGCGGCCCAGCGCCTGCACGCGGACCAGGCCCGCCTGGCCCATGCCGCCCTGGCGCGCGGTGAACGCGACGGCCAGCCCCAGGAGGTCGCTGCGCGAGCCGGGCTCCGACGCGGGCGGCTCGGCCGGCCAGCGGTGCTCCTCGGCGCGCGGCAGGGCCACGGCCACGAGGCCCGCGCCCAGCAGGGCGGCGCTCACCGTGGCGACGAGGGCGGCGTCCCAGCCGGCCACGAGCATCGCGGCCGCCAGCACGACCACCACCGCGAGCGCCACCTGCAGCCGGGTGCGGCGCGGCTCGTGCAGGAGCGGGGTGAGCGACCGCAGCACCGGCCCCCGGGCCGCGCCTCTCACCGCGCACCCCCCTGCTCGTCCAGCGGCTCGTCCCGCTGCGCGTCCCAGGAGCGGGCCAGGGCCCGCAGGGCGGCGCGGGCGCGCTCGGCGTCGTCGTCGTCCTGCTCGACCGACCGGGAGGACGTCGCGCCCGGGCGGGCCCCGAAGCGGGCGCGGGAGTACAGGGCGCGCAGCACCTCGACGGCCTCGCGGTCTGCGGGGACGCGGCTCAGCAGCCGACCGGTGAACTCCGTGGGGGTCTCCGCCGGGGCGCGGGCCACGCCGGCGTCGGCGGCGGCCTCCTCCAGGCCCAGCCAGGCGCAGACGACCGCGTCGTCGAGGTCGCGCGGGGCCTGGAGCACCTCCAGGGACCTCGCGATGCCGCGGCGCACCACCGGTGCGGCGAGCACCGCGCCGGAGGCCGCGGTGGCGTCGTCGAGGGGGTCCAGGACCTCCTCCCGGCTCGCCCGGCGCTGGAGCAGCCGGCGCACCACCAGGACGACGACGACGGCGACCAGCGCCACCACCACCGCGACCAGCGCAGCCACGAGCCACCCGGGCACGTCCAGTGCCTGGCCGCCCGCCGACGGCGTGAGGGTGGTGGGCGGCCTGGTCGGGGTGGGGGTGGGCAGCGGCGCCCCCGGCAGGGACGGCGTGCGCCCGGAGGGGGTGGTCAGGCCCTCAGCGGCCGCGGCGAGCACCACGAGCAGCGCCGCGACGGCCGTGCCTGCCACGAGCCGGCCCCGCCGCGGCGGGGGTGCCGCTGCAGGTGCGCCGTCGGACAAGCCCTCAGACAAGCACGTCGACGCGCGCCGGGCCAGACGTCAGACGGGCCGGACGTCAGGCGCGCTCGAGGCGCCGGGTCTCCACCACGAGGAGGGCGAGCACCGCCAGGAGCACCACCGGCGCCACCCAGATGGCCCGCACGCCCCAGGCGTCCGTGGCGAACCCGCCGATCACCGCCCCGGCGACGAAGGACAGGAGCACAGCGCCGAGGTCGCCCGCCTGGCGCCCCCCTGTCGGCCCTCCCCGCCCGCGGACCCAGCGGTAGGTCGCCTCGATGAAGCTGCGGAGGTTCCCCGAGGCGAAGGTGCTCGTGTAGGACAGCCCCCTCACGGAGCGGAACACGCTGAACTGCATCGCCGCCGCGAACGCGACAGCGGCCCCCGTGAGGGAGTTGGTCACCGAGATGTCCGGGGCCCGCGGGATGAAGCCGACCGCCACCAGCACCACCACCTGCAGGAGCAGCACCACGCGCACCGGACGGCGCAGGAGCCGCCGCACGCGGTCTCCGGCCATCACCTCGGTCAGCAGCACCCCGACCATGAAGGCGAAGATGCTCGGCACGTGGCTGAGCGCCTTGGCGACGTCACCGCCTCCGGCTGCGGCGGCCAGCAGGATGATGTTGCCGGTCTGCGCCCCGGCGAGCACCCCGCCGCGGGCGAGGAACGTGTGGGCGTCGACGAACCCTCCGGTCGCCGCGAGCAGCGAGGCCACGGCGAGCGACTCCGGCCTGCTGCGCAGACCCACCTGCCGGTCAGCTCCTCTCGTACCAGGTGATGCGGTAGCGGGTGCCGTTCTCCGCGGTGGCCCAGCCGCCGCCGTCGGGGTCGCGGCGGACGGCGGTCCAGGCCGCCGGGTCGACCTCGGGGGCGAGCGCCTGCTCGGCGCGGTCCCCCTCGACGTCGAGGTCCACCTCGGTGATGGCGAGGACGTCGAGGGCGCCCTCGGCCAGGGCGAGGGCGTACACCTGCGCGCCGCCGATGACCCAGACCTCGCCGTCGGCGCCCTCACCGGGCTGGGCGGCGGCCTCGAGCGCCTCGGCGAGCGTCGTGGCCGTCACGGCGCCCGGCGCCGACCACGACGGGTCGCGGGTGAGCACCACGCAGCGGCGACCGGGCAGCGGCCGCCAGCGCTCGGGCAGGGAGTCCCACGTGGCGCGGCCCATGACCACGCCGTGCCCGCGGGTGGTGCGGCTGAAGTGCTTGAGGTCCTCGGGCACGTCCCAGGGGACGTCGCCGTCGGCGCCGATGACGCCGGAGCGGTCCTGCGCCCAGACGGCCCCGACCCTGCCGCCGGGGGTGCTCGCCGTGCTCGAGGTGCTCACACCGCCACCGGCGCCTTGATGGTCGGGTGGTGGCGGTAGCCGACCACCTCGACGTCCTCGATGGCGTGCTCGAACAGCGGCGCCGGGCGCAGGTGCAGCTGCGGGAAGGGGTACGGCTCCCGGGACAGCTGCTCGCGGACCTGCTCGACGTGGTTGTCATAGACGTGGCAGTCGCCGCCGGTCCAGATGAAGTCGCCGACGGCGAGCCCGACCTCGGCAGCGACCAGGTGCGTGAGCAGCGCGTAGCTGGCGATGTTGAACGGCACGCCCAGGAACAGGTCCGCGCTGCGCTGGTAGAGCTGGCACGACAGGCGCCCGTCGGCCACGTAGAACTGGAACAGGGCGTGGCAGGGCGCCAGCGCCATCTTGTCCAGCTCGGCCACGTTCCAGGCCGAGACGAGCATGCGGCGGGAGTCGGGGTCTCGCCGCAGGGTGTCGAGCACCTGCGCGAGCTGGTCGACGGTGCCGCCGTCAGGGGTGGGCCAGGAGCGCCACTGCACGCCGTAGACCGGGCCGAGGTCACCGTCGGGACCGGCCCACTCGTCCCAGATGGTGACGCCGCGCTCCTGCAGCCAGCGGGCGTTGCCGTCCCCGCGGAGGAACCACAGCAGCTCGGCGACGATCGAGCGCAGGTGCACGCGCTTGGTGGTGACCAGCGGGAACCCGGCGGACAGGTCGTAGCGCAGCTGGGCGCCGAACACGCTGCGCGTGCCGGTGCCCGTCCGGTCGCTCTTGGTGGCGCCGTGGGCCATCACGTGGGCGAGGAGGTCCTCGTACTGGCGGTCGACGGGTCCGTCGGCCTGGCGGGCGGCGGGCGCGTGCTGCTCCGAGGTCACCGCGGCAGGCTAGACCGCGCAGGTGACAGCCCGGCGACGGCGACGAGGCGCTGCACCATGGACGGGTGGACGGACCAGCGACCCGCGTGCTGCTCACCGGCTTCGAGCCCTTCGCCGGAGACGAGGCCAACCCCTCCTGGCCGGCGGTGCAGCGGGCGGCTCAGCTGCTGGCCGACGAACGGCCGCGCCGGATCGAGGTGCAGACCCGGCTGCTGCCGGTGGAGTTCGGACGCAGCGCGCACCTGCTGCGCGCCGCCGTCGACGAGGTGCGGCCCGCCGTCGTCGTCTGCGCCGGTCTGGCGGGCGGCACCGCCGCGGTGCGCGTGGAGCGGGTGGCGGTGAACCTCGACGACGCCCGCATCCCCGACGCCGCGGGCGCCCAGCCCGTGGACGTCCCCTCGGTGCCGGGCGGCCCGGCGGCCTGGTTCGCCACGCTGCCGGTGAAGGCCGCGGTCCGCGCTGTCGCGGAGGCCGGGGTGCCCGTGGCGCTGTCGGCCAGTGCGGGCGGGTTCGTCTGCAACCACGTCTTCGCCGCGCTGATGTGCCACCTGGAGGAGGACGACGACCGCGCCCGCGGCGGCTTCGTCCACCTGCCGTGGGCGAGCGACCTGCCGCACCCGCCGGACGTACCGGCCCTGCCGCTGGAGCAGCTGGCCCGGGCCCTGGTTGCCGTGGTGCGGGCGGCGCTGGAGCACCGGGCCGACCTGCACGTCCCCGGTGGCGCCCTGCACTGAGCCGCCCTCTGCCTCTCGGCGCGCTCCGTCTGCGCCGCGCCCCGGGCTCCCGTGCCCGCGCGCCCTTCCCGCACCTTCCCTAGCACGTGCCCTTCTCGAGGCCGCCCTTGTCGCACTCTCCGCGGCACGTGCGGGTGGAAGACCACGCCGGTGCGGTCCAGGGCCAGGACCGGACCCGCTGTGACCCCGGACTGCACCGCGGAGGCGCAGCCGGACAGACGCGGGGCGGTCGTCGTCCTGGAGCGGCTGCTGAGCGGCGACCACCACCACCGGACGCAGGCTGGGTGGAGCCACGCCAGTCCCTCATCGGCACGGGGGCGCCCTGTGCCAGTAGGACTGGCACAGGGCGCCCCCGTACCGACGAGGAGGGCTGCCGAGGGGCCGGCGCGACGCGCCGCGGTCTCCCGGGGCGCGCCGCGCCGACCTCAGCGGGCGGTGGCGGCGCTGGTGCCGAGCGCCCGGCGCGACGGCGACGGCGCGCCGCCGGCCCGGGCGGGCTCGGGCGTGCTGACCGTCTCGGGGAAGAGCCGGCCGATGATGTCGCTGACGGTGACCACGCCCTGCGCGGCGGCGCCGTCGGCGCGCACCAGCACCAGCTGGCTGCTGGTGCGGCGCATCGCGGCGAGCGCCGTCCCCAGCGGCGTGCCGGGGTCCATCGTGAGGACCTCGGAGGAGCGGTCGGCCACGGGGGCGCCGTCGGCCAGCAGCAGCGTGTCGCGCACGTGGACCACGCGGCGGGGCACGCCGTCGCCGTCCTCCACGAGCACCCGCAGGTGCCCGGTGCTGCGGCTGACCTCCCGCACCCGCTGCGCCGACGCGTCCGCGGGGACGGACGTGATGACGGGGCGCTGCGGGAGCACCTCGGCGAGGGTCAGCTGCTCCAGGTCGAGCGCACCCGTGATCCGCGCCCGGTAGCTCGCGTCGAGCGCACCGACGCTGGCGGAGTGCTCCACCAGCTGGCGCAGGTCGTCGGAGTTCGAGCTGTCCTGCTTCTCGTTGACGGGCTCCACGCCGATGCGGCGCAGCATGGCGTTGGCCATCTCGTTCATGAGCAGCAGCGCCGGCCGCGTGGCCAGCATGAACGCCCGCATCGGCAGCGCCAGGAGCGTCGCCGAGGTCTCCGGGTGGGCGATCGCCCACGACTTCGGCGCCATCTCGCCCACCACGAGGTGCAGGAACGTCACCACCACCAGGGCGAGGACGAACGCGATGACGTCGGCTACCCAGTAGGGCAGGCCGGCGGTCTCCAGCAGCGGCGTGATGGCGTAGTGCACCGCGGGCTTGGTGATGGCGCCCAGCGCCAGGGTGCAGGCGGTGATGCCCAGCTGGCAGCCGGCCAGCACCACGGTGAGCTCGTTGGACGACTTCAGCGCCGCCCGCGCCGAGCGCGAGCGGGAGGCGGCGTCCTCCAGGCGGTAGGGCTTGGCGGCGAGCATCGCGAACTCGACGGCCACGAAGAACGCCGAGAGGGCGATGATGAGCGCGGTCCAGCCGGTGACCTCGAACCAGCTCATGCGGGCACCTCCTCAGCGCGGTCGGTCTGCTCGTCGGAGCGCTGATCGTCCCGTCCACCGGCGGGGCCGCCGGCCAGCTCGATCCGCACCCGGCTCGGGACGTGCCGCTCGACGGCGAGCACCTCCATCCGCAGCACCCACGGCGCGTCGGGCTCGTCCTCCAGCACCGAGGCCGGGTCGGGCGGGAGCTCGACCTCCACCACCTCGCCGACGGCCGGCAGGGTGCCGTGGGCGTGGATGACCAGACCGGCGAGCGTCTCGGCGTCGTGGTGGTCGGGGAAGTCGTGGCCCACGAGGCGCTCGACCTCGTCGAGGGGCTCCTGGCCGGAGACCTCCCAGACGTCGCCGGCGGACTGCAGCGGGCCGCCGGCCGCGTCGGCGGGGTCGTCGTGCTCGTCGGTCAGCTCACCGACGACCTCCTCGGCGATGTCCTCCACCGAGAGCACGCCGGCGAGGCCGCCGTGCTCGTCGATGACGCACGCCAGCTGCGTACGGGCGGCGGCCATGGACCGCAGCGCCACCGGCAGCGGCGTGCTGGTGGCCACCAGGTGCGGCGGCCGGGCGAGGTCGCCCGCGCTCCGCACGGAGGGGCCTGCGTCGAGCAGGTCGGTGAGGTGCACGACGCCCACCACGCCCTCGTCGTCGTCCACCACCGGGTAGCGGGAGTGGCCGGTGGCCATGAGCTCGCGCAGCTCGCTGACGGTGGTGCCCGCACGCACGACGTCGGTGCGGGGCCGCGGGATCATCGCGTGCTCGGCGTCGCGGTCGGGGAAGTCGAGGATCCTGTCCAGCAGCACCGACAGCTCCGCGGGCAGGTCACCGCTCTCGCGGGAGGCGCTGACGATGTGGTCGAGGTCTCGCGCCGTGGCGGTGGAGTCGACGTCGTGGACGGGCTCGATGCGCAGCAGCCGCAGCAGGGCGTTGGAGGCGGCGTCGAAGACCGTGATGACCCACCCGAACAGCGCCAGGTAGAGCTTCGTGGACGCGGCCAGGGCCGTGGAGGTCTGCTCGGGCCGGGCGATGGCGTAGTTCTTGGGGAACAGCTCGCCCAGGAGCATCTGGATGAACGTGGCGAGCAGCAGGCCCGCGACGGTGCCGATGGCCAGGCCCACGCCGGAGGGCACGCTGGCCACGCCGAGCAGCTGCGACACGGCCTGCCCGATGAGCGGCTCGGCCGTGTAGCCGACCAGCAGGCCGGTGACGGTGATCCCCAGCTGCGCGCCGGAGAGCATGAACGAGGTGCGGCGGGTGATGTCGAGGGCGCGCGTGGCCGCGGCGTCGCCCTTCTCGGCCCGGGCGCGCAGGCGCGACCTGTCGACCGACATGTAGCCGAACTCCTGGGCCACGAAGTACGCGGTGCCGGCGGTGATCACCACCACCACGACGAGCCCGGCGAGCAGGAGCAGGACCGCGCTCACCGCTCACCACCCGTCACCAGGAGTGCAGAGCGGGGACTTCGAGGCTCCTTGGGAGACCTCGGGGAGCGATCGCGCGAGGCGGTCATGACCTTCCGGGGGTGCTCGGGCGGCGTCCGGTCTGGGCGCCGCGGGAGCACCCCATGGTGCCGCACCGGGGTGTGATCGCCAGCCGGAGATCACCCGCCGCGGTGAGGCGCCTCACGCCGGCAGCAGGCGCACGCCGTCGTCGTCCCCCTCGAGCAGCACACCGGACAGGTCGACGACGACGGCGTCGGCCCGCGCGGCGACCAGCTCCTCGACGCGGTGCGTGGAGGCCACCGCCAGCGTCGCGCAGCCCGCGGCGCGCCCGGCGGCGATGCCCGCGGGGGCGTCCTCCACCACGAGGCAGCGAGCCGGGTCGACCCCGAGCCGCTGCGCGGCGAGCAGGTAGGGGGCGGGGTCGGGCTTGCCGCGCTCGACGTCGCTGGCGGTGACGACCACGGCGGGCGCCGGCAGGCCCGTCGCCCCGATGCGCGCCACGGCCAGCGGGCGGGTGCAGGAGGTGGCGATGGCCACCCGGCCGGCGGGCAGCGCGGAGAGGGCCTCGCGGGCGCCGGGCAGGACGACGATGCCGTCGGTGTCGGCCACCTCGATGTCGTCGATGCGCTGGGTGGCGGAGGCCCACCGCTCGGGCGGCACCAGCTCCGCCACGATCTGCGCCGACGGGATGCCGTGCTTGCCCGCGAGCAGCGCCGGGTCGACGCCCTCCTCCTCGGCCCAGCGGAACCAGGACCGCACCACCACCGGGCCGGAGTCGATGAGCGTGCCGTCCATGTCGAAGAGCACGGCGTCGAAGGTCCGACCGGTCAGGGAGTCCAGGCCGAGGGGCAGGCCCTCGGGCGCGGGCAGGGGCTGGGTGTCCACGGCGGGCAGACTAGAGGGGGTGAGCACCCCCGCCGGCGGCCCCGGTCCTGGCGGCGCAGCCCGCTCGACGGCGCTCGCCGCTCCCCGCCGCGAGCGCCTGGTCGGCGTCGACGCCGCCCGCGGTCTGGCGCTGCTGGGGATGATGGGCACGCACCTGGTCTCGCGGACCACCGCCGACGGCGGCGTCAGCTGGGTGTACGAGGTGTTCAGCGGCCGCGCGTCCGCGCTGTTCGCGGTGCTCGCCGGCGTCGGCCTGGCGCTGTCGACGGGCCGCACCGACCCACCGCGGGGGCTGGAGCTGAGAGCCGCCCGCGCCGGGGTGCTGGCCCGCGCTGGAGTGGTGGGCGGCGTGGGCCTGCTGGTCGGCCTCGCACCCGGCTACATCTACGTGATCCTCGTCTACTACGGGCTGCTCTTCGCCGTGGCGGCGCTGTTCGTGGGGCTGCGCTTCCGCACCCTGGCGCTGCTGGGCGGCGCGTGGCTGCTGGTCGGCCCGGTGGTGGCGCGCCTGGTGCGGCCGCTGGTCTCCGGCCCGGGCGGGGCGCCCACCTTCGACGTCCCCTCGCCGGCCTCGCTGCTGCACCCGCTGGAGCTGCTGACCGGGCTGTTCGTCACGGGCGTCTACCCGGTGCTCACCTGGACCGGGTACCTGCTGGTGGGCATGGCCGTGGGGCGCCTGCCGCTGCAGCGGGCGGTGGTGGCGGGGTGGCTGCTGGCCACGGGCGCCGCGGCGGCCGTGGTGGCGCCGCTGGCGTCGGCGGCAGCGCTGGGCGCCGCCGGTGGCGAGCAGGTCCTCCAGGGCCAGGCGCCGCCGTCGTGGGGCGTCACCGACCTGCCGCTGGCGCTCGACACGTTCCTGCCCGGGGCCACGCCGACGACGACGTGGGCGTGGCTGCTCATCGACACCCCGCACTCCGCGACGCCTTTCGACCTCGTCGGCACCACCGGCAGCGCCCTCGCCATGCTGGGCGCTGCCCTGCTGGTGGGCCGGGCCGTGCCGTGGTCGCTCGCGCCGCTGGCGGGAGCCGGCGCCATGACGCTGACGCTGTACTCCCTGCACGTGGTGACCTCGCGCCCGACGGGCGAGGTGCTCGGCGGTGAGGCCGCGTGGCTGTTCCACGCCGCGGCCGCCGTGGTCGTCGGGCTCGCCGTGCGCGAGGCGGGCCTGCGCGGGCCGCTGGAGGCGGTGGCCGCGCGCGCCACGCGCGCCGCCCGGTCCGCCGTCCTGCGGCGGACCCCCTCCCTGTGATCATGGACTTCCCAGGCACCTTCCCACCGTGATCATGGAGGGGAGGGGTCAGGCGGTGACGGGCGGCAGGTCGGCGCTCACCACGGCCGCGCCGTCTGGGGCGAGCACCTGCACGCGGGAGGCGTCGGCGCGCAGCACCGCGGCGTTCATCGTGCAGTCGACCTCGCCGCCGGTGCCGATCAGCGTCCCCGCGACCACCGCCGTCCCGGCGTCGTCGACCACCACCACCTGGTAGGTCCGGCCGGCCTCCAGGCCGGTGAGCTCGAGGAGGGTCTCCGTGCCCCACGTGTGCGCCACCACCGACGCCGTGGCGCCCACGCCGGCGCTCGTCTGCGCGCTCACCCGCTCGACCGCCCCGAGCGTGCCGGGGGGACCGGCGACCACCGCGGCCCGAGCGCGCTCGTCCACGGCGCCGCGAACGAGCGCCCCGCCCACCCCGCCGACGGCGAGGAGCAGGCAGGCGGCCAGCGCCAGGGCTGCGGTCCGCCGCACCGGGCGGTGCTGGCGGGGCAGCTGGCGGGGCAGCCGGTGGGGCAGCTGGTCCACGACCGGCGCTGCGCGCGGCGCCGGAGCCGGCTCCGGGACCGCCGCCAGCGGAGGCGCCGGCCGCTCCTCCCAGGCCGCGGCGGGGTCCCGCAGCGGCTCCAGCTCTGCCAGCACCGCCCGCAGCTCCGCCAGCTCGGCCGCCGCGGACGCGTCCCGGGAGAGGAGCGCGTCGAGCTGGGCGCGCTCGTCGTCGTGGAGGTGACCGGTCGCCGCGGCGGCGAGCAGGGCGCGGTCAGCGTCGTCCACCGTCGTCCACTCCTCCCCGGTCGTCGGTCAGGTCGGCCCCCAGCGCGGTGCGGAGCGCCTTGAGCGCGTAGAACATCCTCGTGCGGAGCGTGGCCACCGCCACACCCGTCTCCTGTGATACGTCCGCGTAGTCGCGTCCGTTCAGATGGACTTCGACCACCACCTGGCGGTGCTCGAGGCTCAACCCCGCGAGCGCCTGCGCCAGCCGCATGCGCTCCACCACGGCGGCCGGTGCGTCACGGGGGTCCGCGACCTCCGGCACGGATCCGTCCGCGACCACGGGCGCCCGCCGCGCCCGGGCGCGGGCGGCGTCGACCACCACGTTGCGCGCGATGGCGAACAGCCACGTGCGCACCGAACCCCGGTCGGGGTCGTGGCGGTCCGCGGAGCGCCACGCGCGCAGGAACACCTCCTGCACGCAGTCCTCCGCCAGGGCCCGGTCCCGCAGGGCGCTCGCGGCGAAGGCCACGAGGGTGGCGCCGTGCTCGGCGTGCGCGGCGCGCACGTCGAAGGCGCTGCGCCCCACTCCGCTCCCCCGCCCGCTCGACCCGCCAGCTCGACCCGCCAGCCCGACCCCGGCCAGCGACCGGCCGGTGACCGGTCCGAGGCCGGTCTGCGAAAAAGTACAGATCACGGTGAACGCGGGCGATCCGGGCGTCGTAGGACCGGGTGAACCCCCTCCGGAAGACGGAGGGGCCGCTCACACGAGGAGACCCTGATGCGACTCACCCGCACCGCCACCGCCGCCGCTGCCGGAGCGCTGGTCCTGTCCGCCGTCGGCATGGGCGCCGCCCAGGCCCACGAGAGCAAGGGCAAGGGGCACGGGGGCGGCCAGAGCGTGGTCGGGCTGGCCTCCGAGGGCACGTCGCTGGTGCAGCTGAAGGTCCGCAAGGGCGTCCAGGCCGGCGCGAGCGCCAAGGTCACGGGGCTGCAGGGCGACGCGAAGCTGGTCGGCATCGACCACCGCGTGCAGGACGGCAAGCTCTACGGCGTCGGCGACAAGGGCGGCGTCTACACCCTCGACGCCGGCAACGGCGCCGCCACCAAGGTCGCCCAGCTGACCGTCGGGCTGCAGGGCACGGCCTTCGGGGTGGACTTCAACCCGGCGGCCAACGCGCTGCGCATCATCAGCGACACCGGCCAGAACCTCCGCCACCCGTTCGCGACCCCGGGCGCCCAGACGGTGGCCGACAAGACGCTGAACTCCCCCACGGCCACCCCGCCCGTGGACGGCACCAAGGGCGTCACGGCTGCGGCGTACACGAACAACGACCTCGCGGACGGCACCGGCACGGTCCTCTACGACATCTCCACCGCCAGCGACCAGCTGCTCATCCAGTCCCCGGCCAACTCCGGCGCCCTGGTGCCGGTGGGCGGCCTCGGCGTGGACGCGCAGGGCGACGCGGGCTTCGACGTCCTCTCGGAGCTGCGCGACGGCAGGTCCGTGGGCTCGAAGGCGTGGGCCTCGCTGACCGTCGGCGGCAAGCAGGGGCTGTACGAGGTCAACCTCACCAACGGCTCCGCCTCGAAGGTCGGCGACCTGCCCGCCGGCGTCACCGACATCGCGGTGCCGCTGGCCCGCTGAGCCGGGCTGTGGGCCAGGGCCTGCCAGGGCCCAGCTGACCGCGGACGTCGGGCCGGAAGAGGGGGCCGGCCCGACGTCCGCTCAGGTGGTCGAGGCCTTGTGCAGCGCGCCCGCCCGTCGCATGGCGGCGCGGGCGCGCTTGCGGTCTCCGGCGACGTCGTACGCGCACGCCAGGCGGAACCAGGAGCCGAAGTCCTCGGGGGCGGCCTCCGTCTCAGCGCGGTAGCGCTCGAAGGCGGCGTCGGCGGCGTCCCTGTCGATGCGGCCGGCCTCGTTGCGGGGCAGGTCGTCGGGGGGGAGGCGCCCCTCCCGCTCCAGCTGGTGCGCCATCTTCTCGGTGCGCACCCCGAAGGCCAGCTCGCGGGCGATGGCCCACACGACCACCACCGGCAGGATGAGCACCCCCACCCCGAGCACCGCTCCGGCTGGCGTGCCGTCGGTGATGAGCACCACGCCGCGCTGCCCCAGCAGCACCAGGTAGAGCAGCAGCAGCGCCAGCAGCAGGCCGACGACGACCTTGGTCTTCACCTCAGACCCCGAGCAGGTGCTCGAGGCCGACCGTGAGCCCCGGGCGCTGCGCCACCTCTCGCACGGCGAGCAGCAGGCCCGGCGCGTAGGCGGTCCGGTCGGTGGCCTCGTGGCGCAGCGTGAGGACCTCGCCGTGGTTGCCCAGCCAGACCTCCTGCGCGGCCATGACCCCGGCCATCCGCAGGCTGTGCACGGGGACGCCACCGACGCTGGCCCCGCGGGCGCCGTCGAGCGCCGAGGCCGTCGCGTCGGGAGCCGGGGCGGTCCCCGCCTCCTGGCGCGCCTGGGCGATCAGCTCCGCCGTGCGCACCGCGGTGCCGCTGGGGGCGTCGACCTTGGCCGGGTGGTGCGCTTCGAGCACCTCCACGGAGGTGAACCAGCGAGCGGCCTGCTGCGCGAAGCGCACCATGAGCACCGCGCCGATCGCGAAGTTGGGGACGACGACGACGCCGGTGCCCTGCGGCGCCTCGCCGAGCTGGCCGCGCAGGCGGCCCAGCGCGGCCTCGTCCCAGCCGCTGGTGCCGACCACCACGTGCACGCCGTCGGCCACGAGGGCCTCGACGACGCCCGGTGAGGCGGACGGCACGGACAGGTCCACGGCCACCTGGGCACCCGACTCCTGGGCCAGGGCCGCGGGGTCGTCGTCGCGCCCGGCACGGGCCACCAGCTCCAGGTCGGGGGCGGACCCGACGGCGTCGCACGCCATCCGGCCCATCTTCCCGCCGGCCCCCACCACCAGGACGCGCACGCTCACGGAGCGACCTCCACCGGGTCGGTCTCGAAGGGACCGACCACGGTGAGGTGGTGCGGCGCCGCCCACAGCTCGGCAGCCAGCTGCTGCACGTCGTCAGCGGTGACCGAGGCGGCGCGGGCGAGGGCGTCCTCCAGGGACAGGTACTCCCCGTGCACCAGCTCGGCCTTGCCCAGGCGCGACATCCGGGAGCCGGAGTCCTCCAGGGCGAGCACCGTCCCGCCGCTGACCTGCCCGATGGCGCGCTCCAGCTCTCCCTCGCGCAGGCCACCGGTGGCCAGCTGCTCCCACTCGCGGGCCAGCAGCTCCACCACCTGCGGCACCCGCGACGGCGTGCACCCGGCGTAGACGCCGAAGAGGCCGGCGTCGGCGTAGCCGCTGGAGAAGGAGTAGACGGAGTACGCCAGGCCGCGGCGCTCGCGCACCTCCTGGAACAGGCGGCTGCTCATGCCGCCGCCCAGGACGGCGTTGAGGACGGCGAGGACGTGCCGGCGCGGGTCGCCCGCGCGCAGCCCGGCGCCGCCGAGCACCACGTTGGCCTGCTCCGTGGGCCGGTCGACGGTGAGGACGGTGCTGCCCGGCAGGCCGTCCGCGATGCCGCGCGCCTCCCGGCCGCCGGAGGACCGGCGCGGCAGGGGCGAGCGGTCGTCCTGGGGCCACCCCGCCCCCGTCAGGGCGGCGGAGACCGAGGCGCACAGCGCGTTGTGGTCGAGACCGCCGGCGGCGGTCACCACGAGGCCGGGCGCGGTGTAGTGCTGCTGGTAGTGCTCCCACACCGCGTCGCGGGGCACGTCGAGGATGGTCTGGGCGGTGCCGCCGATGGGCCGGCCCAGCGGGGTGCCGGCGCCGAAGACCTGCTCGGTGAAGCGCTCGTGGACGACGTCGACGGGGTCGTCGTCGTTCATCGCCAGCTCCTCCAGGATCACCTGGCGCTCACCCTCGAGGTCCTCGGGGTCGAGCGCGGCGGAGGTGACCATGTCGGTGATGACGTCGACGGCCATCGGCAGGTCGGAGTCGAGCACCCGCGCGTAGTAGGTGGTGTGCTCCTTGCCGGTGGCGGCGTTGGACTCACCGCCCACGGCGTCGAACGCCGAGGCGATGTCGAGGGCGGAGCGGTTCCGGGTGCCCTTGAAGAGCAGGTGCTCGAGGAAGTGCGTGGAGCCGTGGTGGCCGTCCGCCTCGTCGCGCGACCCGACGCCCACCCAGGCGCCCAGGGTCGCCGAGCGCAGGCCGGGGACCGACTCGGTGAGCACCCGGACGCCTCCGGCCAGGACGCTGCGGCGCACGGTGGCGCCGGCGTCCTGGCCGGAGAGGGTCAGGGTGCCCTCCTGCTCCAGGGGCAGGGGGACAGCCGTCATGTCAGCGGGTCAGTCCCTCAGATCGCCGCAGCCGGCGCGTCAGCCTCGGACGCTGAGGAGGACCCCGCTGCGTCGTCGGTGACGGGAGACAGGCTGAGCTTGCCGCGCGGGTCGATCTCGGTGATCTCCACCTGGATCTTCTGGCCCACGGAGACCACGTCGTCCACGGACTCCACGCGCTTGCCGCCGGCCAGCGCGCGCATCTTGGAGATGTGCAGCAGGCCGTCCTTGCCCGGCGTCAGCGAGACGAAGGCGCCGAACGCGGTCGTCTTGACGACGGTGCCGACGTAGCGCTCCCCCACCTCGGGCATCTGCGGGTTGGCGATGGCGTTGATCGCGCTGCGCGCGGCCTCCGCCGACGGGCCGTCGACGGCGCCGATGTACACGGTGCCGTCGTCCTCGATGGAGATGTCGGCGCCCGTGTCGTCCTGGATCTGGTTGATCATCTTGCCCTTGGGGCCGATGACCTCACCGATCTTGTCGACCGGGACCTTCACGGAGATGACGCGCGGGGCGGTGTCGGCCATCTCGTCGGGGCTGTCGATGGCCTCGGCCATCACCGACAGGATGTGCAGGCGGGCCTCGCGGGCCTGGGTGAGCGCGGACGCCAGCACCGAGGCGGGGATGCCGTCGAGCTTGGTGTCGAGCTGGATGGCGGTGACGAACTCGGAGGTGCCGGCCACCTTGAAGTCCATGTCACCGAACGCGTCCTCGGCGCCCAGGATGTCGGTGAGCGCCGCGTAGCGGGTCTCACCGTCCACCTCGGCGGAGACGAGGCCCATGGCGATGCCGGCGACGGGCGCGCGCAGCGGCACACCCGCGTTGAGCAGCGACAGCGTGGACGCGCAGACCGAGCCCATCGAGGTGGAGCCGTTGGAGCTCAGCGCCTCGGAGACCTGGCGGATGGCGTACGGGAAGTCCTCGCGGCTGGGGAGCACCGGCATGAGCGCCCGCTCGGCGAGGGCGCCGTGGCCGATCTCGCGGCGCTTCGGGGAGCCGACCCGCCCGGTCTCGCCGGTGGAGAACGGCGGGAAGTTGTAGTTGTGCATGTAGCGCTTGCGCGTCACCGGCGAGAGGGTGTCGAGCTGCTGCTCCATGCGGAGCATGTTCAGCGTGGTGACGCCCAGGATCTGGGTCTCGCCGCGCTCGAACAGCGCCGAGCCGTGCACGCGGGGCAGCACGTCGACCTCGGCCGAGAGCTGGCGGATGTCGCGCAGCCCGCGCCCGTCGATGCGGGTGCCGTCACGGAGGATCGCCTGGCGCACGAGCGACTTGTTCAGCGAGCGGAAGGCGGCCGAGACCTCCTTCTCACGCCCCTCGAACTGTCCGGCGAGGGTCTCCTGGACCTTCGCCTTGGCGGCGTCGGTGGCGGCCTCGCGCTCCTGCTTGTCGGCGATGGCCAGCGCAGCGGTCAGGTCGGCGGTGCCGGCGGCCTTGACGGCCTCGAGCACGTCGTCCTGGTAGTCAAGGAAGCGCGGGAACTCCACGGCCGGCTTCTGGGCGGCGGCGGCCAGCTCGGCCTGGGCGCGGCACAGCTCGGCGATGAAGGGCTTGGCGGCCTCGAGGCCCTGCGCGACGACCTCCTCGGTCGGCGCCGGGGCGCCGCCCTTGATGGCGTCCCAGGAGGTCTCGGTGGCCTCGGCCTCGACCATCATGATCGCGACGTCGTCACCGACGACGCGGCCGGCCACGACCATGTCGAAGACGGCGCGCTCGATCTCGGAGTGGCGCGGGAAGGCGACCCACTGGCCGTCGATGAGGGCGACGCGGACGCCGCCGATCGGGCCCGAGAAGGGCAGGCCGCTCAGCTGGGTGGACGCGGAGGCGGCGTTGATGGCCAGCACGTCGTACGGGTCGTCCGGGTGCAGCGCGAGCACCGAGATGACGACCTGGACCTCGTTGCGCAGGCCGCTCACGAAGGAGGGGCGCAGCGGCCGGTCGATGAGGCGGCAGGTGAGGATCGCGTCGGTGCCGGGGCGGCCCTCGCGGCGGAAGAACGAGCCGGGGATCTTCCCCGCGGCGTACATCCGCTCCTCGACGTCGACGGTGAGCGGGAAGAAGTCGAAGCCGTCGCGCGGGTGCTTGCCGGCCGTGGTGGCGCTCAGCAGCATCGTCTCGCCGTCGAGGTAGGCGGCGACGGAGCCGGCGGCCTGCTTGGCGAGGCGGCCGGTCTCGAAGCGGACGGTGCGGGAGCCGAACGTGCCGTTGTCGAGGACGGCGGTGGCGGCTGAGATCTCGGGACCCTCCACGGGTTCCCTCTCTTTCTCTCGATGGCGGTCGGTCACACGGGCGCGAGCGGGCGCTGACCGGCCATCGATCGAAGCCGCCGGTCCGCTCCCGCCCCGGAGGGCGGGAGTTCCGGCGGCCACTGTCGAGGACCGGGCCTCGCGCGAACCACCCGGTGCTGTCAGTGGTCGTCACTGACGGGCTGGGAACTCTGGGTGCTGCTGGTGGTGCGGGAAGTGCAGCGACCCCCGGCACCGGCCGGGGGTCGCGGAGGCTCAGCGGCGGATGCCGAGGCGCTCGATGATCGAGCGGTAGCGGTTGATGTCCGTCTTGGTCAGGTACTTGAGCAGACGGCGGCGCTGGCCGACGAGCAGGAGCAGGCCACGACGGCTGTGGTGGTCGTGCGGGTGCTCCTTGAAGTGCTCGGTGAGGTCCTTGATGCGCTGCGTCAGCATCGCGATCTGGACCTCCGGGGAGCCCGTGTCGCCCTCGGCCGTGGCGTACTCGGACATGATGCGCTGCTTGGTGGCGGCGTCGAGCGGCATGGTGGTGCTCCTCGCAGAGTCTCGTTGCGCGGCGCTCCGGGGCTGGTCCACCCGGGCTCTTGGATCCGCGGCCGATCGAACGGCACCCCCATGTTACAGCCGCGAGTCCTGCACCCCCACCACGCCCTGGTGGGGGCCTGGACGCCTCAGTCCTGAGCGGGGTGGGCGGCGAGCACCTGGCGGCAGCGGACCACGTCGGCGTCCATCTGCTCGACGAGCGCGTCCACGGAGTCGAAGCGCAGCGTGGGCCGCAGCAGCTCCACCACGTCCACGCCCACGCGCTCGCCGTAGAGGTCGAGCTTCGCGGAGGCCTCGCTGCCGACCAGGGCGTGCGCCTCGAGGCGGCGCTCCAGCCCGTCGAAGGTGGGGTTGGTGCCGATGGAGATCGCCGCCGGCAGGACCCTGCCGCCGCGGGTGGCGGCCTCGGCGTCGGTGGCGCCGGCCAGGTCCAGGCGCACCAGCCACCCGGCGTACACGCCGTCACCCGGGATGAGCACGCCCACCTGGCCGAGGTTCGCGGTGGGGTAGCCCAGCTCGCGGCCGCGGTGGTCGCCGTGGACGACGACGCCCTCCACGCGGTGGGGCCTGCCCAGCTGCTCGGCCGCCCCCGCCGCGTCGCCGGCCTCGAGCAGCTCGCGCACCCAGGACGAGCTCCAGCGGCGCCCGCCGTCGTCGTCCTGCTCACCGTGGCCCTCACCGTGGCCCTCACCGTGGCCCTCGCCGTGGACGTCCTCCAGGGCGACGGTCTCGAAGCCGTGCTCGGCGCCCAGCTGGCGCAGGACGTCGAGCGAGCCCGCCCCGTTCTTCCCGAAGCGCGCGTCGCGCCCGGCGCAGACCACGTCGGCGCCGAGCGCGCCCACCATGACGTCGGCCACGAAGCGCTCCGGGGACCAGGAGGCCAGCTCCGGGGTGAAGGGGAGCACGAGGACGGCGTCGAGGCCCGTCCGCTCCAGCAGCTCCAGCTTGCGCCGCAGCGTGGTCAGCAGGGGCGGGGCCGCCTGGGGGCGCAGCACCGCCAGCGGGTGCGGCTCGAAGGTCACGGCGACGGCCTGGGCGCCGCGGGCGCGGGCGCGGGCCACCACGGCCCGCAGCACGCTCGCGTGACCGCGGTGCACGCCGTCGAAGTTGCCGAGCGCCACCACGGAGGGGCCGAAGCCCGCCGGGACCTCCTCGAGGCCTGACCACCGCTGCACGACCGACAGTCTGGACGCCGCCCCGGGCAGAGCGCCGAGGGGGGCCGCACCCGCACCCCACCGGGTGCCCGCGCGGGCGCCGCCGGGGTGCGGGTGCGACCGGTTCGGCCGATCATGGACGGATGGCAGGCATCCTCGACAAGCTCACCCGCTTCGCCCGCAGCCCGAAGGGGCAGCGCGCGATCAGCACCGCCAGCCGCAAGGCGCAGGAGTTCGCGAAGGACCCCAAGAACCGGTCGAAGATCGAGGGGCTCCGCTCGCGCCTCGGCGGCCGCGGCGGCTCGGGGGGCACCACCCCCCGCTGAGCCCCGCTCGCCCATCGCCCCGGCCCCCAGCCGGCCCTCGCTGCACCCCCGGCGCGAGCCCGCCGGGGGCGCAGCGCCGTCTCAGCGGTGCTCGCAGGCCGCGGCGAGGTCGCCGTGGTACGCGAGCACCACCGGGCCGCCGGCGCAGACCGCGCTGCGGCCCGGCTCCAGCGCTGACCGGGCCTGGCGCTCGGCGTCCGGCGCGGCCAGACCGAGCAGCGACTCCAGCGCGCCCGGCCCGACCAGCCGGTCCACGCGCGTGTCCTCGGGGTCCTGACCAGCCCCCTGGGCCGCGCGGCGGTAGGCCTCGTCGTAGCCGAGCACGGCGTCGGCCAGGCCCACGTCCACGGCGGTCTGCGCGTCGTAGAGGTAGGCGCCCAGCTGGTCCTTCACGGTGGCCTCGGGGATGCCCCGGCCCTGGGAGACCCAGGCGACGAAGGCGTCGTACTCGCGCGCCAGGCCGGCGGTCCAGACGGCGCGCTCCTCCGCGGTCATGTCGCGGTAGGGGTTGCCGAAGTCCTTGCCCTTGCCCTGCGACAGGTACTCCTGGGTGATGCCGCCCTCGGTGGTCACCCCGGGCGCCAGCAGCGAGCCGGGGATGCCCGTCACGTCGCGGTAGCGCTCGAAGGGGCCCGAGACCACGCCGATGCTGCCGACCAGGCTGCCGTGGTCGACGAGCACCTCGTCGGCGCCGGCCATGGCGTACATGCCGCCCGAGGCCGACAGGCCCTGCACGAAGGCGGTCACGGGGTGGCCGGTGCGCTTCTGGTAGCGCTCCACGGCGTCGGCGATCGCCCGGGAGCCGTGGATCGTCCCGCCGGGGGTGTTCATCTCGAGCAGGAGGCCGTCGGCGTCGTCGGGACCGAGCAGGTCGATGGTCCGCGCCACGTCGTAGCCGTAGGTCGCAGCCCCGAACGTCGAACCGTCACCGGTGCCGCCGAGGATCGTCCCCGTCACGGGCACGGCGAGCAGGCGGCCGGTGGCCGCGGGGTCTCCCCAGACCGTCTCGCTGGCCGGCTCGCCCGCGACGCCACCCGCGGACCCGGCGACCGAGGCCGCTCCTGCGACGAGGGCGACGACGAGCGCGCCTCCGGCGACCACCGCGATCCCTCCGAGCACCAGACCCGCGCCCAGGCTGGCGCCGAGCCCCAGGCCGAACCCGCGCCGGAAGCCGCCGCGGGGACGCGGGGCCCGGACCGGCGGCGGCTGCGGCGGCCCCTGCTGGAACCCCTGCTGGGGTCCCGGCGTGAAGGGGACGGTGTCGAACCGCTGCGGAGGCAGCGCCTCCGGGACGTCGCCCGACGGTCGCGGTGCGTACGGGTCGTGCGGGGGCGGGGTGCTCACGGGGGCGCTCCGTCGTGGGTCGGCGTCAGTGCGTCGACCGTATCCGTCGTCGTCGCCGAGCACCCGCTGGCGATCATGCAGGAGACCCGCGTCCCGGGCTCTCAGGTGCGGGTCTCCTGCACGACCACGACGACGACGGCGCTAGTCCCCACCGCCGCGCGACGGCACGGCGAGCGCGACCTCCTCGTCGGTGAGCAGCCGGGACCTGATGAGGAACCGCACGCCCTCCGGCGCCTCCAGGCTGAACCCGGCGCCGCGGCCCTTGACCACGTCGACGGTGAGGTGCGTGTGCTTCCAGTACTCGTACTGCGACGCCGACATCCAGAACGGCGCCCCGGCCACCTCCCCCAGCAGCACGTCGGCCTCGGAGGTGATGAAGTCGCCGTCGGGGAAGCACATCGGCGACGAGCCGTCGCAGCAGCCGCCGGACTGGTGGAACATCACCGGCCCGTGCTGCTCGGCGAGCTGCGCGACCAGGGCCGCCGCCTCGGGGGTGATGTCCACCCGCGAGGCGGCGGCCGCTCCTGGAGCAGGCTCCATCAGAAGAAGCCGAGCTTGTCCGGCGAGTAGCTGACCAGCATGTTCTTGGTCTGCTGGTAGTGGTCGAGCATCATCTTGTGGTTCTCGCGGCCGATGCCCGACTGCTTGTACCCGCCGAACGCGGCGTGCGCCGGGTAGGCGTGGTAGTTGTTCACCCACACCCGGCCGGCCTGGATGCCGCGGCCCAGGCGGTAGGCGGTGTTGGCGTCGCGGGTCCACACGCCGGCGCCCAGGCCGTAGAGCGTGTCGTTGGCGATGCGCAGGGCGTCGTCCTCGTCGGAGAACCTGGTCACCGAGACCACCGGGCCGAAGATCTCCTCCTGGAAGATGCGCATGGAGTTGGAGCCCTCGAAGATCGTCGGCTCCACGTAGTAGCCGTCGGGGAAGCCGTCCACGGAGCGCCTGCCACCGCCGGTGCGCACGGTGGCGCCCTCCTCGCGGCCGATCTGCAGGTAGCTGAGGATCTTCTCCTGCTGGTCGTTGCTGGCCTGCGCGCCGATCATCGTGGCGGTGTCGAGCGGGTCGCCCGAGACGATGGCCTCCACGCGCTTCGTGGCGCGGTCCATGAACTCGTCGTAGATGGACTCGTGCACGAGGGCGCGCGACGGGCAGGTGCAGACCTCGCCCTGGTTGAGGGCGAACATCGCGAAGCCCTCGAGCGCCTTGTCGAGGAAGTTGTCGTCCGCGGCCATGACGTCGGGCATGAAGACGTTGGGGCTCTTGCCGCCCAGCTCCAGCGTCACCGGGATGAGGTTCTGCGAGGCGTACTGCATGATCAGCCGCCCCGTCGTCGTCTCACCCGTGAAGGCGATCTTGGCGATCCGGTCCGAGGACGCCAGCGGCTTGCCCGCCTCGGCGCCGAAGCCGTTGACCACGTTGAGCACGCCGTCGGGCAGCAGGTCGCCGATGAGCTCGACCACCTTGAGGATCGACCACGGCGTCTGCTCGGCGGGCTTCAGCACCACGCAGTTGCCCGCGGCGAGCGCCGGCGCGAGCTTCCAGACGGCCATGAGGATCGGGAAGTTCCAGGGGATGATCTGCCCGACCACGCCCAGCGGCTCGTGGAAGTGGTACGCCACCGTGGAGTCGTCGATGGGCGAGATGCCGCCCTC
Organism: Quadrisphaera setariae; assembly: GCF_008041935.1. Taxonomy (NCBI): domain Bacteria; kingdom Bacillati; phylum Actinomycetota; class Actinomycetes; order Kineosporiales; family Kineosporiaceae; genus Quadrisphaera; species Quadrisphaera setariae. Next base: position 233,574 of record NZ_VKAC01000007.1, read on the forward strand.
CTGGGCGCGGATGCACCCTGCGAAGTAGCGGAAGTGGTCCACCGCGAGCGGCAGGTCGGCGTTGAGCGTCTCGCGGACCGCCTTGCCGTTGTCCCACGTCTCGGCGACGGCGAGCTCCTCGAGGTGCTCCTCGAGGCGGTCGGCGATCTTGTTGAGGGTGTTGGCGCGCTGCGCGGGGCTCGTGCGGCCCCAGGTCTGAGCGACGCCGTGCGCCGCCTCCAGGGCCAGGTCGACGTCGGCCTTGGTGGACCGCGCGACGTGCGTGAACACGTGCCCGGTGACGGGCGAGACGTTGTCGAAGTACCGGCCCTCCACCGGCGGGACCCACTTGCCGCCGATGTAGTTGTCGTAGCGCTCGTCGAAGCTGACGAGTGCGCCGTCGGTGCCGGGCTGGGCGTAGGCCATCGCGAACCTCCTGCTCGACCTCAGTGTCGTGCTCCCCGGGAGGGGATGCCCCGATGCTGACTCAGACGAGGTTGGCCGTCGGTTGGTGGCTGGTCGGTCTGGTCGATCGGCTGGTCGGCCCGGCGGGCTCCGCTCAGAGGTCGGCGGCGGCCAGGCGCGCCGCGAGCAGCGCCCGGGACGGCTCGCCCGCCGGCACCGCCGCCAGCGCCGCCGACAGCACCTCGGCGTCCCACGGGCAGGTGCGCGCCCACCGCAGCGCCGCTTCGGCGGCGGGTGCGGCCAGCAGCGCCTCCCGCACCGCGCAGGTGACGTAGCTGGCGTGCTGGCGCAGCTCGGGAGACTCCGTGCCCGCCAGCAGCTCCCCGCCGTAGCGCTCCGCGGCGGCGGTCGGCTCCCCCTGGGCGACGGCGTCGAGCACCGCGTCGACGTCGGTGCGCACCGGCAGGGCGAGGCGGTAGGGCCGCGAGGTCAGGGCGCCGCCGAGCGCCGCGCGCACGTGGCTGACCTCGGCCTTGAGGGTCGACGTGGTGACCGGCGCGTCGCCGTAGAGGGAGGCGTGCAGCTCCGGCAGGGACATCCCCTCCGGGTGCAGCGCGAGCAGCGCCAGGACCTCCAGCTGGCGGCGCGTCAGCTGCAGGCGCCGCCCACCGAGGCGGGCCTCCCCCGCTCCGAGCAGCCGCAGCTCGAGCACCTGCACCGCGAGCCCGCCGGTGGCACCGACCGGTCCCGCAGGGCCGTCCGGGCCGTCGGAGCGGGACCGGGCGGTGGAGGCGGCGTGCTGCACCAGCTGCGCCAGGGCCCCGGCCGTCGCCGGTCCCAGCGGCTGCGCCCGGTCCCAGGTGGTGGAGAGGTCGACGACGCCGAGGGCGCGGCCGGTGCGCTCGTCGTAGACCGGGGCCGCCCAGCACACCCAGCCCTCGACGGCGTGGGCGAAGTGCTCGGCCGACCACACCGTGGACAGCTGCCCGGTGCGCAGCGCGAGGTCGAGGGCGTTGGTGCCCACGCTGGCCTCGTCCCACCGGCCACCGGGGGCGAACCCCACGGACTCGGCCCGGCGGCGCATCACCCGCCCGGCGGAGGTCCACAGGATGCGCGCCGAGGCGTCGGTCACGGCGACCACGAGGTCGCCGTCCTCGGCGGCCCGCTCCAGCTGCGGCCCCATGACGCGCACGGCGTGCTGCAGCGGGGAACCGCGCCAGACGCGCTCGACGTCGTCGGGGTCCGACATCGGGGCGACGTCCAGGTCGGGGGCCACGGTGGCCGCGGACCTCGCCCAGCTGGCGCGGATCTCCTCGCGCACCGCTGCCGGACCGGCGGCGGGAGCGGGGTGCGCTCCGCGCGCCGAGGCGATCTCGGCGCGGCGCCGCCGCGCCTCCACCGTCACCGTCACTGGGCCTCCCGGTCGCGCCGCCCGGCGTCGTCGCGCGGGCGTGGCCCCAGGGTAGGTGCCCGGCGCGGGCGCTGCCAGGGCCGACCGGTCCGCCTACATCCCCATCCCGCCGTCGACGGGGACCCCCGCGCCGGTCATGAAGCGGGAGGCGTCGCTGGCGAGGAAGAGCACCACGTCGGCGATGTCGGCGGGCTCGCCGAGGCGTCCCAGCGGGGTGAGCCCGACGACGGCGGCGACGGCGGCGTCCGGGCTCTCGAACAGGCCGAGCGCGGAGGTCTCCACCGCCAGCTTCACGCCCATCTCCGTGGGGACCAGACCGGGGTAGACGCAGTTGACGCGCACCCCGTAGCCCAGGCGCCCGGACTCGGCGGCCGCCACCCGGGTGAGCCGGTCCACGGCGGACTTCGAGGCCGAGTACCCGGCGATGCCGGGGAAGGCGATGGTCGCGGCGACCGAGGAGATGTTGACCACGGCCCCGCCCGACCCCGCCGCCCCGCCCGGGCGCATCGTGCGGAAGGCGTGCTTGGTGCCGAGCGTGGTGCCGATGACGTTGACCCTGAACATCGTCTCGAGCTCGGCGGGGTCGGCGTCGACGACGAGGCGCGTGATCTCCACGCCGGCGTTGTTCACCACGACGTCGAGACCGCCGAGCTGCTGCACGGCCGCGGAGGTCGCGGCCTCCCAGCCGGCGTCATCGGTGACGTCGAGGTGCTGGAACACCGCCCGCGCCCCCCGCTCGGCCGCCACCGCGCCGACCGACTCGGCCGTCTCACGGCCCAGGTCGTCCAGGACGTCGGTGAGGAGCACGGAGGCGCCCGCCCCGGCGAGGGCCGTGGCGGTGGTCGCCCCGAAGCCGCGCGCGGCTCCGGTGACGAGGGCGGTCTTGCCGGTCAGGTCGACGGTGCTGCCCACGGGGGACTCCCTGCTCTCACGTCGTCGTGGAGGGCCCGCGGCGGTGCGGGCGCCTCGAACGCTAGAGACGTCCTTGGACACTCGTCAAGAGATCGTCGGACGGGCGTCCAGTGGTCGCCGACGAGACCGCTGCCGCACACTGGGGGTGTGGACGCTGCGGACGCCGTGGAGGTGGCACCGGCTCCAGCGCCGCGCTCCCCGACGGCCGACAGGAGCTCCCCGAAGGTCGCCCGCCGGCGCGACGAGCTGGCCGACGCGGCGCTGACCACCCTGGCCGACCTGGGCTACGCCCGGACCAGCCTGCGGGAGATCGCCGCCAACACCGACTTCTCCCACGGGGTGCTCCACTACTACTTCGACGACCGCCTCGACCTCATCACGCACGCGGTGCGCCGCTACAACGCCGTCTGCGTGCATCGCTACGACCACGTCCTGGCGGGAGCCGCGACGGCGGAGCAGCTCCTCGAGGGGTTCTCGGACGCGCTCGCGAGCACGGCTCGCGCCGAGGCCGCCCAGCACCGCCTCTGGTACGACGTGCGGTCGCAGGCGATGGTCGAGCCGGCGCTGCGCGCCGACGTGCTCGAGATCGACGCGACCCTGTCGGCGATGGTCTGGGCGGTGGTCGCCCGCTACGCGGAGCTGAGCGGCACGTCCCCGGCGCTGGGGCCCGACGCCGTCTACGCCTGCGTCGACGGCGCGTTCCAGCTCGGGCTGCTGCGCCACCTGTGCGGAGACGCCGACGCCGTGGACGACCTCGTGACCGCGGTGCGGGCGCTGGTGCCCCGCCTCGTCAGCCCGGCTGGTCCGCACCTCCCGGCGCAGCCGGGTCGCTGAGCACGAGCACGGGGCGCACCGCTCCGTCTCGCTCCTCCACCAGCGCCACCAGCTCGCCCGACGGACCGAGCGCCGCCACCGGCCCTCCCGCGGCGTCGGGCAGGTCGACCTGCGCCACCGCCAGGCGCTGCCCCATCGCCAGGCGGCGCGCCAGGGCGGCGTCGACCTCGGCGACCGGGAAGACGCGCCGCGCGACCTCGGCGAGGCCCAGCAGGTGGGGCGCCGCGCCGTCCTCCAGCAGGCGGTCGAGGGGCACTGCGCCGTCCACGTCGAACACCCCGACGCGCGTGCGGCGCAGCGCCGTCAGCGACCCCCCGACCCCCAGCGCCGTGCCGGCGTCGCGGGCGAGCGCCCGCACGTAGGTGCCGGAGCTCACGACCACCCGGACGTCGGCGTCCAGCGCCGCGACCTCGGGGGCCCGCTCGTCGCGGGCGGGGCGCACGTCGAGCACCTCGAAGGCGCTCACGACGACGGGACGCGCCTCCAGCACCACCTCCTGGCCGGCGCGGACGAGGGCGTGGGCGCGCTGCCCGTCGACCCTCTTGGCGCTGACGGTGCTCGGCACCTGGTCGAAGGCGCCCGTGAGGGCTGCGACGGCGCGCTCGACGTCGGCGCGGCCCAGGTGGGACGCGTCCGTCCGAGCGAGCACGTCCCCCTCGGCGTCGTCGGTGTGCGTGGCCACCCCGAGCCGGACGGTGGCCAGGTACTCCTTCTCGGCGCCCACGAGGTGGGTCAGCAGGCGGGTGGCCCGCTCGACGCCCACCACCAGCACCCCCGTGGCGCTGGGGTCCAGGGTGCCGGCGTGCCCGACGCGGCGGGTCCCAGCGGCCCGGCGCACCCGGGAGACGACGTCGTGGCTGGTCATGCCCGCCGGCTTGTCCACCACCACCAGGCCGCTGGGAGCAGGCTCGCGCCGGGTCCGAGCGGGCTGGGCGGTCGGGGCGGACTTCTGCTGGGCCGGCACCCCGGCACGCTACCGACCGCCGTCCGGGTGGTCGCCGGCCGCCGGGCTCCAGCGCCCCGCGCCGCCGTCCGACGGTGGGACGTGGAGAAGACAGGCCCCGCTCGGCGACCCGACGTCGCCACCCGCCACGTCCTCGCGACCACCACCGGGACGCTCTACACCGCGGGTGGCCTGGCCGTCTTCCTGGGCGCCCTCGACGACCCCGCCGGGTCGCTGGTGCTCTTCGCGGCCGCGGCCACCGCACTGGTCACAGGCGCCGCCGTGCTGCGGTGGGGCTCGCTGCTGCCGCTGTCGTGGGTGCACGCCCTCGTGGCGGCGGGCTCGCTGCTCGTCGCCGTGGCCGTGGTCGCGGCGCCGGACCCGCTCACCGCGTGCGTGGTCGCGGCCGTCTTCACCTTCGTCGCCGTCGACGTGTACTACTACTTCGCCGGCGGGCCCGCCCTCGCCCAGCTCGGCCTGCTGCTGACCGCCGGCGCCACGGCGCTGATCGTCCGGGGCGTCCCGCTCGGGACCACCGCCGCGCTGCTCGTGGTGCTCGTGGCGATCGCCGTGGTGGTCGGGGACCTGGCCGACCGGGCCTCCAAGGCCAGCCGCGACCCGCTGACCGGGCTGCTCAACCGCCGCGGCGTCGACGACGCCCTCGACGCGGCGCTCACCGAGGCCGAGCGCACCGGCACCCCGCTGGCGGTGGCTCTCGTGGACGTCGACAGGTTCAAGGCCGTCAACGACTCCCAGGGGCACGCCAGCGGCGACGCCCTGCTGCGGGCCATCGCCCAGGACCTGCGCCGCGCCCTCCCGCCCACCACCGTGGTCGGTCGTCCCGGCGGGGACGAGTTCGTGCTGCTGCTCCCCCACCTCGACGACGACGTCGCCGCTGCCGCGGTCCGGGCCGCTCACGCCAGGGTTCGCCACCCGCTGTCCATCGGCCTCGTCGGGCACCTCGGCGGCGAGAGCACGGGCGACGTCCTCCACCGCGCCGATGCGGCCCTGTACGAGGCGAAGCAGGGCGGTCGCAACCGCGTCGTGCTCGGCGACGCAGCCAGCCAGCACCTGTCACGCGACCTGGCCACCGCCCTCGAGGCGCCCGCCGGCAGCGGTCTGCACGTGCTGCTCGACCCCGTGGTCTCGGTCGGTGATGGGTCCCTGGTGGCCGTGGAGGCCGTCGTGCGGTGGGACCACCCCTCGCGCGGCAGCATCGCCCCGGCCGACCTCCTCGCCGTCGCCGAGAGCACGGGGCTGGTCGCCGAGCTCGGGGCGTTCGCGCTCCGCACGGCGTGTGCGGAGGCCGCCGCGGTGCGGCAGCAGCAGGGTGACGACCTGGCCCTGGTGGTGGGCGCCTCGGGTCGCGAGCTCGTGACCGCCGGCTACGCCGACGGAGTGCTCGCGGTCCTCGGCGAGGCCGGGTGGTCGCCGCACCACGCGGTCGTCTCCGTCGCGGAGGACGTGCTGGAGGTGGGATCGGGAGCAGCCGTGGCCGCGCTGCACCGCCTGCGCGAGGCGGGGGTGCGCGTGGCGGTGGACGGCTTCGGCGCCGTCGGCTCTCCCGTGACCCGCCTCGACGAGGTGCCTGCCGACTTCCTCCGCATGCACCCGTCCCTGCTGGCGACCGCCACCACCTCAGCGCGCCGCAGGACCCTGCTCCAGTCGCTCCTGGCGGTGTGCTCGTCCCTCGGCCTGGTGGCCGTGGCCCAGGGCGTGGAGAGCGCCGAGCAGGCCGACCTCCTCACCGCCCTGGGCTGCCCCCTCGCCCAGGGGCCGTTCCACGGCCGCCCGGCGCGGGCCGCCGAGCTGCTCGCCAGCGCTCAGCGCGCCGACGGCTCCACGGGCGCGCCGTCGCCGTCGGAGTCCTGCTCGGAGGCGTCGCTCTCGTCGTCCTCGTCCTCGTCGCCGTCCTCGGAGTCCTCGACGGGCTTGCGGTACGGGTCGGCCTCGCCCGCGTAGCTGGCACCGGTGGCCAGCGCGGCCACCTCGGCGTCCCGGGCAGCCGTCTTCACGAGCACGTCGTCGAAGTGCGCGGAGGTCTCCGGCAGCGCGTCGGGGATGAACTCCAGGGTCGGGGTGAGCCGCACCCCGGTGCGCCGCCCCACCTCCGAGCGCAGCACGCCCTTGGCGCTGGCGAGGGCCGCAGCGGTGCTGGCGCGCGCCTCGTCGTCGCCGTAGACGGTGTAGAAGACCGTCGCGTGCTGCAGGTCACCGGTGACGCGGGCGTCGGTGATGGTGATGAAGCCGAGGCGCGGGTCCTTGATGCGGCGCTCGAGGGTCTCGGCGACGACGACCTTGATGCGGTCGGCGAGCTTGCGGGCGCGTGCCGGGTCGGCCACGGCTACCTCCAGGTGGTTCGTGCCGCCCCGGGTGGAGCGGATCAGTCGTCGTCGCTGTGGATCATCGTGTGGGCGGAGAGGAGCTGCACCTCCGGGTCGTCCAGGACGACCCGCTCGGCGGCGTCCAGCACCCGCTGTCGGTGGGCGTCGTCGCCGGCGACGACGCCCACCGACAGCTCGGCCCTGCGGTGCAGGTCCTGGTGGCCGGTCTCCGCGGCGCTGACCTCCAGCCGCTTGAGCTGGGCGAGCAGCGGGCGCACCACGGCCCGCTTGTGCTTGAGGGAGTGGACGTCGCCCAGGAGCAGGTCGACCACGAGAGCACCTACGTACACGGTGTGCCGCTCCGCGCTGGAGACCCGACCGTGACCGTGGACGGCCGACCACCCTGAGGTGGCCGACCGCCCATGATCACGGTGATGACGGGTCAGACGCGGGGCTTCTCCCGCATCTCGAACGTCTCGATGACGTCGCCCTCCTTGACGTCGTTGAAGCTGCCCAGGCCGATACCGCACTCGAAGCCGTCACGGACCTCGGTCGCGTCGTCCTTGAACCGCCGCAGCGACTCGATGGTGAGGTCGTTGCCGACCACCACGCCGTCGCGGGTGAGGCGCGCCTTGGTGTTGCGGCGGATGGTGCCGCTGCGCACGAGGCAGCCCGCGATGTTGCCGAACTTGGAGGAGCGGAACACCTCGCGCACCTCGGCGGTGCCGAGCTGCACCTCCTCGAACTCCGGCTTGAGGAGGCCGCGCAGGGCCTGCTCGACGTCGTCGATGGCCTGGTAGATCACCGAGTAGTAGCGCATGTCGATGCCCTCGCGCTCGGCCAGGTCGGCCACGCGCTCGGCAGGACGCACGTTGAACCCGATGATCACGGCGTTGTCGACCGTGGCCAGGTTGACGTCGTTCTGGGTGATGGCACCCACGCCGCGGTGGATGATCCGCAGCTCGACGTCGTCGCTGACCTCGATGCCGAGCAGCGCGTCCTCCAGTGCCTCGACCGAGCCGGACCCGTCGCCCTTGAGGATGAGGTTGAGGGTCTCGACCTTGCCGGCGGCCAGGGCCTCGTTGAGGTCCTCCAGGCTGATGCGCTTGCGGCGCTTCGCCAGGCTGGCGGCGCGGGCGGCCGACTCGCGGCGCTCGGCGATCTGGCGGGCCGTGCGGTCGTCCGGGGCCACCAGGAAGGTGTCACCGGCGCCGGGGACGGCCGTGAGGCCGAGCACCAGCACGGGCCGCGAGGGCGTCGCCTCGTCGACCGGCTGCCCGTGCTCGTCGAGCATCGCGCGGACGCGGCCGAAGCCGTTGCCCGCCACGATCGCGTCGCCGACGCGCAGGGTTCCGGACTGCACCAGGACGGTGGCCACGGGACCGCGGCCCTTGTCGAGGTGGGCCTCGATGGCCACGCCGCGGGCGTCCTTGTCGGGGTTGGCCCGCATGTCGAGCGCCGCGTCGGCGGTGAGCAGGACGGCCTCGAGGAGGTCGTCGATGCCCTGGCGCTTCAGCGCGCTGATCTGCACGAACATGGTGTCGCCGCCGTACTGCTCGGCCACCAGGTTGTACTCGGTCAGCTGCTGCATGACCTTGTCGGGGTTCGCCCCCTCCTTGTCGACCTTGTTGACCGCCACCACGATCGGCACGCCGGCGGCCTGCGCGTGGTTGAGGGCCTCGATCGTCTGGGGCATCACGCCGTCGTCCGCCGCGACCACGAGGATCGCGATGTCCGTCACCTGCGCACCGCGGGCGCGCATGGCGGTGAACGCCTCGTGGCCCGGGGTGTCGATGAAGGTGATGGCGCGCTCTTCACCCTCGTGCTCGGTGCGCACCTGGTACGCGCCGATCGCCTGGGTGATGCCGCCGGCCTCGTCCGCCACCACGTCGGTGGAGCGGATCGCGTCGAGCAGCTTGGTCTTTCCGTGGTCGACGTGGCCCATGACCGTGACCACCGGCGGACGGGGCGCCAGGTCGTCGTCGTCCTCGGCCTCGAGCTCGGCGTCGAGGTCGATGTCGAAGCCGGCGAGCAGCTCGCGCTCCTCGTCCTCCGGCGACACGATCTGGACGTCGTAGCCGAGCTCCGCACCCAGGGTGCGGAAGGTGTCCTCGTCGAGGGACTGCGTGGCGGTGGCCATCTCACCGAGGTGGAACAGCACCGTCACCAGCGACGCGGGGTTGGCGTCGATGCGCTCGGCGAAGTCGGTCAGCGAGGCGCCGCGGCGCAGCCGGATGACGGTCGTGCCGTCACCGCGGCGGACCTGCACACCGCCGACGCTCGGGGCCTGCATCGCCTCGAACTCCTGGCGCTTCGCGCGCTTGGACTTGCGCCCGCGGACGGGACGGCCGCCGGAGCGGCCGAACGCGCCCTGCGTGCCACCGCGACCGCGACCGCCCTTGCCGAAGCCACCACCGGCGGGACCACCGCCGGGACGACCCGGAGCGCCGCCACCACCGGGACCACCCGGGCGACCGGGGCCGCCGGGACGGCCCGGAGCGCCGCCGCGGGCGGGGGCGCCCGGACGGCCGACGCTGGAGCGGCCCGGCATCATGCCGGGGTTCGGACGGGGACCGCCCGGACGGGGACCGCCGGGACGGGGGCCGCCCGGACGGTCGCCGGCACCCGCGGCGGGGGCACCGGGGGCACCGGCCGGACCACCCGGGGCCTGCGGCCGCGGGGAGCCCGTGCGCATGCCCTGGCTGGGCGCGAAGGGGTTGTTGCCCGGACGGGGCGCGCCGGGACGCGGAGCGCCACCGCGCATGCCCTGGCTGGGCGCGAAGGGGTTGTTGCCCGGGCGCGCCGGGGCGCCGGGACGGGCCCCGCCGGGGGCACCGGGAGCCCCCGGCCGCGGAGCCTGGCCGCCAGGACCGGGACGACCCGGCGCGGCCGGCGCACCGGGAGCACCCGGACGCGGGGACGACCCGCCCGGAGCGGGACGGCCCGGGGCCGGAGCGCTCGGGGCGGCGGGCGCCGCGGAGGCCGCCGCCGGGCGGACCGGGGCAGCCGGAGCGGCGGGTGACGCCGGGGACGGAGCGGCAGCCGGACGGGCGGGCCCGGGCTGCGGGGCGGCCGGGGCGCTGGGCGCCGGGGCCGAGGGGGCGCTGGCCGCCGGGGAGGGCGCCGAGGGCGCGGGGGCCGACGGTGCCGCAGGGACGGCAGCGCGCGGGCCGGGGCGCACGGCTCCCGGCGTCGGTGCCTGGCGCGCGGGCGCGGACGGCGCCGCGGCGGAGGACCCACCACCGTTGGCGGCGGCGTACTCCGACTTCAGCTTGCGCACGACCGGCGGCTCGATGGTCGAGCTGGGGGACTTCACGAACTCACCCATGTCCTGCAGCCTGGACATGAGCGCCTTGCTCTCTACTCCGAACTCCTTGGCGAGCTCGTACACACGGACCTTTGCCACATCTCTCCTCGTCCGGTCCGGGCCGGAGAGGCTCGGACCGTGGTCAGTACTGGGGGGTGCTCATCGCTGGAGGCTCATCGGATGCCCATCAGGGTGATGACCCGCTCTCGGTTCTCGTCGGTCGGTCGGACTGGGAATGCTCGTGGTGCGGTGGTTCCGCCTGCTGCTGCAGGTGCTCCCGGACGGCACCGGCGTCGATCGGCCCCGGTAGGCGCAGGGCCCGCGGGAACGCACGCCGGCGCTCCGCGAGGTCCAGGCAGGCCGGCTCGGGGTGCAACCAGGCTCCCCGCCCCGGCAGCCGGGCACCGGGATCGGGGAGGAGGACCGATGGGCCTCCGCTCCGGTCCGCGACGACGCGCAGCAACCGCGACCGGTCACCCCGCTGGCGGCACCCGACGCACGTCCGCTGCGGCTCAGGACGAGCTGCGCGCAGGGTGGTCTGGTGCACGGCGGAGAGGCCGGCACCCACAGTCTAACGCTCCCGGCGCCCGGAGGCTTCCGCGCGGTTCCCGCCGGGGGTGGTCTCGGCGTCGGAGCGGATGTCGATGCGCCACCCGGTCAGCCGAGCGGCGAGGCGGGCGTTCTGCCCCTCCTTGCCGATCGCCAGGGACAGCTGGAAGTCGGGGACGACGACGCGCGCGGCGCGGGCGGCGGCGTCGACCACCTCCACGGACACCACGCGCGACGGCGACAGCGCGTTGCCGACGAAGCGGGCCGGGTCGTCGTCCCAGTCCACGATGTCGATCTTCTCGCCGTGCAGCTCGGTCATGACGGCGCGCACGCGGGCGCCCATCGGGCCGATGCACGCACCCTTGGGGTTGACGCCCGCACGAGTGGCGCGGACGGCCACCTTCGTGCGGTGCCCGGCCTCGCGGGCCAGCGCCATGATCTCCACGGTGCCGTCGGCGACCTCCGGCACCTCCAGCGCGAACAGCGCGCGGACCAGGTCGGGGTGGGTGCGCGAGACGGTGATCGCGGGGCCCTTGGGCGTGCGGCGCACCGACACGACGAAGGCGCGCAGGCGCTGCCCGTGCGCGTAGGTCTCCCCCGGCACCTGCTCGCTGGGCGGCATGAAGGCCTCGACGCCACCCACCTCCAGGTGCACCAGCCGGGGGTCGTGGCCCTGCTGGACCACGCCGCTGATGACGTCGCCCTCGCGGCCGGCGAAGGCCCCGAGCACCTGCTCGTCCTCAGCCGCCCGCAGGCGCTGGAAGATCACCTGGCGCGCGGTGCCGGCGGCCACGCGGCCGAAGTCCTTGGGGGTGTCGTCGAACTCGCGCAGCACCTTCCCGGACTCGTCGACCTCGGCGGCGAGCACCACCACGTGGCCGGTCTTGCGGTCGAGCTCCACCCGCGCGCGGGGCTCGGAGCCCTCGGTGCGGTGGTAGGCCACGAGCAGCGCCTGCTCGATGGCCGTCACCAGCACCTCGAGGGGGATCTCGCGCTCGCGCTCCACGGCGCGCAGCGCCGCCATGTCGATGTCCACGTCAGTCCTCGTCCTCGTCCAGCTCGTCGTCTGCGTCGTCGGCCAGGTCGGCGTCGGCGTCGTCGGCGTCGTCCGAGCCGCTCTGGGCGGAGCGGCCGAACTCCACCTGCACGCGCCCGGTGCCCAGCTGCTCCCAGGGCGCGCGGCGCTGCTCGCCGTCCACGTCGAGCAGCACGCCCTCGTCGTCGACGTCCAGCACGCGGCCCGTGGTGGCGACGCCCGCCACCGGCACCGCCACGAGGCGGGTGCGCGCCCGAGACCAGTGGCGCCGCTCGGTGAGCGGACGGGACACCCCGGGCGAACCGACCTCGAGCACGTACGGCCGGTCTCCGAGGACGCCGTCCACGGAGTCCATCGCGGCGCTGACGGCGCGCGAGACCGCGGCGAGCTGGTCGGAGGAGACCGCGCCCACGGCGTCGTCGGGGAGGTCGACCACCACGCGGACCACGGTGCGGGCACCGGCGCGGGCGAGCTCGACCTCCTCCAGCACGAGGCCGCTGCTGGTGACGGCGGGCTGGACGGCGGCGACGACGCGGTCGTGCACGGCCTGGGGGGCTGGCACCGGGACTCCTGGGTTCTCGAGGGCTGAGCAGCGATCGCGCGGTCAGCCTCGGGCTGGGCCCGGGCACGACGGCGACCCGAGAACCCTAGTCGCCGCGCGGGGGTGCCCAGAGCGCCTCGGGCCCCGTCCGGCGGTGGCAGGATCACCAGGCGTGCCGACCTCCCCCTCGCGGCGCGCCGTGCTGGCTGCCCTGTCCGCCTCCGCCGCCGCGGCGCTGGCCGGCTGCTCGACACCGTGGGGGCGGCTGCGGGTGCAGCCCCTCGGAGGCGACCCGCCGCCCACGACCCCGCCCCCCGGCCCCGACGAGCTGGCGGTGCGGGCTGCTGCCGCGGCCGTGAGCGCCGTCCTGGCGCAGGTCGGCGGCCTCGACGAGGCGCTCGCCGGCCCGCTGCGCTCCGCGCTGGGCGAGCAGCTGACCGCGCTGGGCGAGCCCGCGCCGTCCACCTCCCCCGCCACCGGCGCCCCCACCTCGACCTCGACCTCGACCTCGACGAGCAGCCCGCCCGGGAGCGCCCCGCCCAGCACCGGCGCCTCCTCCCCGGGAGCCGGGCGAGGGGTCCAGCAGGTGTCGCAGCTCCTCGCCGCCGCAGCCACCACGGCCTCCTCCGACCTCGCCGACGTGGCCGGAGGGACCGCGCGGCTGCTCGCCTGCGCGGCGGCCGGGCTCGACGTGGCGGGCAGCTGGGTGCTCTCCGCCACCGGCGCGGATCCGGAGGGCGCGGCGGCGCCTTCGTCGTCGTCCTCACCGGCAGCGGGTCCGATCTCGCCGTCGGCAGGCACCAGCCCGACGCCGGCCGCAGCGTCCGGTGAGCAGAGCGCGCTCGTGGCCGCCCTCGCCGTCGAGGAGGCGGCGCAGTACGGCTACGGCGTGCTCGCGGTCCGGCTGTCCGGGGCGCAGCGCGATGCGGCCGTGAGCGCCCTGGGCGTCCACACCGACCTCGTCGAGCAGCTGCGGGACGACCTGCTCGCCCTGGGTGCCGCCCCGCCGGCCCCGCAGCCCGCCTGGGCGCTGCCCTCCCCCGTCGCCGACGCGGCCGGCGCGCTCGCCCTGGCGCAGCAGCTGGAGGGGTCGTCGGCCGCGGCCTGGGCCGACGTGGTGGCCGCCGCGGTCCGGGCGCGGCGCGACGCCGCGGCGGACCAGCTGCGGCTCGCGGCGCAGCGCTGGCACTCGTGGCGCACGGCCGCGGGGACGCCCGGCCTCGTGGCGCTGCCCGGCCTGTCAGGCCGCTGACGCGCCCACCGGGGCCAGGCGGGGCACGGCGGACGGACCGGCCGCGCGGACCACCCGGACGGGTCAGCCGAGCAGGGGCTCGAGCACCTGCCAGCCGAGCCGCAGCACCAGCGCACCCACCACGACGAGGAAGACCACCCGCACGAAGCCGCTGCCGCGGGCCACGGCCGTGCGGGCGCCCAGGTACCCGCCGAGCACGTTGGCGGCGGCCATGGACAGGCCCAGCCCCCACACCACGGACCCGGCGAGGGTGAACACCGCCAGCGCCCCGAGGTTGGTGGCGGCGTTGACGACCTTCGCCACGGCGCTGGCCGGCAGGAAGGCGTACCCGAGCCCGACGAGCCCGGCCACGAGGAACGAGCCGGTGCCCGGGCCGAGCGCACCGTCGTAGAGCCCGACGAGCCCTCCCAGCGCCGCGGCGGCCGCGGTGTGGCGGCGCCCGTCGAAGCGCAGCGCCGCCGCCTCCGCCGGAGGCGGCCGCAGCAGGGTCCACGCCGCCACGCCCACCAGCGCCACGAGCACCACCGGGCGCAGCGCACCGGCCGGCACCCAGTGCGCCAGGGCCGCTCCCCCGGCCGCGGCCAGGCCCGCGACCAGCGCCATGGGGACGGCGGTGCGCAGGTCCACCCGCACGCGGCGGGCGTACGTGACGGCGCTCGTCGTCGTCCCCGCGAACCCCGCCAGCTTGTTGGTGGCGAGCGCCTGGACCGGGCTGATGCCGGGCACGAGCAGCAGGGCTGGCAGCTGGACGAGCCCGCCGCCACCCACCACCGCGTCGACCCAGCCGGCCGCGAGCGCGGCGAGCAGGAGCAGCGCGAAGACCTCGGGGGTCAGCCCCTCGAGCCCGAGCAGGGCGTCAGCCGCGCACGAGCGCGACGAGGTGCTGGGCGGCGTCCCCGACGGGCACGTCCGTGCGCTCACCGGTGGCGCGGTCGCGGACCTCGACCACGCCCTCGGACAGGCGCTTGCCCACCGTGACGATGGTCGGCACGCCCACGAGCTCGGCGTCCTTGAACTTCACGCCCGGGCTGACGCGGGGGCGGTCGTCCAGGAGCACGTCGAGGCCGGCGGCCACGAGCTCGGCGGCGAGGCGCTCGCCGCCCTCGACCACCGCGGCGTCCTTGCCCGCGACGACCACGTGCACGTCGACCGGGGAGACCGAGCGCGGCCACACCAGGCCCAGCTCGTCGTGGCCGGCCTCGGCGATGGCGGCCACGGCGCGGGAGACGCCGACGCCGTAGGAGCCCATGGTGACCGTGACGAGCTTGCCGTTCTCGTCGAGCACCTGCAGGCCGAGGGCCTCGGCGTACTTGCGACCCAGCTGGAAGATGTGACCCATCTCCATGCCGCGGGCGGTCTCCAGCGGACCGGAGCCGTCCGGCGCGGGGTCGCCGTCACGGACCTCAGCGGCGTCGATGGTGCCGTCGCCGGTGAAGTCGCGGCCGGCCACGAGGCCGTAGACGTGCTTGCCGGGCTGGTCGGCGCCGGTGATCCACGCGGTGCCGGGGGCGATGCGCGGGTCGAGCAGGTAGCGGATCCCGGTGGTGGCGGGCCGGCCGTCCTCGCCGGTCTCGCCGGTGGGCCGCAGACCCAGGCCGCCGGGGCCGATGTAGCCCTTCACCAGCTCGGGGTGCTGGGCGAACTGCGCCTCGTCGAACGGCTCGACGGCGGCCGGCGAGACCGCGGCCTCGAGGCGCTTCGCGTCGACCTCGCGGTCACCGGGCACGCCGACGGCCAGCGGCTCGGTGGAGCCGTCCGGGTGGCGCAGCAGCACGATGACGTTCTTCAGGGTGTCCGAGGCCTCCCACGGACGGTCCTCGCGCGGGTGCAGCTGGTTGGAGACCGCCACCAGCGTGTCGATGGTGGGGGTGTCCGGGGTGTCGCGGACGACGGCGGGGGGTGCGTCGTCCCACCTCACCGGCTCGGGCGCGACCGTGGTGACGGCCTCGACGTTGGCGGCGTACCCGCCGGCGGAGCGGACGTAGGTGTCCTCGCCCTGCGGGCTGGGGTGGAGGAACTCCTCGCTGGCCGAGCCGCCCATCGCGCCGGAGACCGCGGAGACGATGACGTACTCCAGGCCCAGGCGGTCGAAGATGCGGACGTAGGCCTCGCGGTGGCGCTGGTAGGCCTTCTCCAGGCCGGCGTCGTCGACGTCGAAGGAGTAGCTGTCCTTCATGACGAACTCGCGGCCGCGCAGCAGGCCCGCGCGGGGCCGCGCCTCGTCGCGGTACTTCGTCTGGACCTGGTACAGGCTCAGCGGGAGGTCCTTGTAGGACGAGCACTGGTCCTTGACCAGCAGCGTGAACATCTCCTCGTGGGTCGGCGCGAGGAGGAAGTCGGCGCCGCGGCGGTCCTGGAGCCTGAAGAGGTTGGGGCCGTACTCCTCCCACCGGCCGGTCGCCTCGTAGGGCTCCTTGGGCAGCAGCGCGGGGAAGTGCACCTCCTGGGCGCCGATGGCGTCCATCTCCTCGCGGACGATGCGCTCGACCTTCCGGAGCACCCGCAGGCCCAGCGGCAGCCAGGAGAAGCCGCCCGGGGCGGCGCGGCGGATGTAGCCGGCGCGCACGAGCAGCTTGTGGCTGGCCAGCTCGGCGTCGGCCGGGTCCTCGCGCAGGGTGCGCAGGAGCAGCGTGGAGGTCCTCAACAGCACCCCCCGACCTTAGTGCCGCCCCTCACTCCGCCCGCGCGTCCCGAGGAGGCCAGCACCGCCGTGACGCCGGACGTGCAGAACTCCCGTCTGGGCGGTCAGGCAGCCGTGCTGAGCGACTTCTGCACGTCGGCCGTCACAGCGCACCGGCGTGCGGTCCGCTGCAAGGTGCTCGAGACCCACGCCTGGTCGAACATCACCTGCTCCCACGCGTACCGCAGGACCGTCCACCCGTCGGCGACCAGCTCGTCGTACCGGTGGCAGTCAGCAGCGAGGGCGGAGCGCCGGCCGTGCCACTCGAAGCTGTCCGCCTCGACCACGAGCCGCAGGGCCGGGTCGATCAGGTCGGGACGGATGCTGCCGGACTCGCCGTCCAGCCACACCTGCGGCAGCAGGCCTGTGAGGCCGGCGTCGAGGGCGATGCCTCGTAGCGCCGATTCGAAGGGATTGGCAGGACGCTCGGAGGCGTGCTCGGCGACGCGCCGCACGGCGGCGCGACCCGCCCCGTGCGTGGCCTGCGCGCGGTCGAGGAGGTCGGCCCGGCTCACCAGGCCGCGCCGCAGGGCCGAGTCGCCGACAGCCAGGGCCTCGGGGAACGGCATGGTCCGGGCGCAGTCGACGACGGTGCGCAGGGGCGTGGTGACCCAGCCGTCGACGTCGTCGGGCGGGAGGTCAGCCCAGTGGCGCACCAGCTGACCGCCGGTGGCCTTGCGGTTGCGCGGCACGGTCACGTGCGGCAGCGGCGGCGCGGTGACCAGGTCCATGAGCCACAGCTGGGCCGCACTGGCGTGGGAGGCGACACCGCTGGCGGCTGCCGCGGCCGCCAGCGGCGCCTTCCCGCTGGACAGCCCGTAGGTGCCCCGTGCCAGACGCACCACGCGGCCGCTGGCGAGCGCCCGCTCCAACGCCCGCCAGTCACACCCGACCTCCGCTCGGAGGGCGACGCCACCGCGCCGCCACAGCTCCCTGCACACCTCGTCGACGTCCATGTGATCACCGTGGCGGAGCGCACCGGGAGTTGTGGATCTTGTCCACAGGTGTCGCCGGACGTGCAGAACCCGGCCGATGCGCCCTCTGGGGCCGGCCACAGGGACTTCTGCACGTCCGGCGTCACGCGACCGGCGTGCTGGACGGGACGTCGTCAGCGGGTGTCAGCGGGCGAGGTCGGGGCGGGGAGCCGAGGCGGGCGTGGCAGGCTCAGACGGGCCGGGGTCGGTGCCGCGCCAGCGGCCCAGCGCCGCCATGAGGTGGTAGAGGCCGACGGCGGCGATCGTGCCCAGCGCGATGCCGGTGAGCGTGAGGTCGCCGACGGTCAGCGTGTAGTTCGCGATGCCGATGATCAGCGCGACGCCGGCGCTGGTGAGGACCGCGGGGCGGGAGAAGTCGACGCGGGCCTGCACCCAGATCCGCGCGCCCAGCACGCCGATGAGCCCGTAGAGCACCGTGCCGGCGCCCCCGAGCACCCCGGCGGGGACGCTGGCGATGACCTCCCCGAACTTGGGGCTGAGCGACAGCAGCAGGGCGGTGGCGGCGGCCACGGCGTAGGCCGCCGTGGAGTAGACGCGGCTGGCGGCCATGACGCCGATGTTCTCGGCGTACGTGGTCGTGCCCGAGCCGCCGCCGAGCCCGGCGAGGGTGGTGGCGAGACCGTCGGCCATGAGCGCACGGCCGGTCAGCGGGTCGAGGTCGCGCCCGGTGAGAGCGGCCACGGAGCGGACGTGCCCGACGTTCTCCGCGACCAGCACCAGCACCACGGGCACGAAGACCGCGAGCACGGTGACGTCGAAGGTGGGCGCGGAGAACGTCGGCAGGCCCACCCAGTCGGCGGCCCGCACCTTCGAGAAGTCGACCTCGCCGCGCAGCCAGGCCACCAGGTAGCCGACCAGCACCCCGAGCAGGATCGACAACCGCCCGAGCAGCCCCCTGAACAGCACCGACGCGAGCACGACCGCCGCGATCGTCACGACGGCGGTGACGGGGCCGGCCTGGACGTTGGTCCACGCCGCGGGCGCCAGGTTGAGCCCGATGAGCGCCACGATGGTCCCGGTGACCGCCGGCGGCAGCAGGCGCTCGATCCACGCGGCGCCGGCGCGGTGCACCACGAGGCCGACCAGCGCCAGCAGCACACCGGTGAGCACGACGCCGCCGAGAGCGGCGCCCGGCCCGCCGGTGGCTTGCGCCGCGCTGATGGGCGCGATGAACGCGAAGCTGGAACCCAGGTAGCTGGGCAGGCGGCCGCGCGTGAGCAGCAGGAACAGCGCCGTGCCGACAGCGGAGAAGAACAGCGTGGTGGACGGCGGGAACCCGGTGATGAGCGGCACGAGGAAGGTCGCCCCGAACATCGCCACCACGTGCTGGACGCCGATGCCCACCGTCCGCGGCCAACTGAGCCTCTCGTCGGGGGCCACCACGGCCCCGGGGCCGGGGACGCTCCCGTCTCCGTGCAGCTTCCAGAACCCCCGCGTGCTCGCCACGAACCCTCACCCTCACCCGTGCTGGACGCCGCCCGTGCCGCGCGGCCAGCAGACGGTAGTGGCTGCGGGAGGGCGTCGCTGACCAGCAGGCCGGGTGCAGCTCAGAACAGCACGGTGGCGAAGGTGCCGACCCTCTCGAACCCGACCGCCTCGTAGGCGCGCATGGCGCGGGTGTTGTAGTCGTTGACGTAGAGGCTCACCACCGGGTAGCCGGCCACCTGGGTGGACAGGACGACGGCGGCCATGCCCGGCTCGGCGATCCCGCGGCCGCGGTGCTCGGGGTGCACCCAGACGCCCTGCACCTGCGCGACCCCGGGGGCCACGGCGCCGAGCTCGGCCTTGAAGACCACCTCGCGCGAGCTCCCGGTGCCCTCGATGCGCACGTAGGAGCGGCCGGCGGCCACGAGCTCCTCCACGCGGCGGCGGTAGGTGGCACCGCCGTCACCGGCGGTCGGCGAGTAGCCGACCTCCTCGGTGAACATGGCGATGCACGCGGGCACCAGCACGTCGAGGTCGTCGGTGGTGGCGCGCCGGACCGCGGTGTCGGGGGCCACCAGCGGCGGTGTGCGGATGGCCATGAGCGGCTGGTCGGGGCGCACGTCCCGGGCGGGGCCCCAGCTGCCCTGGAGCCGCTCCCACAGCCCGAGGACGTCGGGGGCGGAGCCGACCAGGGACGAGCAGCGGCGCCCGACACGACGGGCGCGGGCGGCGAAGGCGTCCAGCGCGAGCGCCTGCTCGGCAGGCGCCAGCGAGGGGCTCAGCACGGGGACGAGGTTGGCGCCGTCCCAGCAGATGGCGCTCAGGCGTCCAGGACCTCCCCAGCCCCACAGCTGCCCGCCCAGCCGCGCGGGCGCGGCGCCGACCGCAGCGACGCGGCTGGTGACGAAGATGCTCGCCACCGGGTCCTGCGCGCACAGCGCGAGGACGTCGGCGCGGTCGGCGTCGTCGAGGACGCGCAGCGGGCTGCGGAACACAGCGGCATCCTGCCGGTCTGCCGGGCGGTCGCGAGCGGGGAGGTTCCCGTTCGGCCCGCCCAGCCCGCCACCAGCCCGCCACCAGCCGATGAGCAGCCCTGTCGAGCGGGAGGTCAGGCGGCTGGTCAGCCGACGGAGACGGACGGCGCGGCGCCCTCGACCTCGCCCATCTCGGCGGCCAGGCGGTTGGCCTCCTCGATCAGCGTCGCGACGATGTCGTGCTCGGGGACGGTCTTGATGACCTGCCCCTTGACGAAGATCTGGCCCTTGCCGTTGCCGGAGGCGACGCCGAGGTCGGCCTCGCGGGCCTCGCCCGGGCCGTTCACGACGCAGCCCATGACCGCGACGCGCAGCGGCACGCTCATGCCCTCCAGACCGGCCGTGACCTGGTCGGCGAGGGTGTAGACGTCCACCTGGGCGCGCCCGCAGGAGGGGCAGGAGACGATCTCCAGCTTGCGCTCGCGCAGGTTGAGCGACTGCAGGATCTGGAGGCCGACCTTGACCTCCTCCACGGGAGGTGCGGAGAGCGAGACGCGGATGGTGTCGCCGATGCCCTGGCTCAGCAGCGCGCCGAAGGCCGTGGCGGACTTGATGGTGCCCTGGAAGGCGGGCCCAGCCTCGGTGACGCCCAGGTGCAGGGGCCAGTCGCCCTTCTCGGCGAGCAGCTCGTAGGCGCGCACCATGACCACCGGGTCGTTGTGCTTCACGGAGATCTTGAAGTCGTGGAAGTCGTGCTCCTCGAAGAGCGAGGCCTCCCACACCGCGGACTCCACGAGGGCTTCCGGGGTGGCCCTGCCGTGCTTGTCCATGATCCGCTTGTCGAGCGACCCGGCGTTGACGCCGATGCGGATGGACGTGCCGTGGTCCTTCGCCGCGCGGGCGATCTCCTTGACCTGGTCGTCGAACTTGCGGATGTTGCCGGGGTTCACCCGGACGGCCGCGCAGCCGGCCTCGATGGCCGTGAAGACGTACTTCGGCTGGAAGTGGATGTCGGCGATCACGGGGATCTGCGACTTCTTGGCGATGATGTGCAGGACGTCGGCGTCGTCCTGGCTGGGGCACGCGACGCGCACGATGTCGCAGCCCGACGCGGTGAGCTCCGCGATCTGCTGCAGCGTGGCGTTGATGTCCGTGGTCGGCGTCGTCGTCATGGACTGCACGCTCACCGGCGACTCGCTGCCGACGCCCACCGAGCCGACCTTGATCTGTCGGGTGGTGCGGCGCGGCGCCAGGACGGGCGGCGCCTCCTTGACGCTCGGCATGCCGAGGCTGACCGGGACCGATGCCATGCGACCAGTATCCCCCGCCGCTCCCGTGCTGCTCGTGGCGGACCAGCGGGCGGATCAGCCCAGCGTGATCGGCCTCACCACGTCGGCGTACAGCAGCAGCCCCGACATCGCGATGATCACGAGCGTGACGGCGTAGGTGACCGGCAGCAGCTTGGCGAGGTCGAACGGGCCGGGGTCGGGGCGACCGCGCCAGGAGGCCACCTTGCGGCGGGCCCCCTCCCACAGCGCCCCGGCCACGTGGCCGCCGTCCAGCGGCAGCAGCGGCACGAGGTTGAAGACGAACAGCGCCAGGTTGAGCGAGCCCAGCACGGACACGATGGCGGCCACGCGCTGCCCGGTGGACGTGAACAGGTCGCTGCTCGCGATCTCCCCCGAGAGGCGACCGACGCCCACGATGCCGATCGGCCCGTTGGGGTCGCGCGGGCCGTCCCCGAAGGCGGCCTGGGCCACCCCGACCATGCGCTGCGGCAGCGTCAGGACGATCTTGGCGACGCTCCAGGTCTGCTCGACCATGAACCCCGGGACGGCGGTGACCGGCTGGGGCACCACCTCGGCGCTCGGCGTCACGCCGAGGAAGCCCACGCGGTCGGTGAGCACGGTGCCGTCGGGCGCCGTCTCGACGGCACCGGAGGAGGACACCCGCGCCACCTGGTTGGGGATGATGGGCGCCTGCAGGGTGAGCTGCTGCCGGCCGCGCTCCACGACGATCGGCACGGTCCTGTCGGCCGCGGCCCGGATGGCCTGCTGCACGCGCGTCCAGTCACCGTCCGCGGCGATCCTGTCGACGGAGATGATCCGGTCGCCCTGCTGCAGGCCCGCCTCGGCGGCCGGGCTGGCGGGGTCGCCCGGGGCGCACTCGGTCTGCCCGCTGCCGGCGGGCAGCACGCACTGCGAGACCGAGCTCACCACGGGCGTGGTCTGGGGCAGGCCCGTGGTCGTGATGTAGGCGCCGAGCAGCACCGTCGCGATGACGAGGTTGACCACGGGGCCGCCGAGCATGACGACGACCCGCTTGCCCACGGGCAGGCGGTGGAAGGAGCGGTGCTCCTCCCCGGGCACGACCTCCTCGGCGGCCTGGGCGCGGGCGTCGGCGGCCATCTGCGCGAACGGGCCCTGGCGCCGCTGCCGGCGCACCCGTCCAGCGGCAGCGGCGTCTCCCTCGAGGGCGCGCGCCTCGTCGTCGACGCGCTCCTCCACCACGGCGGTGAGCGGCGCGTACATGCCGACCATCCGCACGTAGCCGCCGAGCGGGATCGCCTTGACGCCGTACTCGGTCTCACCGCGCCGGCGGGACCACAGCGTCGGCCCGAAGCCGACCATGTACTGCGTCACCTTCACTCCGAAGCGCTTGGCGGGCAGCAGGTGCCCCACCTCGTGCAGGGCGATGGAGATCCCCAGCCCGAGGACGAACACCCCGACGCCGACGACCCACGCCACGACCTCACCCACCGCTCAGACCCCCACCAGCTCGCGGGCGCGCGTGCGCGCCCAGCCCTCTGCCGCCAGCACGTCGTCCACCGTCAGCCCCTCACCTGGGAGCGCGCTGTGCTCCCCCACCACGCGGGCGACGGTGTCCACGACGCCCAGGAACGGCAGCCCTCCGCCGAGGAACGCGGCGACGCACTCCTCGTTCGCGGCGTTGAAGACCGCCGGCGCGGTACCGCCCGTGGTCGCGGCGGCCCGCGCGAGGGCCACTGCGGGGAAGGCCTCCTCGTCGAGCGGCTCGAAGGTCCACGTGGTGGCCTGCCTCCAGTCGATGCCGTAGTCGGCGCGCTCCACCCGGTCCGGCCACCCCATGCCCAGGGATATCGGCAGGCGCATGTCCGGGGGTGAGCACTGGGCGAGGGTCGAGCCGTCGGTGAACTCCACCATGGAGTGCACCACCGACTGCGGGTGGACGACGACGTCGACGCGCTCCAGCGGGATCCCGAAGAGCAGGTGCGCCTCCACCACCTCGAGCGCCTTGTTGACCATGGTCGCGGAGTTGGTGGTGACCACCGGGCCCATCGCCCACGTCGGGTGGGCCAGCGCCTGCTCGGGCGTGACGTCGGCCAGGGAGGCGCGCGAGCGCCCGCGGAACGGCCCGCCGGAGGCGGTGAGGACCAGCCGTCGCACCTCCGCGGCGGACCCGCCCCGCAGGCACTGGGCGATGGCGGAGTGCTCGGAGTCGACCGGGACCACCTGGCCGGGGGCGGCCAGCGCCGTGACCAGCGGCCCGCCCACCACCAGCGACTCCTTGTTGGCCAGCGCCAGGGTGGTGCCCGCCTCCAGGGCCGCGAGCGTGGGCCGCAGGCCCACCGAGCCCGTCATGCCGTTGAGGACGACGTCGGCGGGACGGCGGGCCAGCTCGACGGCCGCCTCCGGCCCGGCGAGCACCTCCGGCGCCCAGCCGGCGCGCCCGGCCGTCCGCGCCGCGGAGGCCAGGTGGTCGCGCAGCGCGCCCTCCGCGGAGGCGTCGGCCACGCCGACCGCCTGCACGTCGAGCCGGACCGCCTGCTCCGCCAGCTGGCGCAGCCGCCCCGGGTCGGAGCCGCCCGCGGCGACCGCCACCACGCGGAACCTGTCGGGAGCGCTGGCGACGACGTCCTCGGCCTGCGTGCCGATCGATCCGGTGGAGCCCAGGAGGACGACGTCGCGCGCGCTGCTCACGTCCCCATCCTCGCGCGCCGATGATGGGGGCGATGAGCAGCACGGCCACCGCCTCCGACGGAGCCGCCGCAGCGCGGCCCGCCGCCTCGTGGTGGCGCCTCGCCCGGTGGGCGCTGGTGGTGCTGCTCCTGGGCGTGGTGGTGGTGGAGCTGGTGGCCGGTCGCCGCGACGTGCTCCGCGCGCTCCGCGCGGTGAGCGACCCGGTCTGGTGGGCGCTGGGCCTGGCCGCGGTGGTCGACCTGGCGTCGATGGTCGCCTACGCGGTGATGCAGCGGCGGCTCCTGCTCGGCGCGGGGGTGCCCCGGCGGTCGGCCCGCGGCTGGCCCACCACCTCGCTGGCCTTCGAGGCCCACTCGCTGAGCATCTCCCTGCCCGGCGGTCCGGTGTTCTCCACCGCGCACAACTTCTCCCGGATGACCGCCCTGGGCGCTCCCCGGCCGACCGCCACCTGGGTCATCGCGGTCAGCGGGGTGCTGTCGTCGGCGGCGCTGGCCCTGCTCGGCGCGGCCGGCGGCGTGTGGACCGGCGCACGCGGCGACCTGGGGCACGTGCTGGCGGCGGCCGGGGTGTTCGTCGTCGTCGTGGTGGCGGCGCGGGTGCTGGGCGCCCACCGCGCGTGGACCTCGACGCTCCACGACGTCACCACCGCCGGGCTGGCCCGCCTGTCGGGCCGCCGCCCGCGCACGGGCGCCGCGCTGCACCGGGTGCACGAGGGCCTGCACGGCCTCGCGGCCGTGCGGGTCCGCCCCACCACCTGGGTGTGGGCGGGGGCGGGCGCGGTGGCCAACTGGGTGCTCGACGCGACGGCGCTGTGGCTGTGCTGCACGGCCGCCGGCCTGGACGGCCTGCGTCCCGAGCACGTGCTGCTCGCCTACACGGCGGCGATGGCCGCGGCGTCGTTCCCGCTGGTGCCCGCGGGCCTGGGCGTGGTGGACGCGGCCCTCACCGTCGGCCTGGTCGCGGCGGGGGCGACGCCTGGCGAGGCCCTTGCCGCCGACGTCCTCTACCGGGCGGTGAGCCTGGGCCTGGTCGGAGGCGCCGGCTGGGTGCTGTGGGGGCTGCACCGGCGGCGCCGCCAGGCCTAGCCTGGCCGCCATGACCGCCACGGCCGACCCCCGCACGTCCACCGGCACCTCCCGCGAGCCGCTCGAGCAGGTCCGCCGGCTCGTCACCGAGGTCCCCGGTCCGCGCTCGAGGGCTCTGCAGGAGCGCCGCCTCGCGGCGGTGAGCAAGGGCGTCGGCTCGACCCTGCCGGTGTTCGTGGAGCGCGCCGAGGGTGCCGTGCTGCTCGACGCGGACGGCAACCAGCTCGTCGACCTGGGCGCGGGCATCGCCGTGGTCAACGTGGGCCACGCCCAGCCGCGCGTGGTGGAGCGCGTGCAGGCGCAGGTCGCCGACTTCACCCACACCTGCTTCATGGTCACCCCGTACGAGGAGTACGTGGCGGTGTGCGAGGCGCTGGTGCGGCTGGCCCCGATCGAGGGTCCCGCCAAGGCCGCGCTGTTCAACACCGGCTCCGAGGCGGTCGAGAACGCCGTCAAGATCGCCCGGCACGCCACCGGGCGCGACGCCGTCGTCGTCTTCGACCACGCCTACCACGGCCGCACCAACCTCACGATGGCCATGACCGCCAAGGCCATGCCCTACAAGAAGGGCTTCGGCCCCTTCGCCGGCGAGGTCTACCGCGCCCCGATGAGCTACCCCTTCCGCGACCCCCAGGGCATGACCGGTGAGCAGGCTGCGGCCCGCGCCATCTCCGTCATCGAGGCGCAGGTCGGCGCAGACCAGGTCGCCTGCGTCGTCATCGAGCCCGTCCAGGGCGAGGGCGGGTTCGTGGAGCCGGCCCCCGGGTTCCTGCCCGCACTGGCCGCGTGGTGCCGCCAGAACGGCGCGCTGTTCGTCGCCGACGAGGTGCAGACGGGGTTCGCGCGCACCGGTGACGTCTTCGCCTGCGAGCGCGAGGGCGTCCGTCCCGACCTCATGACCATCGCCAAGGGCGTCGCCGGGGGGCTGCCGCTGGCCGCGGTGGTCGGCCGGGCCGACGCGATGGACGCGGTGCACTCCGGCGGCCTGGGCGGCACCTACGGCGGCAACCCCGTCGCCTGCGCCGCGGCGCTGGGCGCGCTGGAGGCGATGGCCGACCTCGACCTGGTCGGCGCGGCCCGCGCCATCGAGGAGCGGATGGTCGCGCGCCTGCGCGCGCTGCAGGACCAGCGGCCCGGTATCGGCGACGTGCGCGGCCGCGGGGCGATGCTGGCGATCGAGGTGGTGAAGACCGAGGGCGGCGCCGCCACGATCCAGCCCGACGCCGCGGGCGCCGCCGCGATCAGCGCCGCCTGCCACGCCGCCGGCGTGGTCACGCTCACCTGCGGCACGTACGGCAACGTGCTGCGCTTCCTGCCGCCGCTGACCATCGAGCCGGCGCTCCTGGACGACGCCCTGGACGTGCTCGAGACGGCGGTGCTGACGGCCCTCGCCGGCTGACCGCTGGCGGCCGGGGCCGCGCGGGTCCAGGCTGCCGGGCGTGACGTTCGACCCCGGCGGCAGGATCGACCCCGGCCGCGCCTCGCGCGGCGGCGGAGGGCGGCGCGGTGTCGCCGTGGGCGGAGGCCTCGGCGGCCTGCTCATCCTCCTCGTGGGCGCCTACTTCGGCCTGGACCTGTCCGGCGTGGTGGGAGGGCAGCAGGCGAGCTCGGGCGGCGGCAGCCAGCAGGCGCAGGCCGTCGACGGGCGCCAGGCGTTCCCCGAGTGCACGTCGGGGCAGGCGGCCAACGAGGACGTCGACTGCCGCGTCATCGCCACCGCCGAGTCGCTCGACGCCGTGTGGGGCCAGCTGCTGCCCGGTGAGTACCGCGAGCCCGAGCTGGTCCTCTTCACGGGCGCGGTGGGCACGGCCTGCGGGGACGCCACGAGCGAGGTCGGGCCGTTCTACTGCCCGGGAGACCGGACGGCGTACTTCGACACCGCGTTCTTCCAGGAGCTCACCGACAGGTTCGGCGCGAGCAGCGGACCGCTCGCGCAGGAGTACGTCGTGGCGCACGAGTTCGGGCACGCCGTCCAGGACCAGCAGGGCCTGCTCGCCGCCGTCCAGGGCGACCGCGCCGGTGCGGAGTCCGCGGCCGTGCGCAGCGAGCTCCAGGCCGACTGCTTCGCCGGGGTGTGGGCGCACCACGCGACGAGCACTCCGGACCCGGACACCGGCCGGCCACTGCTGCAGCCGCTCACGCCGACCGACGTCTCCGACGCGCTGTCGGCGGCGGCGTCCGTCGGCGACGACAGGATCCAGGAGACCGCCACCGGCCGCACCGACCCCGAGACGTACACGCACGGCACGGCCGAGCAGCGGCAGCGGTGGTTCTCGACCGGCTACGACTCGGGCGACCCCGCGGCCTGCGACACGAGCTCGGCCCAGCTCTAGCGAGCGGCGCCGCGCGCGGCCGGGGTCACGCGCGCAGCAGCGGCGCGGCTCCCGCCCGCCTCAGGGGCACGGCGAGCGCGGCCACCCGCAGGGCCGGGTCGAGCGCCTCCCACACCCCGTCGAGGAGGTCCGCGAGGGAGGCCGCCGGCGCCGCCGCGTCCACCGGGGCGGCGGTCGAGCGCACGTCCTGCACGCCGCCGTCGTAGGTGGTCATCACGACGGCGGTGCCGGCGCCGAGGGCACCGACCGACCACAGCAGCCTGTCGGTGCCGTCGCCGCCCCGGGCGCTCCGCTTGGCGACGCCGAGCACGCCGTCGGCGTCGTCGTCGTCGTCGCAGACCACCCAGATGCGGGAGGTGCAGATCGGCGGGTCGGGCTCGTAGCTGTGCGCCGCCCAGGCCACGTGCACCGGCTGTCCCGCGTCGAGGGCCTCGGCGATCGGGACGACCTGGTCTCCGTTGCCGACCACGAGGCGGCTCCCCCGGCGGGCGACGGCCACGTAGTGGCGCAGGGCGTCGTGGGGACCGGCCGAGGTGTCCTCCACGGCGACGTCACCGCCGTCCAGGACGCGCAGCGCCCGGGCGCGCGAGCCCTCGCTGCGACCGGTGAGGAAGTACACGACCCCCAGCTCGCCGTCCGCCGTGCGCGCCAGGAGCAGCCCGCGCCCGGGGTAGGGGCGGGCGACGAGGACGGCGCCGACGGTCGGGAGCGCGTTCTGCGCTGCGGTCTCCACGACGCCCCAGGCTACGGCTGCGGCGTGCCGGTCGGCGCGAAGCCCGGCGCCGTCTTGCCCAGCCACGCCAGGGCCTGCGGCATCTGCGCGGCCCACACGTCGCTGCGGTGGCCGCCGGTCTTGGCGATGAGCGAGGTCACCGACATCGGCGCCTTGGCCGCCGCGAGGAAGGCCTTGGTCGTGGGCCAGCTCTCGGGGTCGTCCTGGCTGGAGGCCACGAAGAGCGACACCGCGGGCGGGTTCTTGGCGGCCACGGCGACGAGGTCGTGCGCCTGCGCCTCGGGGCTGTTCTTGGGGAAGGGGACGTAGCCGCTGCCCGGCTCGTAGCGGAAGTAGCCGCCCATGACGATGCCCGCGCCGTACTGCTGCGGGTGGAGCATCGTCAGCTCGGCGGCGCACCAGCCGCCCATGGAGAAGCCCATGGCCGCCCACGCCTGCGGGCTGGTGCGAGCGCGGTAGCTCGCCTCGACCGCCTTCGGCAGGTCGCTGCTGAGCCAGGTCTCCACCTGGGGCTGCCCCTGCGGACCGTTGAGGCACTCGTTGTCGCGGCCGGCGGGGATGCCGAGGTCGGGGATGACGACGATCGGGTCGGCCATCTGGCCCGACTTGACCGCCACCTCCACGGCGGGGCGCACGTCCAGGGCGGTGAGCCACTGCTTGGGGCTGCCCGGGTAGCCGTGCAGGGCCACGACGACGGGGTAGGTGGTGGAGGCCTGGGACGGGTCGTCGTACCCCCGCGGGAGGACCACGAGCGCGGTGCTCGTGACGCCGGACGCTCCGGTGACGGTCAGCTGCTGGACCCGGTCCCCGTAGCCGTCGACAGGGGTGCCGCGCGGTCCGGTGGGCTTGGTGGTGCCGGCGAGCAGGGCGTTGGCCTGCGCCTTCGTCTCGGTGCCGCGGCTGGCCCCCTTGGTGCTCACGACCGCGTCGGCGTTGGCCCCGACCAGGTCGTTCCAGCCGCTGTAGAAGGCGAAGTGGTCGTTCGCGGAGATCAGCATCGCGAAGACGACGAGCGCGTTGACGCCCAGGAGCGCCGCACCGCGGGCCACCACCGCCACGGCCCCGCGACGCGCCAGACGGCCCCAGAGGAGGACGACGACGACGAACGCCGCCGCTGCGGCGATGATGCTGCCGAACTGCAGCAAGGACCCTGTGAGGCTCACACGACCATCCTCGTGAGCGGGCTGTGAGGACGCTGGATCTTCAGCGGAGATCCGCTGGGAGGCGGTCGGGCGCACGGCCCGCTCCCACCAGCTCGGGCACGGCGTGCGACGCCGAGGGCGCCCCGAGGCCCACCCGCACCGCGAAGGCGCCCAGCGCCCTCAGCAGCGCCACCGCCTGAGGGCGCCACAGCGACGCCTCGCGCTCCAGCCCTCCGAGGCGAGGCGGCTGGGGCAGCAGCGCCAGGAAGCGCCGGCTGCCCGGCACCCGGCGGCGCAGCACCAGCGCGTCACCCACGGGTGCTCCCGCGGTGTCCGTCCAGCCGAGCACGAGGGGCGACCACGCCGGGTCGGCCCGGGCCCACCCGGGCAGGGCGGGTTCCCGTTCGAGCACGCTGACGCGCAACGGGCTCACGACCCCCTCGGGCCGTGGTCCGCTGCCGCCTCCGGGGAGCACGTCGACCACGACCACGACCCTGCCCCGCCCAGCCGGACCGACGCGACCGCCCCCAGGAGGGTCCCGGGCGCCCCGGGGGTCATCCCCTGGTCGGACCGGACTCCTCGGGAGTGCTGGTCAGTGCTCCACGAGCTGCTTGGCGAGGTGGATGCTGTGCGGGGAGTCGGCGTAGTGGCCGTACGGCGCGGTCGGCTCGTACCCGGCGCTGCGGTACAGCGCCACGGCCTCGGGCTGCATCTGCCCGGTCTCCAGCACGACCCGGCGGTGCCCCAGGGCGCGGGCCCGGTCCTCGACGGCCGCCAGCAGTCGCCGTGCGTGACCGCGCCGCCGGTGCGCGGCGCGGACGTACATGCGCTTGAGCTCGACGTCGCCGTCGCCGTGGTCGCGCAGACCGGCCGTGCCCACGGGCTCGCCGTCGAGGAGCGCCACGAGGAAGGCCCCACCGGGCGGGGCGAACTCGGCGGGGCTCAGGGGGGTGTCGTCGGGGCCGCCGTAGCGCTGGACGTACTCGGCCTGCACCTCGTTGACGAGCTCCTGCACGAGCGGGCTGTCGTAGGCGGCTTCCACCAGCACCAGGCGCGTCCCGCCCTCAGCGCCCCGGTCCTCCAGCTGCGTCACGGCGCCAGGGTGCCAGGCGGCCCCTCTCACGGTAGACACGTGGTCCACCTGGAGAACACCGGGACGCCAGACCCTCACCTCTCGGAGGAACCCCGTGGGCAAGAAGTCGCTCCTCATCGGCGCTGCGATCGGCTACGTGCTGGGCGCCCGGGCGGGCCGCGAGCGCTACGACCAGATCGCCTCGGCGGTCTCGCGCCTCTGGAACGACCCGAAGGTGAAGTCGAAGGTCGACCAGGCCCAGACCACCGCCGTCGACACCGCGAAGAGCGCCGCGGCCAGCGCCAAGGACGCCGCGGCGAACAGCTCCACCGTCCAGGCGGTCAAGGACAAGCTCCCCGGCTCGGGCAGCGCCGGCAGCTCGGGCACGAGCAGCACCAGCGCCACCACCTCGACGAGCGGGACCGCGACCACCGGCGCCGGTGCGACGGGCACCTCCCAGCCGGGGTCGACCACTCCCCTCACGCCGACCACCGGCAGCAACGCCGGCGGGCGCCCCTGACACCAGCCCGGCGGGGCGCCTCACAGGTGGCGCAGGTAGCGGCGGGGGTCGTCCATGAACGCCCGCCAGTGCGCCACCAGCGGGAGGGCGTCCCAGGGGACGTCGGTCAGCCCGTCGTCGTCGACCAGCAGCACCCGGGCGCCCGGCAGGGCGGCCAGCAGCGGTGAGTGGGTCGCCACCAGCACCTGGGCGGTGCCGGTGGCGACCAGGTCGGCCAGCTGCGCGAGCAGGGCGAGCTGGCTGGTGAACGACAGCGCACTCTCGGGCTCGTCGAAGCAGTAGAGCCCGGGACCGAGGTAGCGCCGCGTCCCGAGCAGGGTGTTGAAGGCCTCGCCGTGGCTCATCTCGTGGAAGTCGGCAGGGTCGTCGCGGCTCCCGACGATCGTGTCGAAGACCTGGTGCATCGTCTCGGCGCGCAGGAAGAACCCCCAGCGACCCGCCCCGTACCCCCGGCGGACGCGCAGCGCCCTGCCCACGGGATCGGGGTCGTCGTCGGTGAGCATGCCGCGGGTGTTCGCGGAGCCGCCTCGGCTGTCCAGGCCGTACGCCCACGCGATCCCCTCGAGCACCGTCGACTTGCCCGCGCCGTTCTCCCCCACGAGGACGGTGGCCGGCCCGAGGTCGAGCCCGTCGCCCACGAGCTGGGCGACGGCGGGCACGGTCATCGGCCACGACCCGGGCAGCAGCGGCGCGGCGTCGGGGTTCCGCTCCACGCGCACCACCGGGAGGCCCCACCGAGACCTGTCCAGCACCCCCTGCCCCCGTGGCGAGGTCAGGAGGACGACGACGGCGTCGGGGTGCGCTCCTGCATCCCCCAGGGGCTGGCGTAGCCGTCCTCGGCGGCGAGCAGGTCCAGGAACGGCCGGTGCGGCAGCGCCTCCGGGCCGAGCACACCGGCGCCGGACCAGCGGCCGTCGGCCAGCAGCTCGAGGGCGACGGCTGGGTTCACCGCGGTCTGCCAGACCACGCACTGCGCGCCGAACTCCTCCATGGACCAGGCGTTGTCGACCACGTGGTGCAGGTAGACCTCGCGGGGCCGCCCCGCGAAGCCCTCGCCCTTGCCGGTGCCCGTGACGAGCAGCCCGGCGCAGGTGGCTCCCCTCATGAGAGGACCGAGGGTGGCGGGGTCGGGCAGGGAGGCGGCCACCACGTCGCGCGGGCTGACCTCGACGCCCTTGACGGTGATCGGCTCGGTGCGGTCCAGGCCCAGCTTGCGCAGGGTCTTCAGCACCCCGATGAACTCCTCCCCCAGCCCGTACTTGAAGGTGACGCGGTCGGCCTGGAGCCAGCGGGGCATGAGGAGGACCTCCTCGTGCTCGACGTGCACGCACTCCACGGGCCCGATGGCGCCGGGGAAGTCGAAGACCTCCGGCTCGCTGAAGGGGGGCAGGGTGCTCCACGCGCCGTCGTCCCACACCACGGGCGGGTTGAGGCACTCCTCGATGGTGGTCCAGATCGAGAAGGACGGCGCGAACTCGTACCCGTCCACGGTGAGGTTGGCGCCGTCGCGCACCCCGAGCTCCGTGACGGTCTCGAAGAGCTCCTCGCAGGCGTAGCGGGCGAAGACGTCGGCCAGCCCGGGCTCCACGCCGATGCCGACCAGCGCCAGGCGGCCGGCGTCCTCCCACTGCGGCGCGAGGGCGAACTGCTCGTCGCCCAGCTTCACGCCGGTCTTCGCGTACGGCTCGGTGGGGTGCGGCTTCGAGAGCGACATCGCCATGTCGAGGTAGTCCGCCCCCGCGGCCAGCGCCCCGGTGAAGATCGGCATGACGAAGCGGGGGTCGACGGCGTTCATGACGTGCGTGGCGCCGACCTCGCGGGCCAGGGCCTCCACGGAGGCGGCGTCGGAGGCGTCGACGCGGGCGGCGCTGAAGGCCCGTACGCCGGCGTCGCCCTCGCGGTGGCGGACCGCCTCGACGGTGCGCTGCGCGCGGGCGAGGTCGTAGTCGGCCACGACGACGGCGTCGGCGAAGGGCCGGGTGCGGAAGCGACGAGCCAGGATGCGTGACAGCGCGTCGCCCACACCACCGGAGCCCACCAGCAGGATCTTCATCGGCGGAGGCTAGCGCGGTCGGGGTTGCCCCGCGCCTGTCGCTGGCAGCCGATCGGGGCCATGATGCGGCCTCCAGGGTGCTGACAGGCGCCGTGCAGGGTTCGACGAGGAGGCCGGTGTGGCGTCGGAGGTCAGCGCAGAGGCGCAGGCGAGCGGGAGCACGAGCCAGGGCAAGGGGCTCGCCACGGGCACCCTCGGCCTGTGGGGCAACACCGTCATCGGCCTGGCCTCGACCGCCCCGGCGTACGGCCTGGCGGCCACGCTCGGCTACCTGGGCGTGGGTGAGAAGGCGCCGGCGATGTTCATCGTCGCCTTCATCCCCATGGTGCTCACCGCCATCGCCTACCAGCAGCTCAACCGGGCCGTGCCCGACTGCGGCACCACCTTCACCTGGGCCACCAAGGCGTTCGGCCCCGTCGTCGGCTGGATGGGCGGCTGGGGCGTGGCCGTCTCGGCGATCATCGTGCTGGCCAACGTCGCGGAGATCGCGGCGATCTACACGCTGCGGGTGGTCGGGCTGGACGGCCTCGCCGACAGCCAGTGGGGGCGCATGGTGTTCGCCGTGGCCTTCATCGCGGTGATGACCTACGTCAGCTACCGCGGCATCCTCCTCTCCGAGCGCATGCAGAACGTGCTGGTGGCCTGGCAGTTCCTCTTCCTCGTGGTGCTGGCCGCCTGGGCGCTCGTGGCCGTCTACAGCGGCTCCGCGGGGCCCCAGGCCGTGCGCCCCGAGGTCGGCTGGTTCATCCCCACGGGGATCGGCTTCAGCGACGCCGTGGCCGCGATCGTGCTGTGCATCTTCCTGTACTGGGGCTGGGACGCCTGCCTGGCCGTCAACGAGGAGAGCAAGGACCCCGACCGCATCCCCGGCCGCGCCGCGACGCTCGCGACGATCATCCTCGTGGTGACCTTCACCGCCGTCGCCACGGCCATCCAGGCCTACAGCGGCTTTGGGACCACCGGGATCGGGCTGAACAACCCCGAGAACGCCGACGACACCATCACGGTGCTGGGCGACCCGCTGGGCGGCCCCGTCCTCGCCGTCCTGCTGATGATCACGATCGCGGTGTCGGCGGCCGCCTCCACGCAGTCGACCATCCTCCCCACGGCGCGCGGCACGCTCGCCATGGCGGTCTACAAGGCGCTGCCGCCCCAGTTCGGCACGGTGCACCCGCGGTTCAAGACGCCCAGCTTCTCGACGACGGTGATGGGCGCGACGGCCGTCGGCTTCTACGTGCTGCTCTCGCTGATCAGCACCAACGCCCTGGCCGACTCCATCGCGAGCCTCGGCCTGGCGGTGGCGTTCTACTACGGCATCACGAGCTTCGCGTGCGTGTGGTTCTTCCGCGGCACGCTGCGGCAGTCGGCGGCGCACCTGTGGCTGCGCGGAGTCCTGCCGTTCCTCGGCGGCGTCTTCATGCTCGTGATCTTCGGCTACAGCGTCGTCGACATGGCCAGGCGCGACTACGGCGAGACGGTCATCGGCGGCGTCGGCGGCGTCTTCGTGCTGGGCGTCGGCATGCTCGCGCTCGGGGTGCCGCTGATGCTCCTGTGCGCCATCCGCCTGCGAGCGTTCTTCCGAGGGGAGACCCTCAACGCGCGCACCGAGGTGCTGGTGCCCGACACGGGGGCGCCGCCGGTCGCCGGCCTCTGACCTCGAGCCCCGGGGCGACGGTTTCCGCAGCGATCTCTGAGGATCGCCACGGAAACCGTCGCCCCTTCTTGTCTCCGCCACCGATCAGGTGCATCCTCGGGAGGCATGAGCACCCGCTCCAGCCCCCTCCTCGACGAGACCTCCAAGCGCATCGTCGAGCACCTGCAGGCGGACGGCCGCCGCTCCTACGCGGCCATCGCCGCCGACGTGGGGCTCTCCGAGGCGGCCGTGCGCCAGCGCGTGGCTCGCCTCCTCGAGGCGGGCGTCATGCAGATCGTCGCCGTCACCGACCCCCTGCAGGTCGGCTTCCCGCGCCAGGCGATGGTCGGCGTCCGCTGCTCCGGTGACACCACCGAGGTGGCGGCCGCCCTGGCCGAGCTGTCGGAGGTCACCTACGTCGTGGTGACGGCGGGCACCTTCGACGTGCTCCTCGAGGTGGTCTGCGAGGACGACGACCGCCTGCTCGACCTGCTCTCGCGGCGCATCCGCGCCGTCCCGGGCGTCACCTCCACCGAGACGCTCGTCTACCTCAAGCTCATCAAGCAGCGCTACGACTGGGGAACCCGATGACGACGACTCCGCTCGACCGCACGCCCACCACCGCCTCAGCGGGCACCACGCCCGCGGGGACCCCGCGGGCCCAGGCCGCGCGAGACCACCTGTGGGGCCACTTCACCCGGCAGTCCGCCTGGGAGAAGAGCGTCCCGGTGATCACCCGCGGCGAGGGCTGCTGGATCTACGACGACGCCGGCAAGCGCTACTTCGACGGGCTGGCGGGCCTGTTCACCGTGCAGGCCGGCCACGGGCGGCGCGAGCTGGCCGAGGCCGCCGCCAAGCAGGCGGGCGAGCTCGCGTTCTTCCCGCTGTGGTCCTACGCCACGCCGCCCGCCATCGACCTGGCGGAGCGACTGGCCGCGCACACCCCCGGCGACCTCGACCGGGTCTTCTTCACCACCGGTGGCGGCGAGGCGGTGGAGACCGCCTGGAAGCTGGCCAAGAACCACTTCAAGCTGGTCGGCAAGCCGATGAAGACCAAGGTCATCAGCCGGTCCGTGGCCTACCACGGCACCCCGCAGGGGGCCCTGGCCATCACGGGCATCCCCGCGGCCAAGGCCGTCTTCGAGCCGCTGGTGCCGGGCGGGTTCCGGGTGCCGAACACCAACTCCTACCGCGCGCCCGAGCACCTGCGGGACGACCCGGAGGCCTTCGGCCGGTGGGCCGCCGACCGCGTCGAGGAGGCCATCGAGTTCGAGGGCCCCGAGACCGTCGCGGCGGTCTTCCTCGAGCCGGTGCAGAACTCCGGCGGGTGCTTCCCGCCGCCGCCGGGCTACTTCCAGCGGGTGCGGGAGATCTGCGACCGCCACGACGTGCTGCTCGTCTCCGACGAGGTGATCTGCGCGTTCGGGCGGATCGGGTCGATGTTCGCCTGCACCGACCTCGGCTACACCCCCGACATCATCACGTGCGCCAAGGGCATGACCAGCGGCTACTCCCCCATCGGCGCGTGCATCGCCTCCGAGCGCGTCTACGAGCCGTTCAAGCACGGCACGACGTCGTTCGCCCACGGGTACACCTTCGGTGGACACCCGGTCTCGGCGGCGGTGGCGATGGCCAACCTCGACATCTTCGAGCGGGAGGGGCTCAACGACCACGTGCACCGGAACGCACCGGCGTTCCGGGCGACGCTGGAGAAGCTGCTCGACCTGCCCATCGTCGGCGACGTGCGCGGCGAGGGCTTCTTCTACGGGATCGAGCTGGTCAAGGACAAGGCCACGCGGGAGACGTTCTCCGGAGACGAGGCCGAACGGCTGCTGCGCGGGTTCCTCTCGGGGGCACTGTTCGAGGCGGGGCTGTACTGCCGCGCCGACGACCGCGGCGACCCGGTGATCCAGCTCTCCCCGCCGCTCATCGCGGACCAGTCCGACTTCGACCTCATCGAGGCGACGCTTCGCGACGTCCTCACCCGCGCCTGGGCGCTCCTCTGACGGAGGACCTGCTCCGGCTGGGTGGCCGGCTGCCCGTGACCACGGGCCGTCGGCCACCCTGGTCGGCGTGGACCTGACCCCTGCGGCCCTGGCCTTCGTCACCGAGCGCCGCCTCGCGACCCTCACCACCCACCGCCCCGACGGCACAGCGCACGTGGTGCCGGTGGGCTTCACGTGGGACGCCGAGGCGGGCGTCGCCCGCGTCACCGCCCGGAGCACCTCCCGCAAGGTGCGCAACGCCCGGCTCGCCGAGACCACCGGCGGCCGGGCGGTGCTGTGCTCCTTCGAGAGGGCGCAGTGGATCACCCTCGAGGGACCGGTGCGGGTCCGGGAGGAGCCGGAGGTCGTCGCTGACGCGGTCGCCCGCTACGCCGTCCGCTACGAGCGCACGCCCCGGGAGGACCCGCTGCGCGTGGTCGTCGAGATCACCGTCGACCGGGTCATGAGCTCCTCCCACCTGCGCTGAGGCGCTGCGCCCTCCGCCGGCCGCGCAGGACGGCCACCGCGACCACCACGACGCCGAGCACGGCGCCGATGACGAGGCCCTTGGCCATGCCCCCGGAGAACCCGTCCGTCGAGCCCTGCACCCTGACGACACCGGCGCAGAAGGCGACGCCGAGCACGAGCCACGCGACGACGCGTCCGCGCAGCGGCTTCACGCCGCGGGTGTCCGCACCGAGGATGCCTCGGGCCCTCGCGTACCCCAGGACCACCCACGACGCCAGACCGGGCGCCACGAACAGCAGCAGCGCGTACGGCACGGCGGGCGCCCCACCGACCCACACGGACACCACCGCGACGACGGGCAGCAGCCACAGCAGCAGCTGGAAGCCGACGGCGCTGGCCTCGTTCCAGACGTCGCGCTGGTGCTCGTCGTCGTAGAACGGGCTCCCGAGGTCACCCACCCGCCCGGCCGCCCGGACGAACCACCCGTCACGCACCCGCTCGCTCACCGCTGCTCCCCTCCTGCTGCCGCGCTCGCGGCTCCTGCCGCCTCGGGCTGCTGCCCGAACAGCTCCTCGACGCTCCGGCCCAGCCGGGCCGAGATGGCCAGCGCCAGGTAGACCGACGGGGCGTAGTCGCCCGCCTCGACGGCGACGACCGTCTGCCGCGTCACCCCTGCTGCCGCCGCGAGGTCGGCCTGGGTGAGCCCCAGCACCGCTCGCGCTGCGCGGACCCCGTTGCTCCGGCCCCTCGCTGATGCCCTACCCACACCTCTAATGTCGGGTAAACCCGACACTGTGTCAAGTAGATGCGACAAGAAGTCGAGGGAACCCGACACCCTTCCCCGTGTCGCCCTCTCCCGGCACACTGCTGCCGTGGCCATCCCGCTGCCCGACCTCGTCGTTCCCGACACCACCGCGTGGGCCGCGTGGCTCGCCGAGAACGCCGAGACGTCCACCGGCGTGCGGCTCGCGCTGGCCAAGGGCGGCGCCACCGAGCCCACCTCGCTCCTGTACGAGCAGGCGGTGCTCGAGGCGCTGTGCCACGGCTGGATCGACGGGCAGGTGAGCAAGCGCGACGACGCCAGCTACGCGATCCGCATGACGCCGCGCCGCCCGCGCTCGAACTGGTCGGCGGTGAACGTCCAGCGGGTCGCCGCGCTCGAGGCGGCCGGACGGATGCGCCCGTGCGGGCTCGCGGAGGTGGCCGCCGCCCGCGCCGACGGCCGCTGGGAGCGCGCCTACGCCGGGTCGGCCACCATCGAGCCGCCGCCCGAGCTGGCGCAGGCGCTCGCCGCCGACCCGGCCGCCGCCGCCGTGTGGGAGGCGATGTCGCGAGGCGACCGCTACCCGTGGCTGTACCGGATGCACACCGTCAAGCGCCCCGAGACGCGGGCTCGGCACGTGGCGGCGCTCCTGGAGCAGCTGCGGTCAGCGCGTCCCTGAGCGCTGGCGCGCCCTCACGACCGCCCGCACCACGAGGACGACGACGACGAGCGCCAGCGCGGTGAGCGCCGCTGCGCCCCACGCCGACCCCGTGGCCGCCGACAGCGCCGCGGTCCACGCCGCCCACCCGACCGTCGCGTAGATCGTCGCGTGCAGGGCGCACCCGACCAGCATCGCCGCGGTGTACCTGCCGTAGGGCATCCGCAGCAGCCCGGCGGCTCCGTTGACGGCCGTCTTGGTGCCGGTGGCCAGGAAGGAAGCCGGCACCGCGAGCAGGCCCCACCGCTCCACGGCCCGCGTGCCCCTCCCGGAGGAGACCCGGCGCAGCCAGCCGCCGGCGAGGACCACCCAGCGAGGACGCTCCTTCCGCGTCTCCCGCCCGCCGGTCGGCTCGCCGACCGACCAGGTGGCCACGAGGCGGGCCAGCCAGTAGGTCGCCTGGGTGCGCACCGCCGCCACCGCGAAGAAGAAGGCGAACAGCGCCCAGAACGGCGCGCCGTCGGTCCAGGCCGGCACGCCGTCGACGCTACCCGCCGCCGTGCTGGTCGGCTGCCGGTCGGCTGCCGGTCGGTCGGAGGCCCGGCTCCCGAGGCTGGTCGAGCGCTCGCGGGCCGGGCGTCCGGCAGCGGTCCGGCACAATCCCGGGGTGCTCCGCACCGACGACCCGCAGGCCGGACGGGCGCTGCTCTTCGCCGCTTGCGGCCCCGGGGCACCGCCGCCGGGGCGGACGGTGGTCGCGCACCACCTCGACGAGGTGGTGCCCGCCCTCAAGGAGGTGCAGGCGGCCGTGGCGGCGGGGAGCTGGGCCGTGGGCTTCGTCGCCTACGAGGCGGCCCCCGCCCTCGACCCCGCGCTGGTCACCCGCCCCGCCGACCCCCGGCTGCCGCTGGTCTGGTTCGCGCTGGTGGACGAGCCCACCGCGGTGCCCGTGGTCGCCGCCGGCCCTCCCGACGGGGCGGCGCGCTGGTCGGCGGGGCCCTGGGAGCCGGACACCTCTTCCGCGGAGCACGCCGCCGCGGTGGCGGGGGTCCGCGAGCGCATCGCCCGCGGCGAGACCTACCAGGTGAACCTCACGCTGCGCCTGCGGGCGCCGTTCGCCGGCGACGCGGCGGCGCTGTACGCCGACCTCGTGCACGCCCAGCGGGGCGACCACGGGGCGCTGCTCGACCTGCGCGCGTGGGGTGAGGACGTCGTGGTCGCCAGTGCGAGCCCGGAGGCGTTCTTCGCCGTCCACGACGCGGCGGACCGCCGGCGGGTGGTCACCCGGCCGATGAAGGGGACGGCCCCCCGGGGCAGGTCGGCCGCGGAGGACGCGCTGGCGCTCGGGAGGCTGGCCGCGAGCGCGAAGGAGCGCGCGGAGAACGTCATGATCGTGGACCTGCTCCGCAACGACCTGCACCGCGTCTGCGAGCCGGGGTCGGTGGAGGTCACCGAGCTGCTGGCCGCCCAGACCTACCCCACGGTGCACCAGGTGGTCTCCACGGTGGAGGGGCGGCTGCGGGAGGGCACCTCGACGCTGGAGCTGTTCCGGGCGCTGTTCCCGTGCGGGTCGGTGACGGGCGCCCCCAAGGCGTCGACCATGCAGGCCGTCGCGGAGCTCGAGCGCTCGCCGCGCGGGGTGTACTGCGGGGCCGTCGGGTGGCTGGCGCCGCCGGGCGAGCCGGTGACCGCGCGCTTCTCGGTGGCCATCCGCACCGCGGTGGTGACCAGCGGCCCGGGGGGCGCTGAGGTCGCCTACGGCAGCGGCAGCGGCGTCACGTGGGGCTCGCGGGCCGGCGCGGAGCACCGCGAGGTGGTCGCGAAGGCCGCGGTGCTGGGGCACCGGGAGCAGCCCCACGGCCTGCTGGAGACCCTCGCCCACCGCCCGGGTCTCGGCCTGGTGGACGTGGACCGCCACCTGCACCGGCTGCGCTCGTCCGCGGCGTTCTGCGGGATCCCGCTCGACGCGGCGGCCGCGCGCGCCGCGCTCGACGACGCCGTGGCCCGGGCCCGGGCCCGCGTCGGCGGGCCGGGCGGGGACGGCGCCGCTGCGACCGCGTCGCTGCGCGTGCGCCTGGAGCTCTCCGCGGACGGTGCGCTGTCGGCGACGGCCGTCCCGCTGCCGCCCTCGGCGTCGTCCCCCGCGCGGCTGGTGGTGGACGGGGTGCCGCGCGTGCGCAGCGGCGACTGGTGGCCCCGGCACAAGACCACCCGCAGGGGGTGGATCGACGCGCTGCGGGCCGACCACCGCGTGGGTGGGGACGGTGGCCCCGACGAGGTGGTGTGGACCAACGAGCGCGGTGAGGTGTGCGAGGCGAGCACCGCCAACCTCGCGGTGCGCCTCGACGGGCGCTGGTGGACCCCGCCGGTGGAGTGCGGCGTGCTGCCCGGCGTGCTGCGGGAGCGGCTGCTGGAGTCGGCGCAGCTGGAGCTGCGGGTGCTCCACCCCGACGACCTGCGGCGCGCCGAGCGGCTCGCGGTGCTCAGCTCGCTGCGCGGGTGGCGTCCCGCCGTGCTGGCCTGAGCACCGCCGCCCCGGCCGCCAGCCCGGCCCTGCTCGTCAGCGCTTCGTGGCCGAGGCCTTCACCGACTTCTTGACGGGCTTCTTCGCGGGCTTCTTGGACGCCTTCGCCGGAGCCTTCGAGCTGCTCCCGGGGGCGGGCGCCTTCGCCGCCGGGGGCTTGGCGGCGGGCGGGGCGGCGGCCGGGGCCTTCGTGGTGGCCGGGTTCCACGGGCCCACGGGCGCCGTTCCGGGCACCACCGAGAGGCGTCCGTCGGCGGCGCGGACCAGGGTGCCGATGCTCAGGCGGCGGGGCTGGCGGATCGCCTCGCCCCTGCGGTCCTCGCCGAGGAAGTAGGTGGCGGAGGCGATCCGCAGGTTCCCCGCGGCGTCGAGGAAGGCCGCCGAGCCGCCGGGGCCCTGGGCGGTGCCGCTGCTGGACAGCAGCGGCTTCTCGTCGGGACGGGCGCACGGCCCGGTCGGGCCCTGCGGGCAGATGGCGTAGCCGGTGGCGTAGGCGCTGCGCCCGGCGGCGTCGGTGGTGCCCCAGAAGTTGGCCGAGTAGAACAGGTACGTGGTGCCGCCGTAGCTGACCATGGAGGGGTTCTCGATGGTCGTGCCCTCCCAGCCGCCCTCGTGTGTGGTGAGCAGGGTGGTCCAGGAAGCCCCGGGCCGCGGCTTCCCGTCAGCGCCCAGCTCCACCGACATCAGCGCGCTCGGGTGGCTGCCGACCTTCCCCAGCGCCTTCCACAGCAGGTAGTCCTTGCCGGTGGCGGGGTCGTGGTACGCGGCCGGGTCGATGGAGCCGTCGGGGTCGCTGGCCACCGGCTGGCACTGGACGGGGCCGGTGGAGTCGTCGCGGAACGGGCCGAGCGGGCCCGGGCCGGTGGCCACGGTGAGGCAGAAGCGCGTCGCGCCCACGCGCACCGCGGAGTACAGGAACCAGGTGTCGCCGATCTGGAACGCCGTCGGCGCCCAGTACTCGCTGCGGACCCACGGGCCGTCAGAGGTCTTCAGGCCCCACGAGGCGGGCTTCACGAGCACGTCGTTGTTGTTGTGCTTGTCCCAGTCCGACCAGCTCTGCGCGCGGAACTCCGCGGGGATCGCGGTGTCGGCGGCCACGGAGTAGCCGGGCTTCCCGGGCGGACCGGACTGGCTGTACGTGGGCCTCGCTCGCCAGGTGACGAGGTCGGTGCTGGTCAGCGCGGGCACGTAGCGGCCGGCGGTGTTGGTGGCGTACGCGTAGTACGTGTCGCCGACCCGCACCACGGAGGGGTCGGCGAAGTCGCCCTGCCAGACCTCCCCCGGCACGGTCCAGTTGTTCTTGATGGCGGGGGCGCTGGTCTCCGTGCCGTCCACGGCGGCGGCCGTGGTCACGGGCACCGCGACGAGCGCGGCCACCAGACCGGCGAGCGCAGCCGTCGCGACGGCGCGCAGGCGGGGACGGCGGGAGCGGGAGGGGCGGGCCACGCAGAGGTGGTCGGCACCTGCGCGCCGTCACCGCAGGGGTGGGGGGCCGTCCGGGTGAGCCCGGGTTGAGGACCGCGGGGTCCGCTCCACCCGTTCGGAGCAGCGCTCAGACGGTGACGGAGGCCGCCATGACCTCGACGGCCCTGTCGATGAACGCGTCGACCTGGTGCTCGGCGTAGCCCTGCTCACCGCGGCGGGTGGTGAAGACGGCGCGGCGCAGGTCGTCGTGCCCCAGGCCGTGCTCCCCGGAGAGCCACTCCCCGATGCGGTCGCACAGGTCGTCGACCTCGGTGGGGTCGTAGCCGGGCTGGCCGTGCTCGGCCCGGTCGAACCTGTCGCCCTCGGGGCGGTCGAGGCGGGGACGCAGGGTGGCGGCCCGGGCGGCCAGCTCGGCGTGGGCGCGGTCCGCACCGAGGCGACCGCGCACCACCTCCTGCTCGCGGCGCAGGAAGGCGTCCTCCATGCGGTCCAGGGCGGCGTCGACCATCTGCACGTCGTAGCCGCGGCGCACGAGGTCGAAGCCGACCTCGCGCACGTCGCGGCTGCTGACGCCGCCGCGCGGCCCGCCCGTCTCGTAGGAGACGCGTGCCCGGGCGAAGAACTCCTCCACCTGCTCCACGGCGTAGCCGCGGCGGAAACCGGTGGTGCGCTCGAACGTCGGCCCCGGGGTCACTCCAGCATGGTGCCCCAGCCGTCCCACGGGGCGCAGGAGAACACGCCCGTCAGCGGGTGCGCTGCACCCGCGGCTCGTCCCACACGGGCTCGGAGGTCTCGCGGGCTGTGCCGTCGGCGCCCAGCACGAGGAACCTGTCGAACCCGCGGGCGAACCACCGGTCGTGGGTCACGGCGACCACCGTCCCCTCGAACCGCTCCAGCGCGGCCTCGAGCGCCTCGGCAGACTCCAGGTCGAGGTTGTCGGTGGGCTCGTCGAGGAGCAGCAGGGTGGCTCCTGACAGCTCCAGCAGCAGCACCCCGAACCGCGCCCGCTGCCCGCCGGAGAGGGTGTCCGCGCGCTGCTCGGCGGCCCTGGCGAGCCCGTAGCGGTCCAGCGCGCGGGTCGCGGGTTCGCGCGGCAGCCCCTGCCGGTGGCCGTCGCCGCGGTGCAGCACCTCCAGCAGGGTCTTGCCGGCGTGCGGGTCGGCGCTGGTGGCGGCCTGTCCGTGCAGGGCGGAGGACTGCCGGAACCACCCCGGACGCACCCGGGAGCCGAGCTTCGCCGTCCCCGTGTGCTCCACGGGCGCGGGGGGAGGGCCGTCGCCGACGGGCTCGTGCTCAGCCTCGGGGTGGGTGCCCCCGCCGGCGAGCAGCCGCAGCAGGTGGCTCTTGCCCGAGCCGTTGGACCCGAGGACGGCGAGCCGGTCGCCCAGCTGCAGCTCCAGGTCGAACGGGGCGACGAGACCGGTCAGGCCCAGCTGCGTGCACGTGACGGCGCGCTTCGCGGTCCTGCCGCCGTGCAGCCGCATGCCGAGGCGCTGGGCCACGGGCGCCGCCTCCGGAGGGCCGGCGTCCTCGAAGCGGGCCAGGCGGGTCTGCGCGGCCTGGTAGCGGCTGGACATGCCGTCGTTGAAGGTCGCCTTCTGCTTGAGGGTGACCACCAGCTGCTTGAGGGCGGCGTGGTCCTCGTCCCAGCGGCGGCGCAGCTCCTCCAGGCGGGCGGCGCGGTCGGCGCGGGCGTCGGCGTACCCGGCGAAGCCGCCGCCGTGCACCCACAGCCGTGCACCGGCGGCGCTGGGCTCGAGGGTGGCCACGCGGGTGGCGGTGCGGGCCAGCAGCTCGCGGTCGTGGCTGATGAGCAGGACCGTGCGGCCGCTGGCCACGAGCGCCTCCTCCAGCCAGCGCTTGCCGGGGACGTCGAGGGCGTTGTCGGGCTCGTCCAGCAGGAGCACGCCGTCGGTGAGAGCACTGTCCCGGAGCACCGATTCGAGCAGGAGGCGCTTGCGCTCACCACCGGACAGGGTGGCCACGTCGCGCCAGCGGGCTCGCTCCCACGGCACGCCGAGCGCGGCGTCGCAGACGACGTCCCAGGCGACCTCCGCCTCGTAACCGCCCGCGTCGCCCCAGGTGGAGATGGCGGTGGCGTAGCGCATCTGGGTGGGCTCGTCGTCGTGCTCCATCATGGCCAGCTCGGCGGCGTCGAGCTCGGCCGCTGCGGCGCGCAGAGCCGGGGGCGCCACGGACAGCAGCAGGTCGCGCAGCTCGACGGCGCCCGCCCCGGCGGACTGCTGCATCACCTGCAGGTCTCCGGAGCGGATGACAGCGCCAGCGGTGGGCGTCAGCTCTCCGGTGATGATGCGCAGCAGCGTGGTCTTGCCGGTGCCGTTCGGGCCGACGAGGGCGGTGCGCTGACCGTCGCCCACGCGCAGGTCCACCTCCCGCAGGAGGGGACGGCCGTCCGGGAGGTCGTAGGAGATCCCGGAGACCTCGAGGTGCGCCACGGGCGTCGATCCTCCCCGACGCCCCGCGCCGCGTCACGCGGGTTTCCCCGGCGGCCCGCCCGGGGCCGTCGTCGCTGAGCGCCCACCCTCCCGGCACGGCCGCCGCGCCTTCCACCGGCGACGGTCGTGCAGCTGCGCGCCGCCTCCCGGGATGGCCGCGCTCCTGCAGCTGGCCGGTCCCGCCCACTGGGCAGGCTGGGTCCCGGTGAGCAGGCTGAGTGCCGGATCTCGGCCCGGAACCGGCACTGGGCCTGTCCACCGGCACTCGGCTTCCCCACCTCGCGACGCGCAGCGCGGTGGCGGGGTGCCAGGTGGCGCCGACGTGCATGAG
The DNA here is from genome assembly GCF_008041935.1 of Quadrisphaera setariae. NCBI lineage: Bacteria > Bacillati > Actinomycetota > Actinomycetes > Kineosporiales > Kineosporiaceae > Quadrisphaera > Quadrisphaera setariae. Next base: position 278,281 of record NZ_VKAC01000007.1, read on the forward strand.
CGTCAACGCCAGGGGGTCTTGGGTCGGCTCACGTCCGCTTCCGGCCCCGGAAGCGGACGTGAGCCTGCCCAGCGTGGGTCACGCTCCCCGAGGGGACCGCCGGTCGTCGTGGGCGAGCCTCAGACGGCGGCGGGCTGCTGACCGGCGCCGAGCTCGCTGCGCAGGTGCGCCGGGGTCCAGCCCAGCGCCGGGGCCACGTGCTCGGCGATGGTCGCCAGCAGCCGGGTGTTGTACTCCACGCCCAGCATGTTGGGGATCGTCAGGAGCAGCGTGTCCGCCTCCTGCACGGCCACGTCGCGGGCCAGCTGCTCGGCCACGGCGTCGGGGTCTCCGGCGTAGTGGCGCCCGAAGCGGGCCAGGCCGCCGTCGAGGAAGCCGACCTGGTCGGTGCTGTCGACGTCACCGCCGAAGTAGAGCCGGTCCTCCTCGGTCGTGATGGGCATGACGCTGCGCGAGACCGACACCCGCGGGGTGCCGGACCAGCCGGCCTGCACCCACGCCTCGCGGAAGCCCGCGATCTGCTCGGCCTGCAGCTCGTCGAACGGCACGCCGGTGTCCTCGGTGAGCAGGGTGGAGCTCATGAGGTTCATGCCCTGCTCTCCGGCCCAGCGGGCGGTGGCGCGCGTTCCGGCGCCCCACCAGACCCGGTCCGCGAGGCCGGGAGCCTGCGGCTGCACCGAGAGCAGGCCCTGGCGTCCCGTCATCTGCGGGTCCATCGGTGCCACACCGGCGCCGGCGATGGCGGCGCGGAACCGCTTCGTGTGGTCGCGGGCCAGGTCGGCGTCGCTGCGCCCCTCGGGCGGGACGTGGCCGAAGGCCTCAGCGCCGCGCAGCGCGGGCTCCGGTGATCCCCGGCTGACGCCGAGCTGCAGCCTGCCGCCGCTGATGAGGTCGGTGGAGGCGGCCAGCTCGGCCATCGCCAGCGGCTCCTCGTAGCGCATGTCGATGACGCCGGTGCCCAGCTCGATGCGCGACGTGCGCGCGGCCATCGCCGCGAGCAGCGGCCACGGCGAGGAGAGCTGGGGGGCGAAGTGGTGGACGCGGATGAACGCGCCGTCCAGCCCGAGCTCCTCGGCGGCCACGGCCAGCTCGACGGTCTGCAGGAGGGCGTCCGCCCCGGTGCGCACGTGAGAGCCGCGGGCGGGGCGCCAGTTGCCGAAGTTGAGGAACCCGATGTTCTTCATGTTTCAACTAACCCAGAGGGCGTGCGGTCTGTTCCCGCGACACCCGCCGCAGCACCCGCCGACGGGTCAGGCGGTGGGCTGGGCGATGTCGGTGGCGGCGAGCTGGCCGCAGGCCCCGTCGATGTCACGGCCGCGGGTGTCGCGCACCGTGGTGGGGATGCCCGCGTCGCGCAGGCGCCTCACGAACTCGGCCTCCACGCCCGGGTCCGACGCCGTCCAGCGGGACCCGGGGGTCGGGTTGAGCGGGATGGGGTTGACGTGCACCCATCCGCTCCCCCGCGCCAGCAGCTGCTCGGCCAGCAGGTCCGCGCGCCAGGCGTGGTCGTTGACGTCGCGGATGAGCGCGTACTCGATGCTCACGCGACGCCCGGTGGCGTCGAAGTAGCGCTTGGCGGAGTCGAGCACGGCGGCCACGTCGAAGCGGCTGTTGAGCGGCACGAGCTCGTCGCGCAGCACGTCGTCGGGGGCGTGCAGGCTCAGCGCGAGCGTCACGGCGAGCCCCTCTCCCGCGAGCCTGTCGACGGCGGGGACCAGGCCCACCGTCGAGACGGTGATGCCGCGGGCGGACATGCCCAGGCCGTCGGGGGCGGGGTCGACCATGCGGCGCACCGCGCCGACGCACGCCTTGTAGTTGGCGAGCGCCTCCCCCATGCCCATGAAGACCACGTTGTGGACGCGCTCGCCGGTCGGCGCCAGGCGCCGGTTGGCGGCGTGGACCTGCTCGACCACCTCGGCGGCCGACAGGTTGCGCTGCAGACCGCCCTGGCCGGTGGCGCAGAACGGGCACGCCATGCCGCACCCGGCCTGGCTGGAGACGCACAGCGTCACCCGGCCCGGGTAGCGCATGAGGACGCTCTCGATGCGGGCCCCGTCGAAGAGCTTCCAGAGCGTCTTGACGGTGTCGCCGTCGTCGGCCTCCAGCGCGCGGGTCTCGGTGAGCAGCGGCGGCAGCAGTGCAGCACCCAGCTGCTCGCGCAGCGCGGCCGGCAGGTCGGTCATGCCCGCGGGGTCGACCTCACCGCGGCCGAAGTAGTGCTGGGCCACCTGCTTGACGCGGAACGGCGGGACGCCCAGCTCGGCGGCGGCGGCCGCGCGGTCACCGGGGGCGAGGTCGGCCAGGTGCCGCGGCGGCTTGGCCCGCCGCGGGGCGGCGAGGGTCAGCGCGGGACGGCCCCCCGCGGGAGCGGCGGGTGCGGCGGGGGTGGTGGGCGCGGCGTCAGACATGGCGTCGTCCATGGTCCCACGACTGAGCAGCAGCCGGCGCCCTGCGAGCCGGTCACCGGCTCAGCGCAGCAGGAGCTCCAGCAGCAGCCAGGTGGTGGGGGCCACGGCGAGCAGGGAGTCGAGCCGGTCGAGCATCCCGCCGTGCCCGGGGACCAGGGTGCCCATGTCCTTGATGCCGAGGTCGCGCTTGAGGATCGACTCGGACAGGTCGCCCAGGGTCGCGGCGACGACGGCCCCCAGGCCCACGAGCGCGCCGGCCCACCACGTGCCGCCGAGCAGCAGCCACACCGACAGGGAGCCGGCCACGAGGCAGGCCGCGGCGGAGCCGGCCAGTCCTTCCCACGACTTCTTGGGGCTGATCGACGGCGCCATCGGGTGCCGGCCGAACAGGACCCCGGCGGCGTAGCCACCGACGTCGCTGCAGACGGTGAGCAGCACGAACACCAGCACCCGCAGCGCCCCGTCGTCCGCGGCGAGCATGAGCACCGCGAAGCCCGCCAGCAGCGGCAGCCAGCCCACCACGAGGACGGCGGCGGTCACGTCGCGCACGAGGGCGACTCCCGGCGCGGACGTGCCCTCTCCCACGTGCGGCGGCAGGTCGGGCACCTCGAGCACGCGCCAGAGCACGGCGGCGACAGCGGTGAGGCACACGCCCACGAGGAGCGCGTCCAGCCCCCCGACGTAGGCGGCCACGAGCGTGGCCGCGGAGCCGACCACCAGGGGCACCTGGGTGACGCGGCGGTGCCGTGTGGCCAGCGCCCGGGCGAGCTCGCGGACCGACAGGCCCACGGCGACCGCGGCGATGACGATGAAGACCTGCTTGAACAGCAGCAGCGCGGCCAGCACGCCCCCGCCGAGCAGCACACCGGCGATGATCGCCGCGGGGAGGTTGCGACCCGCCCGCCCCGGAGGGCGGACGGGCTTCACCGCAGGGCCGGCCACGGGTCCCACCAGGTCTCCGGCCCGTCGCTCAGACGGCGAGGAGCTCGGTCTCCTTGTGCTTGACGAGATCGTCGATCTCGTCGGTGAAGCGGCGCGTCAGGGCGTCCAGCTCCTTCTCGGCGCGCGCGACGTCGTCCTCACCGGCCTCGCCGTCCTTGACGACGCGGTCCAGCTCGTCCTTGGCGCGGCGGCGCACGCTGCGCACCGACACCTTCGCGTCCTCGGCCTTGGACTTGGCGAGCTTGATGTAGTCGCGCCGCCGCTCCTCGGTGAGCTGCGGGAGGATGATCCGGATGACGTTGCCGTCGTTGGACGGGTTCACGTCCAGGTCGGAGGCCCGCAGCGACTTCTCGATCGCGGCGATCGAGGTCTTGTCGTACGGGCTGATGAGCACCGTGCGCGCCTCGGGCACCTGGAAGGACGCCAGCTGCTGCAGCGGGGTCATCGCGCCGTAGTACTCGACGTTGACCTTCGCGAACAGCGCCGGGTTGGCGCGGCCGGTGCGGATCGCCGAGAAGTCGTTCTTGGCGACCTCGACGGCCTTCTCCATCTTCTCCTCGGCCTCGAGGAGCGTGTCGTCGATCACAGGCCTTGTCCTCCTCGTCAGTGCGTCACGTCCGGGCTGCCCCGCGCCCCCGCAGGGGGCGCAGGGACTCAGCCCGCCGAGACGAGCGTGCCGATCCTCTCACCGCGCAGCGCGGCGGAGATGGTGCCCTCCCCGTCCATGCCGAACACGACCATGGGGAGGCCGTTGTCCATGCACAGGCTGAAGGCGGTCGCGTCGACGACCTTGAGCTGCTGGCGCAGCGCGTCGCCGTAGCTCACCTCGTCCAGGCGGGAGGCGTCGGGGTCCTTGCGGGGGTCGGCGGTGTAGACGCCGTCGACGCCGTTCTTGGCCATGAGCACGGCGTCCGCACGGATCTCCAGCGCACGCTGGGCGGCCACGGTGTCGGTCGAGAAGTACGGCAGCCCGGCGCCCGCGCCGAAGATGACGACGCGACCCTTCTCCATGTGGCGGATGGCGCGGCGCGGGACGTACGGCTCCGCGACCTGGCCCATGGTGATGGCCGTCTGGACGCGGGTGTCCACGCCCGCCTGCTCCAGGAAGTCCTGGAGGGCCAGGCAGTTCATCACCGTGCCGAGCATGCCCATGTAGTCGGCGCGGCTGCGGTCCATGCCGCCCTCGCTGAGCTCGGCACCGCGGAAGTAGTTGCCCCCGCCGACGACGATCGCCACCTGCACGCCCTCGCGGACGGGCCCGACGATGGCGCCGGCCACGGCGGCGACCACGTCGGGGTCGACCCCGACGCGGCCGCCGCCGAACGCCTCACCCGACAGCTTCAGGACGACGCGGCGCCAGCCGTCACCACGCAGGCTCGCGCCGTCCTGTCCGCTGCTCACCGGGGTGCTCACGGTCTCAGGCGCCGACCCGGAAGCGGGCGAAGCCGAGGACCTTGACCCCGGAGTCGTTCAGCACCTGCTGGACGGTGCGCTTGGGGTCCTTGGCGAAGGACTGCTCCAGCAGCACGTTGTCCTTGAAGAAGCCGTTCACGCGGCCCTCGATGATGCGCGGCAGGGCGGCCTCGGGCTTGCCCTCCTCGCGCGCGGTCTCCTCGGCGATGCGGCGCTCGTTGGCCACGGTCTCCTCGGAGACCTCGTCGCGGTGCAGGTGCAGCGGCGACAGGGCCGCGACGTGCATGGCGACGTCGCGGGCGGTGTCGACCTCCTCGCTGTCCAGCGCCACGAGCACGCCGATCTGCGGGGGCAGGTCGGGGCTGGTGCGGTGCAGGTAGGAGGCGACGTGCTCGCCCTCGAGGCGGGCCACGCGGCGCACCTCGATCTTCTCGCCGATGGTGGCGTTGGACTCGTCGAGCAGCGCCTGCAGCGGCTTGCCGTCGATCTCGGCGGCCAGCAGCGCCGCGGCGTCCTTGGCGCCGGAGCTGACGGCCAGCTCGAGCACCCGGTCGGCCAGGGCGATGAAGCGCTCGCCCTTGGCGACGAAGTCGGTCTCGCAGTTGACCTCGACGAGGGTGCCCACGCCGCCCTCGACGCGCGCGGCGACGAGACCGTTGCTGGTGGTGCGCCCCTCGCGCTTGGTCACGCCCTTGAGGCCCTTGACCCGGAGGATCTCGATGGCCTTCGCGCGGTCGCCGTCGGCCTCGTCGAGCGCCTTCTTGACGTCGAGCATGCCCGCGCCGGTCTGCTCGCGCAGGGCCTTGATGTCAGCGGCGGTGGTCGCCATGGGGTCCGTCCTCTCGCCTGGTGTCCTCCGCGCGCCGGGGGTGTCGGGGCGCGGTCTTCGTGGTCTGGGGGCCGCCGTCCCGGTCGGGCTCGGCGGCGGTGCCGCGCCGCCCCGGTGGGGGCGGCGCGGCGGTGGCGCGGAGAGCCGCGTCAGGCGGTCGGGGTCGCCTCGTCGGCTGCGGCCTCGGCCGGAGCGGCGTCAGCCTCGGCCGGAGCGGCCTCGGCGGCGGGCTCGCTGGCCTCGCCCTCGGCCTGCGCGATCGCGGCGGCCGGCTCGGCGCCGGTCGGGACCTGGGCGGCGGCCTCGGCCTCGCCCTGGGCGGCGGCAGCACCAGCGGCGTTGTCGCCGGCGCCAGCACCGGTCTGGGTCTCGCCGGCCAGCAGCTCGGCCTCCCACGCGGCCATCGGCTCGGCGGCAGCGGAGTCGCCACCACCGGCGCGGGTGCGCAGGCCGTCGGCCACGGCGTCGGCGATCACACGGGTCAGCAGCGTGACGGAGCGGATCGCGTCGTCGTTGCCGGGGATCCGGTAGTCGACCACGTCGGGGTCGCAGTTGGTGTCGAGGATCGCCACCACCGGGATGCCCAGCTTGTGCGCCTCGGTGACCGCGAGGTGCTCCTTGTTGGTGTCCACGATCCAGACGGCCGAGGGCGTGCGGGCCATGTCGCGGATGCCGCCGAGGGTGCGCTCGAGCTTCTCCTTCTCGCGGCGCATCATGAGCAGCTCCTTCTTCGTGCGGCCCGAGGAGGCCACGTCGTCGAAGTCGATCTGCTCGAGCTCCTTGAGGCGCTGCAGGCGCTTGCTCACCGTCTGGAAGTTGGTGAGCATGCCGCCCAGCCAGCGCTGGTTCACGTAGGGCATGCCGACGCGCGCGGCCTGCTCGGCCAGCGGCTCCTGGGCCTGCTTCTTCGTGCCCACGAAGAGGATCGAGCCGCCGTGCGCCACGGTCTGCTTGACGAACTCGTAGGCGCGGTCGATGTGGGTCAGCGACTGCTGCAGGTCGATGATGTAGATGCCGTTGCGGTCCGTCAGGATGAACCGCTTCATCTTGGGGTTCCAGCGACGGGTCTGGTGCCCGAAGTGGACGCCGCTCTCGAGCAGCTGGCGCGTGGTGACGACGGCCATGCCGCACTCCTCTCGGCCCCGACCGGGTTCGACTCCGGACGCGGGGCTCATCTCGGTTCTCGCAGCGGTCCGGGTCCGGCCGCCGCCCTGGTGCCTGCGGAGCGCCACCACCCAGCTGCGCCGGGACCGAGGTGGCGCACCCCGCCACGAGGCGGTGTGCGGGCACGCGAAGTACCGGTCGCAAGACCGGCCGTGCCCCAGTCTACGCGGACGGGCGGGTCTGCCCGGACCACGGCCCCGTCGAGCGGCGCTCCGGCGGCGGTCGGGGCGTCGTCCGCCCACAGGGTGCCGGGGACGCGTTCCGTCCACAGCCCTGTCCACAGGACGGGGACGGAGGCACCGCGCTGCACCGCGCGCGCAGCAGCCTGGGCCGGTGCCCGCCCTCGTCGTCGTCGTGCTCCTGTCGGTGGCCGCAGCCCTCCTCACGGGGGCCTCCGCGGCGAGCGCCGCCCCCGCTGCACCCGCGGGCACGGCGTGGTGGTGGCCCCTGGACGACGACGGCGGGCCGCCCGCCGTCCTGCGCCGCGCCTCGCTGCCGCAGCGCCCCTGGCAGCCGGGGCACCGGGGCGTGGACCTCGCCGCCGTCCCCGGGCAGGACGTCCTGGCGCCGGTGGACGGCGTCGTGGTGGCGGCGGGTCTCGTCGCGGGCCGACCGGTGGTGAGCATCCGGGCGGCCTCGGGGTGGCGGGCGACGCTGGAGCCCGTGGTGGCGGCGGTGGCGGTCGGCGACCGGGTGGTGCGCGGTCAGCGCGTCGGGGCGCTGGCGGGCGACGCTGCCCACTGCGGGACGTCGACCTGCCTGCACTGGGGCGTGCGGACCGGCTCGGGCGCCCAGACGCGCTACCGCGACCCGCTGGCGCTGCTGCGCCCCCGGGTGCGCCTGCTCCCGGTGCCCGGCTGGGGCGCCGCAGCGACGGTCAGACCACCTGTCAGACCACTGGTCGGAGCGGTCAGCTGGCTTCCGCGAGCTTGGCGCGCATCGCCACCACGGCCTTGGTGTGCATCTGGCACACCCGCGACTCCGTCACCCCGAGGACCTTGCCGATCTCCGACAGGGTGAGGTTCTCGTAGTAGTAGAGCGTCACGACGATCTTCTCGCGCTCGGGCAGCTGGTCGATGGCGCGCGAGAGGAGGTACTTGGTCTCCTCGTTCTCGAACGCGGTGACCGGGTCCTCGACGCGCGTGTCCTGGAGGGTGTCGCCCAGGGAGAGGGACTCGCCCTTCTCCCCGGTCACGCCGAGCAGCTCGTCCAGGGCCACCACGTTGACGTAGGAGACCTGGCTGAAGATGTTGTGGAGCTCCTTCAGCGTGATGCCCATCCGCGAGGCGACCTCGGGCTCGGTGGGCGTGCGGTGCAGCTCCGACTCGAGCGCGGCGTAGGCGCGCTCCACGTCGCGGGCCTTGCTGCGGACCGACCGCGGGATCCAGTCCATGGCGCGCAGCTCGTCGATGATCGCGCCGCGGATGCGGGTGATCGCGTAGGTCTCGAACTTGATGGCGCGCTCGAGGTCGAACTTCTCGATGGCGTCGATGAGGCCGAAGACGCCGTAGGAGACGAGGTCGGCCTGGTCGACGTTGGCCGGCAGGCCCACGGCCACACGGCCCGCGACGTACTTGACCAGGGGGGCGTAGTGGATGATCAGGCGCTCGCGGACCACCGGGTCCCCGTGGGTCTTGAACCGCTCCCACAGGTCGCGCAGGAGGGCCTCGTTGCGGGCCACGGTCTCGGCGTCGGCGCCCTTGACGGCCAGGCGGCTGCTGAGGCGCGGTGCGCGCGTCGGGGCGACGGGCGCCTCGGTGGTCGTGATCGTGGGCGCTGGGGGCGCCGCCACGGGAGCTGTCTCGGTCATGCTGCCCTGCCTCTCCCCCGACGGGGCCCCCACCGGGCGCCTGCGGGCGCTCACGCCCGCGGGTGGGCCTGTTCGTAGCTGCGTCGCAGGCGCTCGACGGAGACGTGGGTGTAGACCTGCGTTGTCGCCAGGCTAGCGTGGCCGAGCATCTCCTGGACGGACCTCAGGTCCGCGCCGCCGTCGAGCAGGTGTGTGGCCGCGGTGTGGCGAAGGGCGTGCGGAGCGGCGTCGACGCCCTCGTCCAGGCCTCTGAGCAGCGCGTGGACCACGGCCCGCACCTGGCGCTGGTCCCAGCGGCCGCCCCGGGCGCCGAGCAGCAGAGCCGGCGGAGACCCGGGCGTGGCGAGTCGCGGACGCCCCCGTTCGAGGTACTCCCCCACCGCGCGGTCGGCGGGCTGGCCGTAGGGGACCACCCGCTCCTTGGAGCCCTTGCCCAGCACCCTGAGCGTCCGGCGGGACCTGTCGACGTCGTCGACGTCGAGGCCGACGAGCTCGCTGACGCGGATGCCGCTGGCGTAGAGGAGCTCGGCGGCGGCACGGTCGCGCAGGTGCGTCGGCTCGTCGTCGTCGGCGCGCGTGGCCGCGAGGTCCATGAGGCGGCCCGCCTGGTCGGCGCGCAGCACGGTGGGCAGGGTCTTGTTCGGCGAGGGCGACCGGAGCCTGAGGGCTGGGTCGACCGGCAGCCGACCGGTGCGCACGGCCCACGCGGTGAAGCTGCGCACCGCCGAGGTGCGCCGCGCCAGCGAGGACCTGGCGGCGCCGGAGGCGGCCAGGGAGCCGAGCCAGGAGCGCAGGTCGGCCAGCTGGAGGGAGGCGAGGTCCGCCCCGGTGGTCTCCAGGTGGGCCTGCAGCGAGGCGAGGTCAGCGGCGTAGGCGCGGGTGGTGGCGGCCGAGGCGCCGCGCTCCAGCTCGAGGTGCCGGCAGAACAGCACCGGCCACTCCTCCGGTGCGCCCGCCCGGTCCTCACGCTCGTGGTCCACCCGCCCACTCTCGGTGAGCGCCCTCGCGAGGGCCAAGCGGGGCGCGCCGCCACCCGTCGGACACCCGCGCCGCCAGGCCGCGCCGGGACAGCTCCCGCAGCACGGGCGGCACGTCCACCGCGGCGAGCCCGGCCGTCACGGCGATGCGCTCCACCGGCCTGGCCGACGCCAGCGGCAGGGCGTCGAGGACGGCCACCTGCACCGGGTCCAGTCCGTCGTGGGGCCGGGCCGGTGCCTCGCGCACCGGATCGGGCGCCAGGGCGTCGACGAGCTGGAGGACCTCTGCGGCGCCGGTGACGCAGACGGCCCCGGAGCGCAGGAGCCGGTGGCACCCCTCCGAGGACGGAGAGGTCACAGGTCCGGGCACCGCTCCCACCGGCAGGCCGAGGTCCAGCGCCAGGCCGGCCGTGGACAGCGAGCCCGACCTCCACCCCGCCTCCACCACCACGGTGGCGCCGGAGAACGCTGCGATGAGGCGGTTGCGCTGGAGGAAGCGCCGCCGCATGGGGCTGGACCCGGGCGGCACCTCGCTGACCACCAGGCCCTCCTCCGCGACAGCGCGCAACAACCTCTGGTGGGAGGCCGGGTAGGCGCGGTCCACGCCGCAGGCGAGCACCGCGACCGTCGGGGCGCCGGCAGCGAGCGCACCGCGGTGGGCGGCCCCGTCGACGCCGAGTGCGGCGCCCGAGACGGTGGTCGCCCCGGCGTCCCCGAGACCCACCGCGATGCTCGCGGCGATCCGCTCCCCGTAGGCGGTGGCCGCGCGGGCGCCGACCACGGCGGCGCTGCGCTCGCAGGCCGCTGCGAGGTCCACCGGGCCCCGCACCCACAGCGCGAACGGCTCACCTCCGTTGAGCAGGCCCAGACGTCCGGGCCACTCGGTGTCTCCGTCGAGCACCACCCGGCCGCCGAGCGCCTGGACCCTGGCGAGGTCGCGCTCGGGGTCGGTCTCCTGCCAGCGGCCGGCCCAGCGCGCCAGGCCGGCGCGCAGAGCGGCCAGCGACTCCCCCGGCAGGCACTCCGAGGCGCTCACCGGTGCCGGCGACGCCAGCCGCTCGAGGGCGGCGCACCCCCCTCGTGCGGCCACGAAGCCCTTCGCCACGAGGTCCTCCGGCTCCGCCAGCCGGGACCAGGCGAGCATCGCGAGGCGGTCGTCGCCGGCCCAGCGCGGCAGGCGACGGCCGAGCTCGGGCAGCGCGTCCTGCCAGCCACCAGACGCGTCGACGGGCCCGGTCACGCGACGGCCCAGGGCAGCCGCCACGACAGCGCCCGCTCGACGTCGTCCTGGGCCGGCGCGGAGCGGCCGGCGAGGTCCGAGAGGGTCCACGCGACGCGGAGCACGCGGTCGAGGCCGCGCAGGGTCAGCTCGCCCTCGTCGAGGCGCGCCATCGCTGGGCGCACCACGGCGGGCGGCAGGCGCAGGGGTCCGCGCAGGTGCCGGCCGGGGACCTCGCCGTTGCACCGCCACGGCGTTCCGCGCAGGCGCTCGGCGGCAGCTGAGCGCGCCGTCGCCACCTCAGCGGCCACGCGCGCCGATGACGGCTGGCGCGAGGTCCCGCGCTCGGCGGCGTCGAGCTCGGTGCGGGAGACCGGCGCCACCGCCACCTGCAGGTCGACGCGGTCCAGCAGCGGGCCCGAGAGCCGGTTGCGGTAGCGGCGCTGCTCCTGGGGGCTGCAGCGGCAGGCGAGTCCCCTGTCGGTGGCGCGCCCGCACGGGCACGGGTTGGCCGTGCACACCAGCTGGAAGCGCGCCGGGAACCTGGCGGTCCCCCGCGAGCGCGCGATGACCACCTCGCCGTCCTCCAGGGGCTGGCGCAGCCCCTCGAGCACGCGGCGGTCGAACTCGGGGGTCTCGTCCAGGAGGAGCACGCCCCGGTGGGCGCGAGAGACCGCGCCCGGCGCGGGCCCGGTGGAGCCGCCGCCGAGCACGGCCGCGGCGGAGGCGGTGTGGTGCGGCGCCTCGAACGGTGGCCTGTCGAGCAGCCCGCGGGAGGGGTCGAAGGTGCCGGAGAGGGAGTGCACGGCGGTGACCTCGACGGCATCAGCCTCGGTCAGGGGCGGCAGCACGCCGGGCAGCCGGGCGGCCAGCATCGACTTGCCGGCACCGGGCGGCCCGGTCATGAGCAGGTGGTGGCCGCCGGCGGCGGCCACGCGCAGGGCGTCGAGCGCGTCGGCCTGGCCGACGACGTCGCCGAGGTCACCCGCGGAGCCCTTCCCACCGGCGGCGCCGCCAGCGCCACCGGGGACCCCGGGGGCACCCGTCCCGTCGCGCCGGGAGGAGCGCGCCGGTGCTGCCACGGCGCTGCCGCCGTGGGCGCGGACCACGTCCCCCAGGTGCTCGACGGGCACCACCTCCACACCGGGCACCAGCGCGGCCTCCGCGGCGTTGGCCGCGGGGACGATGGCGCGACGCACGCCCTCGGCCCGGGCGGCGAGCACGGCGGGCAGCACGCCGCGGACCGGGCGGACCCAGCCGTCCAGGCCGAGCTCGCCGAGGTGGAGCGCGCTGGCCGCCGACGCGGGCAGCAGCCCCTGCTGCGAGGCGAGGACGGCTGCGGCCACGGCGACGTCGAAGGAGGCGCCCTGCTTGGGCAGTGACGCCGGGGAGAGGTTGACCACCACCCGGCGGTCGGCCACCGAGAGCCCGGCGTTGCGCAGCGCCGCGCGCACGCGGTCGCGCGACTCGTTGAGGGCCGTGTCGGGCAGCCCGGTGACCACGAACGCGGGGAGGCCGTGGGTGACGTCGGCCTCGACCTCCACGAGGTGACCGGCGAGGCCGACGAGGGTCACGGACAGGGACCGGCCGACGCTCACGCGCCCTCCACGCCGCGCACGTGCTGCACGCTGGCCCGGCCCCCGGCGTCCAGGAGCACGCCGACCACGTCGAGGCGCAGCCTCCCGGCGCGGGCGCGGGCGGGGTGGTCGGCGCACCACAGCCCGAGCAGCCGGCGCAGGCGCGCCACCTTGAGCGGTGTCACTGACTCCAGCGGGGTGCCCGCGGCGGTGGTGCGGCGGGTGCGCACCTCCACACCCACGAGGGCGTCGCCGTCGCGGACCACGAGGTCGAGCTCGCCCCAGCGGCAGCGCCAGTTCCTGTCGAGCACCTCCGCCCCCGCGGCGACCAGGTGCGCCTCAGCCACCCGCTCGCCGTGCGCACCGACCTCCCGGCGCGTGAGCGCCCCCACTGCGCCGGGCACCTGCGCGGTCCCGCGACCGTCCACCACTGCGACCACCTCCGGGTGGTCACGCTGCCCGCTCTCGCCGCGCTCCGGCTCACCCGGAGGACCGGCCTGTGGACAGACCCGCGAGGCACGTCCCCTGTGGGCGGAGCACGTGCTCACGCCACCCGCGGGGGTGGTGTCAGCCGGTGAAGCCCTCGGGCTTGGGCACCTCGAGGTCGCTCTTGGACAGCTCCTCGACGTTGACGTCCTTGAACGTCACCACGCGGACCGTCTTGACGAACCGAGCCGAGCGGTAGACGTCCCACACCCAGGCGTCGGAGAGCACCAGCTCGAACCACACCTCGCCGTCGGTGGTGCGGGGTCGCAGGTCGACGGAGTTGGCCAGGTAGAACCGGCGCTCGGTCTCCACCACGTAGGAGAACAGGCCGACGACGTCGCGGTACTCGCGGTAGAGCGCGAGCTCCATCTCGGTCTCGTAGTCCTCGAGGTCCTCAGCGCTCATCGCCGCTCATCATGCACCCCGCGCGCTGAGCGCCTCGTCGGAACCCCGGAGCTGGTCACGGGCCGGGGCCTCGGTCGGGGGCTCGAGGGCGCCGAGCAGGTCGAGCTGCTCCGCCAGCGCCGCCCGGCCGGCGGTGGTGACGCCGGGCAGGCGCCAGCTGCGCCGGTGCTGGTCGCAGGGGCCGAGCTCGCGCAGCGCCGTGAGGTGGTCGGGGGCGCTGTAGCCCTTGTTGCCAGCCCAGCCGTAGCCGGGGTGCTCGGCGTCGAGAGCGGTCATGAGGGCGTCGCGCTCGACCTTCGCCAGCACGGAGGCTGCGGCCACGGCGGCGCAGCGCAGGTCGCCCTTGACCTGGGTCACCACGTCCACCGGGGCGGCCAGCGGAGCGCAGCTGGCCTGCGGCGGCGGGTGGGGCCGGTTGAGCCAGTCGTAGTCGCCGTCGAGCAGCGCCGCGGCGGGCAGGCCCGGCAGCTGGTGGAGGGCGCGGGTGCCGGCGAGCCGCAGCGCCCGCAGGATGCCCAGCGCGTCCACCTCGGCGGCCGAGGCGTGCCCGACGGCGCAGCTCGGCGCCCAGCGCCGCAGGGCCGGCACGAGCGCCTCGCGGGCGGCGGGGCTGAGGAGCTTGGAGTCGCGCAGGCCGACGGGGGCGCTGCGGGTAGACAGCTCGACGACGACGACGCCGACGGTCACCGGCCCGGCCAGCGCACCGCGCCCGACCTCGTCCACGCCGGCCACGAGGGCGTGGCCGGAGCGCAGCAGCTCGCGCTCGCGGCGCAGGGTGGGGGCGGCGGAGCGGGGACGCCGCTGGACCGCCCGCGCGGTCGCCCGCTCAGCCACCGGAGGCGGCCGGGACGCCCTCGAACGCCTCGGCGTGCCGGCCCAGCCAGGTCAGCCTGTCGAGCGGCCAGACGATGACCACGGCTCGTCCCACGACGTCGTCGACGGGAACAGCACCACCGCCGGGAGAGCCCGGGTGGTAGCGGGAGTCGCCGGAGTTCTGGCGGTTGTCGCCCTCCACCCACAGGCTGTCCGGCGGGACGGTGACGTCGAAGGGCTTCTCGCTGGAGATGGACCCGGGCTTGAGGAAGTCCTCGTGGATCGCGACGCCGTTGATGGTGGTGAGACCCTCGGCGTCGCAGCACACGACGTGGTCTCCGGGCAGGCCGATGACGCGCTTGATGAGGTGCTGGCCGGAGTTGGACGGAAGCACTCCCACGAAGGTGAGCACGTCGACGACGGCGTTCCCGACGGGCCCGCGGTCGGGCTCGGGCTGGGGCTGCAGCCAGGCGCCCGGGTCCTCGAAGACGACGACGTCACCGCGCTGCAGGGCGAACGGGCCCGGCGTCAGCTGGCTGACGAGCACCCGGTCGCCGCGCAGGAGCGTGTCCTCCATCGACTCCGAGGGGATGTAGAACGCCTGGACGAGGAAGGTCTTGACGAGCAGCGACAGCACGAGGGCGGCCACCACCACGACGGCGGCCTCGCGCACGGCCGCGAAGACGCCGGCCAGGGGCCCGCGGCGGCGCGCGCGGCGGTCGGGTCCGTCCGGGGGCGGGGACTCGTGCCGCGCCTGCTGGTCAACCACTCGTCCTCCGCGGGGATGGGGGTCGGGGCGTGCGCCCGTCGACCTCGGAAGGCTACGTCGGCGTGCTGGGAGGTCCGGACGCGCCGGAGGCCCGGTCCGTGGACGGACCGGGCCTCCGGTGCTGAGCCGTGATCTGGCCGCGTGGGGCTCAGGCCGGACGGCTGTCGCGCTTCTCCTTGATCTTGGCGGCCTTGCCGCGCAGGTCGCGCAGGTAGTACAGCTTCGCGCGGCGCACGTCACCGCGGGTCACGACCTCGATGGAGTCGATCGCCGGGGAGTGCAGCGGGAAGGTGCGCTCCACGCCCACGCCGAAGCTGACCTTGCGGGCGGTGAAGGTCTCGCGGACGCCGCCGCCGGAGCGGCGGATGACCGCGCCCTGGAAGACCTGGATGCGGGAGCGGCTGCCCTCGACGACCTTGACGTTGACCTTGATGGTGTCGCCGGGGCCGAAGGCCGGGAGGTCGCTGCGCAGCGAGGCGGCGTCGAGAGCGTCGAAGGTGTGCACGGTTGGTGTCCGTTCCCGCGGTGCCACAGGTCACGCGCGACGTCTGGCCTGCCGCGGTCAGCGGTCGGGCCGGTGGTCTGGTCCTGTCGTCGTGCCGGGTTCCCCTCCGGCGACCGCGCGCCCCCTGTGGCAGGGGCGGGCACCGGTCACGGCACGGCGTCCAAGTCTGCCACAGCTCGGCGGACCCCTCGACCAGCCACCTCGCCCCAAGACCGTGCAGGACCGCTCGCAACCACGCGAGGCGTGAGCTGCAGGCGCGGACCACCACGGTGTGACCCGCCGGAGCACCCGCACCGACCACGTCCCCGCACCGACCCGGGAGGCTCCCGTGGACCTCCACCGCTCGACCCTGCTCGCCCTGTCCGGAGCCGCCCTCGTCGGCTCCTTCGCCACGAGCCTCGCCGGCGGGCTCCTGCACCCCGTCGTGGACGGGCGCGCCCACTCCGTCGAGGCGCTCACCGCGCCCAGCGGCACGTCGGCGCAGCTGCTCATCTGCGTGGGCGCCCTGCTCCTCGTGCTGGGCCTGTCCGCGACCCTCGCCTGGCTCGCACCGCGCGCACCCCTCCGGCGGTCAGCCGGGGCGGCGCACCCCGCTGTCGCCGCTCTCCCAGCCCAGGTCGGCCAGGACGGCGCGGTCAGCACGGGTCACCTGTGCGGGGTCGAGCTGCTCGAGGAGGTCGGGACGGCGGTCGGCGGTGCGTCGCAGCGACTGCTCGCGGCGCCAGGCCGCGACCTTGGCGTGGTGGCCCGAGAGCAGCACCTCGGGAGCCGAGCGGCCCTCCCAGGTGGCGGGTCGGGTGTACACCGGCGCCTCGAGCAGACCGCCGGTGGCCGGGGCGTGAGACTCCTCGACCACGCTCTCGGGGTTGCCGAGCACCCCGGGCAGGAGCCTCGCGACGGCCTCGACGACGGCGAGGACGGCGACCTCGCCACCGTTGAGCACGTAGTCGCCGAGGCTCACCGGGGTCACGGGTCCCTGCTCCGCGGCGGCCTCGAGCACCCTCTCGTCGATGCCCTCGTAGCGGCCGCACGCGAACGCCAGCCACGCCTCGCCCGCCAGGTCGTGGGCCATGGCCTGGGTGAACGGCACCCCGGCAGGGCTCGGCACCAGCAGGTGCGGCACCGCCTCGGGCTCCTCCAGCGACCCGCGGCCCGCCTCGCGCACCGCGGCCAGCGCCGCGGCCCACGGCTCGGGGCGCATCACCATGCCGGCACCCCCGCCGAGCGGGGCGTCGTCCACGGTGCGGTGGCGGTCGGTGGCCCAGGAGCGCAGGTCGTGTACGTGCAGGTCGAGAAGACCCGTCTGGCGGGCCTTGCCGATGAGCGAGAGCTCCAGGGGCGACAGGTACTCGGGGAAGATCGAGACGACGTCGATCCTCACGGCTCGATCACCGCGCGTCCTCCGGGGCGCCGTCACCCTCGAGGAGGCCGCCAGGTGGGTCGAGGACCACGCGGCCGCCGTCGACGTCGACGACGGGCACGAGCGCGGCCACGAACGGGATCCGCGCCAGCGAGCCCGACGGCTGCCGCACCACGAGGAGGTCCTGCGCCGGACCGTGCTCGACGCCGACGACCTCGCCAGCGGTGCGACCGTCGGTGCGCTCGGCGCGCAGGCCCACCAGTGCGGGCACGGACCAGGCGTCCGGCTCCTCGTCGCTGGCGGCGGGGACGTCGGCCAGGAGGAGCACCCCGCGCAGGGTCTCCGCGGCGGCACGATCGGTGACACCGCGGAAGGACAGAAGGGTCACCCCGTTGTGGTCACGGGCCTGCTCGAGCACGAGCGGCCCGACCGCGGCGGGGTCGGTGGAGAACACCGCTCCCCCGACGAAGCGCTCGTCGGGGGAGTCGGTGCGGACCTCGACGCTCACCTGGCCGCGCACCCCGTGGGGGCGCCCGACGCGGGCGACGACGACCTCCATGTGCAGTTCCCGTCAGGAAGGACGACGGCGGGGGCGGTCGACGTCGACGACGTCGACGCGCACGTCCTCGTCGCCCGCCAGGGCGCCGACCACGGTGCGCAGCGCCTTGGCCGTGCGACCCGAGCGCCCGATCACCCGGCCGAGGTCCTCGGGGTGCACGCGCACCTCGAGGACCTCGCCCGAGCGCAGGCGACGGGTGGTGACCCGGACGTCGTCGGGGTTGTCGACGATGCCGCGGACCAGGTGGTCGAGCGCGTCAGCGAGCACGACGGCCTGCTCCTGCCCGGTGCTCAGGCCGAGGTGCCCGAGGAACCGGCCTCAGCCGGCTCGTCGGTGCCGTTCGGCTGCTCGGCGTTGGCGACCTCGGCCGGCTCGACCTTGTCGGCCTTCTTCGGCTTCTCGCGCTTGTCGGCGGAGAAGTCCTCGGAGCCGGCGGCGGGAGCCTTCGGAGCCTTGGTCTTCAGGGTGCCCTCGGTGCCGGGGAGGCCCTTGAAGGTCTGCCAGTCACCGGTGATCTTGAGGATGGCCTCGACCTGGGGGGTCGGCTGGGCGCCGACGCCGAGCCAGTACTGCGCGCGCTCGCGGTCGACCTCGATGAGCGAGGGCTCCTCGGTCGGGTGGTACTTGCCGATCTCCTCGATCGCACGACCGTCGCGCTTGGTGCGCGAGTCGGCGACGACGATGCGGTAGTACGGGGCGCGGATCTTGCCCAGGCGCTTGAGGCGGATCTTGACAGCCACGGGGTAATGCTCCTGCTTCGGTTCGCGGGTGTGGGCCGGCGGCCGCGCGTGGGGTGTCGCGCTGCGTCGGGCCCGAGGACCAGCGGATCGCGGAGAGAGGGGCCGCACACCGCCGAGTACAGCCCTCGATCGTACCGGTAGTTCTGACCGCCTCAGTCACCGGCTGCTGGAGCCCCGGCGCAGCGGCTCAGAGGCGGCCCGCCTCCACGACCCGGCGCAGGAAGGTCCGGGTGCGCTCGTGCTGCGGGTCGACGAGCACCTGCTCGGGCGGGCCCTGCTCCAGGAGCACGCCGCCCTCGAGGAAGCACACGACGTCGGCGGCGGACTTCGCGAAACCCATCTCGTGCGTGGCCATGAGGATGGTCATGCCCCCGGCGGCGACCTCGCGGACCAGCGCGAGCACCTCCCCCACGAGCTCGGGGTCGAGCGCGGAGGTCACCTCGTCGAGCAGGAGCAGCCGCGGCTGCACCGCGAGGGCGCGCACGATCGCCGTGCGCTGCGCCTGGCCGCCGGAGAGCTGGTCGGGGTAGGCGCGGGCGCGCGCTGCGAGGCCGATCCGCTCGAGCAGCTCCATGGCGGTGGCCTCGGCCTGCTCGCGCGGCACGCCGTGCACGCGGCGCGGGGCGAGGGTGACGTTGTCCAGCACCGACAGGTGCGGGAAGAGGTTGTAGGCCTGGAACACCACCCCGATGCGGCGGCGCACGGCGTCGGCGTCGACCCGGGGGTCGGTCACGTCCTGCCCGTCCAGCCACACCTGGCCGTCGTCGACCTGCTCGAGCAGGTCCACGCAGCGCAGCAGGGTCGACTTGCCCGAGCCGGACGCCCCGATGAGCGTGACCACCTGGTGCTCGTCGACGTCGAGGTCGATGCCGCGCAGCACCGGCGTGGCACCGTAGGTCTTGACCAGGTTCCGCACCCGGAGCACCGGCTGCTGCGCGGCTCCCCCGGGCTGCTCGCTCACAGGACCCCTCCCGCCTGCTGCCGGCGCCGGGCCCGCGCCGTGGCCCAGTCCGCGAGGCGCGCGGTCGGCACGGCCATCACCACGAAGAGGAGCGCGGCGACGATGTACGGGGTGAAGTTCCCCGTGGTCGCCGAGAGGATCTGCGCCTGCCTCACCGCGTCGATGGCCCCCAGCACGGAGATCAGCCCGACGTCCTTCTGCAGCGCGACGAGGTCGTTGAGCAGGGGTGGCGTGACGTTGCGGACGGCCTGCGGGAGGACGACGAGCCGGGTGGTCTGCCGGTGGGTGAGCCCCAGGGCGCGCGCGGCGGCGCGCTGGCTGGGGTGGACGGACTCGATGCCTGCGCGGAAGACCTCGGAGACGTACGCGGCGTAGATGAGGACGATGGCGATCGTCCCCAGGACCACGGGGTCCGTCGGAACGCCCTGCAGCCGCAGGCCCGGCAGCCCGAAGCCGATGATGTAGAGCAGCACGATGAGCGGGATGCCGCGGAAGACGTCGGTGTAGAGCGCCATGAGGAAGCGGACGGGCGCCCAGACGGGTCCTCGCACGGTGCGCAGCACCGCCACCCCGAGCCCCAGTGCCAAGACGCACAGCGCCGCGACGACGAGCACCCGCAGGTTCAGCCACAGTCCGTCGAGGACCAGCGGGAGCGCCCGGCGCGCCACGTCAGGGTCCAGGAACGACTCCTGGGTGCGGGGCCAGCCCGGGGCGCTGACCGCTCCCGCCACGAGCAGGCCGGAGAAGACGAGGGTGGACAGCAGGGCGACCCACGTCGACCGTCGCTGCCGCGAGCGGCGGTAGGACCGGCGCCCCAGCTCGACCTCGCTCAGGGCGGGCAGGAGCCCACCCCGAGCCTCGCCGAAGACCTCAGAGCCCGGTGCGCTCACTTCAGGACGGGCGCCTGCGCCGCCTCGTCGAGCCACTCCTGCTGCAGCTTGGCGAGGGTGCCGTCCTCGCGGAGCGTGGTGACGGCGCGGCTCACGCACGCGGTGAGCGGCGACCCCTTGTCGAGCACCATGCCGAAGGTGTCGGTGGCGCCGCCGCTGGGCGTCTCGAGCTGGCCGACGACCTTGCCGGCGTCGAGCTGGGCGCCCGCCATGTAGAAGGCGGTGGGCAGGTCGACGACGATGGCGTCCACCTGGCCGTTCTTCAGCGCGGCGACGGCGTCGTCGTTGGTGTTGAAGACGCTCGGCTGCTGCGACGGCCCGATCTGGTCGGTGATGGCGGTGTAGCTGGTGGTGCCCACCTGGGCGCCCAGGCGCAGGTCCTTGAGACCCGCGAGGTCCGTCACGGAGGCTGCCTTGGAGGCGCCGTCGGTGACCACGGCCTGTGCCACGTCGTAGTAGGGCGTCGAGAAGTCGACGGCCTGCTTGCGCTCGTCGGTGATGGAGAACTGGTTGATGTCGACGTCGAAGTCCTTCGGGCCCGGAGCGATGGCGGCGTTGAAGCTGCCGACCTTCCAGGTGACCTTGTCCTTGGAGTAGCCCAGCTGGCCGGCGACGGCGTACGCGACGGCGGACTCGTAGCCCTTGCCGTTGCTCGGGTCGTTGTCCGAGAACCACGGCTCGTACGCGGGGGTGTCGGTGGCGACCGTGAACACCCCCGGCGTCAGCGTCTTGAGGTCGGCCGGGGAGCAGCTCGCCGTCGTCGTCGCCGAGGCGGAGCCGTCGGCGCTGGTGGCACCGGTCCCCGCAGCCTCGTCCTGCGGAGCGCAGCCCGCGACGAGCAGGGCGGACGCACCGGCGAGGGCGGCGAGCAGGAGGGCGGGTCGGCGCAGCACGGGCCGAAGAGTAGTTGAGTCGCAGACGACCCGGTGCTCGCGCAGGTCAGGTCGCGACGGCGCGTCCCCGCAGCACCACCGCGCGTGGCGCCCGCAGCACCTCGACGTCCTCGCGGGGATCGGCCGGCAGCACGAGGAGGTCGGCCGGGGCGCCCTCCTCCAGGGCGGGCGCGCCGAGGTAGGCCCGCGAGCCCCAGCTCGCCGCGCCCAGCGCCTGCAGCGGCGTGAGCCCGGCGGCCACCAGGGCGGCGACCTCGTCGGCGACCAGCCCGTGCGGCATCTCCGTGCCGGCGTCGGTGCCGACGAGCAGTCGCACGCCGGCGTCGACGGCGTCGCGCACGGCCTGGGGGCGCCGGGCGTGCAGCGCCCGCATGTGGGCGGCGTAGGTGGGGAACTTCGGTGCACCTGCGGCGGCGAACTCGAGGAACCGAGCGGTGTTCACGAGGGTGGGGGTGATGGCCACGCCCGCTGCGGCCGCTGCGGCGGCGGTCTCGCCGTCGAGCCCGGTGGCGTGCTCCCAGCAGTCGACGCCGGCGGCCAGCAGGTCGGGCAGGGTCTGCTCGGAGAAGGTGTGGACCGCCACCCGTGCGCCGAGGGCGTGCGCCGCCTCGACAGCTCGGGTCAGCTCCTCCACCGGCCAGCACGGGGAGAGGTCGCCCGTGGACCTGTCGATCCAGTCACCGACCACCTTCACCCAGCCATCACCGGCCCGGGCCTGCGCCGAGACCGTGGCCACGAGGTCCTCCGGCTCCACCTCCTCCCCCACCCCGCGCAGGTAGCGCCGCGAGCGCGCGACGTGCCTGCCGGCGCGCAGCACGCGGGGCATGGCGTCGTCGTCGTCCATCCAGCGGGTGTCGGCCGGGGAGCCGGCGTCGCGCAGCAGCAGCGCGCCGGCGTCGCGGTCGGTCTCGGCCTGGCGGCGGGCGGTCTCGGCGTCGACCGGGCCCTGCGGTCCGAGGCCGACGTGGCAGTGCGCGTCGACGAGGCCGGGCAGCACCCAGCCGTCCAGCACGTCGGCGCCCTCCGTGGAGTGCGGGCGGTCGAAGGTGATGCGTCCGTCGAGCACCCAGGCGCCGTCGCGGACCTCCACCTCCCCGGACTCGTCGAGGCGGGCGAGCACGGGCCCGGGGAGGTGGATCACGACCAGCAGCCTGTCAGCGGCTCGTCAGCGGCCCAGGTGCTTCTCGAAGCCCGGCGGCAGCTCGAAGCCCGGCGGCAGCTGCGGCTCGTCGCCGCCGGCGCCGAAGGCCGCGCCCGGCCCGAACGCCGACCCGCGGCTGGCGAGGGCCTTCTCGGAGGCGGCGCGCTCCTGCTCGGCGCGCTTGGCGGGGTTCCCCGACTTGCCAGCCTTCGACTTCTTGCCCTGGAGCGCTTGCGTGCGCCCGCGCGACTTCTTGCCGCCCGCGAGGCCGGCCATCCCGCCGCCGGGCCCGCCGCCCATGCCGCCGAGCGCGCCGGCCAGGCCGCCGCCGCCCTTGGCCCGCATGGCGCGCATGACCTTCTGCGCCTCGGTGAACCTGTCGATGAGCTGGTTGACCTCGCTGACCTCCACGCCGGAGCCGCGGGCGATGCGGGCGCGCCGCGAGCCGTTGAGCACCTTGGAGTTGTGGCGCTCCAGCGGCGTCATGGACCGCACGATCGCCTCGATGCGCTTCATCGCGCCGTCGCTGGCGAGCTCGTCGAGCTGGTCCTTCATGGCGCCCATGCCGGGCAGCATCCCCAGCACCTTGTTGAGCGGGCCCATCTTCTTGAGGGCCTGCATCTGGGTGAGGAAGTCCTCGAGGGTGAAGTCCTCCCCGGCCTCGAAGCGGCTGGCGAGCGCCGCGCTCTCCTTGGCGTCGAAGGCGCGCTCGGCCTGCTCGATGAGGGTGAGCACGTCACCCATGTCGAGGATGCGCGAGGCCATCCGGTCGGGGTGGAAGACCTCGAAGTCGGCCAGGCCCTCGCCGGTGGAGGCGAACAGCACCGGGCGGCCGGTGGTGGTGGCCACGGACAGGGCGGCGCCACCGCGCGCGTCGCCGTCGAGCTTGGTGAGGACGACGCCGGTGAGGTCGACGCCCTCCTGGAACGCCTGCGCCACCGCGAGCGCGTCCTGGCCGATCATCGCGTCGACCACGAACAGCACCTCGTCGGGCTGCGTGGCCTCCCGGATGTCGGAGGCCTGCTGCATCATCTCCGCGTCGACCCCGAGGCGGCCGGCGGTGTCGACGACGACGACGTCGTACTGCTTGTCGCGGGCGTGCTCGACGCCTCGGCGCGCCACCTCGACGGGGTTCCCGACGCCGTTGCCCGGCTCGGGGGCGAAGACCTCCACGCCGGCGCGCTGGCCGACCACCTGCAGCTGGGTGACGGCGTTGGGGCGCTGGAGGTCGCAGGCGACGAGGAGCGGGGTGTGCCCGGTGTCCTTGAGGTGCTTGCCGAGCTTGCCGGCCAGCGTGGTCTTGCCGGCGCCCTGCAGGCCCGCGAGCATGATCACGGTCGGCGGGTTCTTGGCGAAGCGCAGGCGGCGCGTCTGGCCCCCGAGGACGCCGATGAGCTCCTCGTTGACGATCTTGACGATCTGCTGCGCCGGGTTCAGCGCCTGCGAGACCTCCGCGGACAGGGCGCGCTCGCGGATGCTCCCCGTGAACGCGCGCACCACGGGCAGGGCGACGTCGGCCTCGAGCAGCGCGCGGCGGATCTCGCGCACCGTCGTGTCGACGTCGGCCTCGGTGAGCCGGCCCTTGCCCCGCAGGCCCTTGAAGGTCGCGGTGAGACGGTCGGACAGGGAGCTGAACACGACGTCCAGGCTACCGGCGGACCGGCGGGCCCAGGGCGCCCACGGGTCGGCCGCCGGTCGGCTCCCGGTCGGCTCCCGGTCGGCTCCCGGTCGTTCAGGCGTCGACGTCGGCGGCCGCGCCCAGCACCGAGACCGCCGCGGCCACCCGGGCGGGGGCCAGGGGGCTGCCGTCGGGCTCGCCGAGGTAGAGCACGTCCACCGCCTGCCCGCCGTAGGTCGCCACGTGCGCGCTGTGGATCTCCACGCCGATGCCGGCCAGCTCCGACCCGAGCGCGTGCAGCAGGCCCGGCCTGTCGAGGGCTCGCACCTCCACCACGGTCGCCTCCCCGGAGGCACCGGGCAGCACGAGCACGCGCGGCGGGGCCGTGGCGCGGGTCTGCGCTGCGGAGCTGCCGGGGCGCCAGCCGGCGTCGCGGCGGCGCATGGGCTCGAGCACGGAGTCGTCGCCGGAGGCGAGGCGGCGCAGGCCGGTGAGCAGCACGCCGGGACCGGGCAGGCCCGCGGGCGCCTCCACCCACCAGGTGTCGACGGCGATGCCGGGACCGCCGTCTCCCCCGCACGGCCCTTCGACGGTCCGCACCAGCGCGGAGCGGACCGAGAGCCGGTGGCTGGCGAGCAGACCGGCCTGGTCGGCGAACAGCCCCGGGCGGTCGGGGGCCACCACGTGCACGGCGTGCATCCCGGCGACGTCGTCCACGCGGATGCGCGGCTGCCCGTCGGCCAGGACGCCGGCCACGGCAGCGGCCTCGGTGTCGGTCAGAGGCGCCGGGCCGGGGGGCTCGTGGCCCTGCAGCACGCGCCGCGCGCGGAGGGTGAGGTCGTCCACGAGCCGCGCCCGCCAGGCGGTCCAGGCGGCGGGCCCGGCGGCGCGGGCGTCGGCCTCGGTGAGGGCGCGCAGGAGGTCGAGCACGTCCTCCCTGCCGTCCACCGCGTCCACGAGCTCGGCCACGGTGCGCGGGTCGTCGGGGTCGCGCCGGGTGGCGAGGTCCACCAGCGTCAGGTGGTGCAGCACGAGCCGGTGCACGACGGCGGCGTCGGCCTCGGGCAGGCCCACCCGCCGCGCCACGCCCGCGGCGATGGGAGCCCCCTTGGCCGAGTGCTCCTCACCGTTGCCGACCTTGCCCAGGTCGTGCAGGAGGGCGGTGAGGAGCAGCAGGTCGGGGCGCGAGACCGAGGAGCGCAGCGGCTCCGCCTCCACCGCCGTCTGCACGAGGTGGCGGTCGACGGTGTGGCGGTGCACCACGGTGCGCTGGGGCCGGTTGCGCACGGCGGCCCACTCGGGGAACCACTGCACCACCAGACCGGCCTGGTCGAGGGTCTCCCACACGGGCACCTGCGCCTCGCCGGTGCCGAGGAGGTCCACCAGCGCCTCGCGCGCCGGCACGGGCCAGGGGTCGGGCAGCGGAGCACCGCCCGAGGCGAGGTGCTCGGCGGTGATCGGCGACAGCGGGATGCCCGCGCGGGCGGCGGTGGCGGCCGCCCGCAGCGCCAGGGCCGGGTCCGTCTGGGGCCGGGCCTGGGAGCCGAGCCAGAGCTCGTCCTCGTGCTCGACGAGGTCGGGGCCCAGGCTGCGCAGGCGGGGGCGGGCGCGGCGCAGGCCGCGGCGCGAGGTCATGGCGCCGCGGGCGCGGCGCGTGGTGCGGTCCAGGGCGTGGGCCACGGCTCGGGCGGCGCCGGCCACGCGGGCGAGCAGCTCGTCGGCGTCGGACAGCCCCATCGCGGCGGCCACGGCGTCCTGCTCGGGCAGCAGCAGCCGGTCACCCGCGCGCCCGGTGACCGCCTGCAGGCCGTCGCGCACGTCCAGCAGCAGGCCGGTGGCCTCGTCGAGCACGCCGTGGCTGCCGCCTCCACCGTGGGGGGCGTCCGCCACCCAGCTGGCCACCAGGGCCCGCAGGACGACGACGTCGCGCAGCCCGCCGCGGGCCTCCTTGAGGTCGCCCTCGAGCAGGTAGGCGAGGTCGCCCTGCTGGCGGTGCCGCGCGGCGACCTCGTCGAGCAGCACCGGCAGGCGCTTGCGGGCGGTGCGGCGCCAGTCCTCGCGGACGGCCTCGCGGGTCCGCAGCACCATGGCGGCGTCCCCGGCGAGCGGTCGCAGGTCGAGCAGGCCGACGGCGGCGGAGGCGTCGGCGGCGGCCACCTCGCGGCACTGGGCGGGCGAGCGCACGGAGTGGTCCAGGCGCAGGCCGGCGTCCCACACCGGGTACCAGACCCGGTCGGCCAGGGCGGCGACGTCCTCGGCGCCCAGCTGGCGCCCGTCGTGGAGGATCACGAGGTCGAGGTCGCTGGCGGGGCCGGCGTCGCGGCGGGCGTGGCTGCCGACGGCTGCCAGGGCGATGCCCGAGGCGGTGGCGTGGGTGCCCGCGGCGGGACCGGCGGGGTCGGACAGGACGGCGTCGGTCCAGACGTCCTCCAGCCAGGTGTCCACCAGGCCGGCGAGGCGCTCGCGCCGCTCCGGGCCGCGCGCGGGGTCGTCCAGGCCGGCGCGCACGGCGAGGGCGAGCCGCTCCCTGCGGAGGTCCCTGCGGGGGATGGCTCCAGCGGTCACGTCACGCCCTCTCGTCAGTGCTGCGGGGAAGCAGCGGGGAAGTGCTGCGGGCGGTGCTCCTGCCGCTGACAGCGACAGGAGCACCGCCCGAAGGGGTGTCAGAGGGCGTCGGCCCCGTGCTCACCGGTGCGCACGCGCACGACGTCGTCGACCGGGATGACCCAGACCTTGCCGTCGCCGATGCGGCCGGTGGCCGCGGCCTTGACGACCGCCTCCACCACGCCGGTGGCGTCGAGGTCGTCCACGAGGACCTCGAGGCGGACCTTCGGGACCATGTCCACGGTGTACTCGGCGCCGCGGTAGACCTCGGTGTGGCCGCGCTGGCGGCCGTAGCCGCTGGCCTCGGAGACGGTCATGCCCTGCACGCCGAACGACTCCAGCGCGCTCTTGACGTCGTCGAGCTTGTGCGGCTTGATCACCGCGGTGACGAGCTTCATGCCGGGGCTCCCTCAGAGGTGCGGGTGGTGGACTTCGCCGCGACGGCACCCGCGGACGGGGCGTGGCCGCCGAAGCTGCCGACCAGGTCGTAGCCGGACTCGGCGTGCTGGGCCTGGTCGATGCCGGAGACCTCGTCCTCCTCCGGGACGCGCCAGCCCATCACGGCCTTGAGGGCGAACCCGATGATGGCGGTGAGCACCGCGGAGTAGACCAGCACCGCGAACGCTCCGACGGCCTGGATGCCGAGCAGCTCGAAGCCTCCGCCGTAGAACAGCCCGTCCTTGCCGGCCGGCGCGGCGGCGGTGGCGAACAGGCCGATGGCGAGGGTGCCGAAGAGGCCACCGACCAGGTGGACGCCGACCACGTCGAGGGAGTCGTCGAAGCCGAGCTTGTACTTGAGACCCACGGCGAGGGCGCAGAGCACGCCGGCGAGGGCGCCGACGACGATCGAGCCGATCGGGCTGAGGGCGGAGCACGCCGGGGTGATGGCCACCAGGCCGGCGACGGCACCGGAGGCAGCGCCGAGGGACGTGGCGTGGCCGTCGCGGAAGCGCTCGGTGATGAGCCACCCGCCCATCGCGGCGCTCGTGGCGACGAGGGTGTTCACCCAGACCACCGCGGCGGTGTTGTTGGCACCGAGGGCGGAGCCCGCGTTGAAGCCGAACCAGCCGAACCACAGCAGGCCAGCGCCGAGCATCACCAGGGGCAGGTTGTGCGGGCGCATCGGCTCGCGGCCGAAGCCGCGGCGCTTGCCCGTGATGATCGCGAGCACCAGGCCGGCGACGCCGGCGTTGATGTGGACGGCGGTGCCGCCGGCGAAGTCGATCGCGCCGAGGTTGTTGGCGATCCAGCCGCCCACGTGGCCGGCGTCGGTGCTGAAGTCGAAGACCCAGTGCGCGACCGGGAAGTAGACCAGCGTCGCCCAGATGCCGGCGAAGACCATCCACGTGGAGAACTTCACGCGGTCGGCGATGGCGCCGGAGATGAGAGCCACGGTGAGGATCGCGAAGACGGCCTGGAAGCCGACGAAGGCCATGGCGGGGAGGCCGCCCGCCTCGGTGGTGGTGTCCTCCATGAGGCCCTTGAGGCCCAGGTACTCGGTGGGGTTGCCCAGCAGGCCGCCGCCGACGTCCTGGCCGAACGCCATCGAGTAGCCGTAGAGCACCCACAGCACCCCGATGAGCGCCAGCGCGCCGAAGCTCATCATCATCATGTTCAGCACGCTCTTCGGGCGGACCATGCCGCCGTAGAAGAGCGCGAGACCGGGGGTCATGAGCAGCACCAGGGCGGCGCTGGTCAGGACCCAGGCGGTCGCGCCGGTGTCGACCATCGGCTTACCTCCTGCGAGAGCGCGGCCCGTGTCGGGCCGGGGGACTCCGGGCGGCGCCGTCCTCCGGCCGCCGCGTGCCCCCGGTCGCGGGGGCGCTGCAGAGAAAGGTGCCGACACGGCGTCAACCGCGCGTTCCCCCGGTGTTACTGAGCCGTGTCATCGGACCCGCGCGTGTGAACACTGCGTTTCGCGGTCCCCCGCGCGGGTCTGCCGGGGCTGTGAGGCGGCCTGGTGGGCGCTGCGGGCCCGCTGACGTCGGTGCGTCAGCCGACGATCGCGTCGACGAACGCCTCGGGGTCGAACGGGGCCAGGTCGTCCGGTCCCTCCCCCAGCCCCACCAGCTTCACGGGCACGCCCAGCTCGCGCTGCACGGCCACGACGATGCCGCCCTTGGCGGTGCCGTCGAGCTTGGTGAGCACGATGCCGGTGACGTCGACCACCTGCGAGAACACCGCGGCCTGCTTGAGGCCGTTCTGGCCCGTGGTCGCGTCGAGCACCAGGAGCACCTCGCTGACGGGCGTGCTGCGCTCGATGACGCGCTTGACCTTGCCCAGCTCGTCCATGAGGCCGGCCTTGTTCTGCAGGCGGCCCGCGGTGTCGATGAGCACGACGTCGGCCTCGGCCTCGGTGCCGGTCTTGACCGCCTCGAAGGCCACCGACGCCGGGTCGGCGCCGTCGCGGTCGGACCGGACGGTCGGCACGCCCACGCGCTCGCCCCAGGTGGCCAGCTGGTCGGCGGCGGCGGCGCGGAAGGTGTCCGCCGCGCCCAGCACGACGTCCTTGTCCTCCGCGACGAGCACGCGGGCGAGCTTGCCGACCGTGGTCGTCTTCCCGGTGCCGTTCACCCCGACCACCATGACGACGGCGGGGTGCCCGGGCGGGTCCGCCGGGCGCGAGGTGCTCAGCGACCGGTCCATGCTCGGGTCGACCACCGCGAGGAGCTCCTCGCGCAGCATGGCCCGCACGCGCTGCGGGTCGCGCTCCCCCAGGGTGCGCACGCGCACGCGCAGCCTGTCGACCAGCTCGGTGGCCGGGCCCACGCCGAGGTCGGCCATGAGGAGGGTGTCCTCGACCTCCTCCCACGTGGCCTCGTCGATGGTGTCGCGGCTGAGCAGCGCCAGCAGGCCGCGGCCGAGCGCGGTGTTGGAGCGGGCGAGGCGCTCCCGCAGGCGCACCAGGCGGCCAGCGGCCGGCTCCGGGCGGTCCAGCGCCGGCGCGGCCGGCTCCTCGGGCAGCTGGAGGTCGGGCGCGGGGAGGGTGTCGATGGTGCGGGTGGCGCTGTCGCGCGGGACCTCCGCGTCGTCGCCGACGCCGGGCAGGTGCCCCTCGGCCCCGTCCGCGCCGCGGTCCTGGCCGGGTCGGCCCCCGAGGGTGCGGCTGGCGGCGTCACGGCCGCGGCGCACCAGGCCGACCACGAGCCCTGCGCCGAGCAGGGCCACGAGGACGACGGCGCCGATGATGAGGTCGAGCGTCTCCACGCCCCCAGCCTCCCAGACCTGCGCCGTCCGATCAGGACGAGGTGCTGGCCCGCTCCCGCAGCCGCTGCGACACCACCGCGGTGACGCCGTCGGAGCGCATCGTCACCCCGTACAGGGCGTCCGCGATCTCCATCGTGCGCTCCTGGTGGGTGATGACGATGAGCTGGCTCGAGGCCCGCAGCTCCTCCAGCACCGCCAGCAGCCGCCGCAGGTTGGCGTCGTCCAGGGCCGCCTCGACCTCGTCGAGCACGTAGAACGGGCTCGGGCGGGCGGTGAAGATGGCCACCAGCAGCGCCACCGCGGTCAGCGAGCGCTCCCCGCCCGACAGCAGGCTCAGCCGCTTGACGCGCTTGCCCGCCGGGCGCGCCTCCACCTCCACACCGGTGGTGAGCAGGTCGGAGGGGTCGGTGAGCACCAGGCGGCCCTCGCCCCCGGGGAACAGCCGGGGGAAGACGCGGTCGAACGCGGCGGCGGTGTCGGCGAACGCCTCGGCGAAGGCCTGCTGCACGCGCTCGTCGACGGTCCGCACGATCTCCAGCAGGTCGGCGCGCGTGGTGCGCAGGTCCTCCAGCTGGGAGGTGAGGAACGCCGAGCGCTCCTCCAGCGCCGCGTACTCCTCCAGCGCGAGGGGGTTGACCCGCCCCAGGCGCGCCAGCGCCTTCTCCGCCTTCGCCAGCCGAGCCTCCTCGGCCGCCCGGTCGAAGCCGTCGCCGGGGGCGTGCTCGGCGAGCAGCGCCTCCACGTCGAGCCCCAGCTCGTCGGCAGCCCGCGCGCGCAGCGCGTCGAGCACCGCGCGCTGCTCCACCCGCGCCACCTCCTCGCGGTGGGCGGCGTCGGTGAGCGCCGCGAGGTCAGCTGCGAGCTCCTCCACGGCGGCGCGTCCCTCTCGGACCGCGGCGGCGGCGGCCTCCCTCTGCCCTGCGGCCTCCTCGCGGGTGCGCCCGGCGTGCTCGAGCACCCGCTCGAGCACCTCCAGCGACGCCTGGGCCCCGGCGGCCACCGCGGCGGCCACGGCCTGCCCCGCGCGGTGGCGGCGGGCCTGCTCGGCGGCGCGCTCGCGGGCGGCGCGCTCCTGGCGCGCGGCCCGGGCGAGGCCCTCGGCGCGGCCGCTGCTGGCGCGCTCGCGCTCCTCGGCGGTGCGCAGCGCCAGCCGCGCCTCCACCTCCGCACCGCGGGCGGCGGTCGCGGCAGCGGCCAGCTCGCTGCTGGTCTCCGTGCTGCGCGCGGTCGCGTCCCCCTGCTCCCCCGAGGCCGTCGGGGTCGCTGC
Source organism: Quadrisphaera setariae (assembly GCF_008041935.1). NCBI lineage: Bacteria > Bacillati > Actinomycetota > Actinomycetes > Kineosporiales > Kineosporiaceae > Quadrisphaera > Quadrisphaera setariae. The sequence continues at coordinate 308,838 of NZ_VKAC01000007.1, forward strand.
CTGCTGGTCCGCGGCCAGCTCCGCGGTCAGCGCGTCCGCCTTCTCCCTCGCGACGACGACGGCGGCGCGGGCGCGCTCGTGCTGCTGCGCGGCGCGCCCGGCGTCAGCGGCGGCGGCGCGGGCGGCGGCCGTGAGCTCGCCCGCGCGGCGGGCCTCGCGGGCAGCGGCGGCGTCACGGGCCGCCAGCTCGGCCAGGGCGGTGTCGCGCCGGTCGCGCGCGGCGGAGGCCAGCTCGGTGGCGGCGCGCAGCTCCGCCGCCGCGGCGGTGCTGGCGGCCCGGGCGTCCTCGAGGGCCTCGCGCGCGGCGTCGGCGGCGGCCTGGACGTGCACGCGGCTCGTGCCGGCGTCGCCCCCGCCGCGGGCCGACCCCGCGCGCAGCACGTCACCGGCCTCGGTCACCGCCACCAGGCCCGGGTGGGCGGCCACGAGGGCACGGGCCTGCGCCAGGCCGGGGACCGCGACGTGCGCCGCGAGCAGCTCGGCGACGGCCCGGCCCAGCTCGCCCTCAGCGCTGACGAGCGCGGCGACGGGACGTGCGCCGTCCACGCCCTCGAGCCCGTCCAGCAGGGCGCGGAGCTCGGCCGCGGAGGCTCCCGCCTCGGCGGCGCCGCCACCGGTCGCGGCGGCTCGGGCGGCCCGCCGGCTGCCGGCTGCCGGCGCCCGGTCGGCCGCGTGACGCGCACCGGGCAGCACCACGAGGTCGGCCCGGCCCGCTGCCTCGTGGCGCAGGAGCCGCAGGGCGTCCACGGCGGCGTCGAGCGACTCCACCACCACGGCCTCGGCGAGGTCGCCCAGGGCCGCGGTGACGACGTCCTCCGAGCCCGGCTCCACGTGCAGCTGCCCGGCGACGGCCCCCAGCACGCCCGGCAGCCGGGCGCCCGCGGCCACGAGGGCCCCGGCGCCGTCGCGGCGGTCGGCCAGCCCCATCTCCAGGGCCTCCAGCCGGGCAGCGGCGCCGGCCCGGTCGCGCTCAGCGGCGCGCTCGGCGGCGCGCGCACCGGACAGCCGCTGCTCCGCGTCGGCCAGGGCCGCGGACGCCGCGGCTGCCGCCCCGTCGACGCCGTCGGCGCTGGCGCCGCCGGCCCGGTCGTCGTCCTGAGCGGCGAGGGGACCGGCGACCTGCGCGAGCGCAGCGGCGGCGTCCGCCTCGCGCCTGCGCGCCTCGTGGAGCTGCTGCTCGGCGCGAGCGGCCTCGGCGACAGCGGCCTCCAGCGCGCCCCGCGCGGCACCGGAGCGGGCCTCGAGGCGGGCGCGGCGCTCGCGGCGGTCGGCGGCGGCCCGGGCCGCCGCGGCCACGGCGCGCTCGTGAGCGCCCTGCTCGGCCTCCGCGGCCCGCGCTGCGCCCGCAGCGCGCTGGAGCCCCTCGCGCGCCGCGACCACCTGGGCCGCGAGCGCCTGCTCGGCCTCGCGGGCCCGCTGGGCTGCGGCCTCGAGCTCGTCAGGGTCACGGCCGGTGCTCGTGGCCGCGGCCTGCGCCGCCGCCCCCAGGGTGCGCTCGCGCTCGGCGGCGAGCGCGGCCGTGCCGCGCAGCCCCTCCCGCTGGGCGACCAGGGCGTGGCAGGCCTCCGCCGCGGGGGCCAGGCGGGCGGCGGCGGCGCGCTCGGCGGCCTCGGCCGCGGCCAGCGCGGCGCGCGCGGCGGCCAGGCGCTGCTCGAGCTCCTCGCGCAGCGCTGACGCCGCGGCCTCGTCGGCGAGGTCGGCCTCGAGAGCGGCCTGGGCGCGGGCGACGTCGTGGGCGAGCAGCGCCGAGCGCGCCTCGCGCACCTCCGCCTGCACGGTCTGGGCGCGGCGCGCGGCGTCGGCCTGGCGGGCCAGGGGACCCAGCTGGCGGCGGACCTCGGCCGCCAGGTCGGTCAGGCGCACGAGGCCGGCCTGCATGGCGTCGAGCTTGCGGAGCGCCTTCTCCTTGCGCTTGCGGTGCTTGAGCACGCCCGCGGCCTCCTCGATGAAGCCGCGGCGCTCCTCGGGGGTGGCGTGGAGCACGGCGTCGAGCTGGCCCTGCCCGACGATGACGTGCATCTCCCGGCCGATGCCGGTGTCCGACAGCAGCTCGGTGACGTCGAGCAGGCGGGCGGGCGTGCCGTTGATGGCGTACTCGCTGCCGCCGGCGCGGAACATCGTGCGGGTGATCGTCACCTCGGGCGCGGCGAAGGGCAGCGCCCCGTCGGCGTTGTCGATGGTGAGGGAGACCTCGGCGCGCCCCAGGGGCGGCCGGCCCGGGCTGGCGGGGGTGGCGGCCGTCCCGGCGAAGATGACGTCCTGCATGGAGGCGCCGCGCAGCGACCTGGCGCCCTGCTCCCCCATGACCCAGGCGAGCGCGTCGACGACGTTGGACTTGCCCGACCCGTTGGGGCCGACGACGCACGTGATGCCCGGCTCGAGGTGCAGCGTGGTCGCGGAGGCGAAGGACTTGAAGCCCTTCAGGCTCAGCGTCTTGAGGTGCACCCCCCGACGCTAGCGGGCGGGTCGGACACCCGAGGCGGCTTCGCGGCCCGCCGCAGGACCTGGCTCCCACCTGGGAGCGCTCCGAGCGGACTCCCAGTCACCTCGCAGGCCGCAGACCGCCCCCGGGGGTGGTGCTGACCGTTGCCCAGGAGCACGATCACGAGTGGCCCGGGAGGTTCCCGGACCGGTCGGAAGACCACCTCGGGAGGCGGGGACGATGAGCTGGAGCCTGGACCGGCGCGCCGAGCAGGAGCACCCTGAGCTGCTGGACGTGCGCAACCGGGAGCACCTGTGGGTGACCGGGCGGACCCTCCACAGGATCCTCGACGGGCACCTGCCCGCCGACGAGCAGGTGCACGAGCTGCTCATGGGCGCCGTCGGCGACGCGCGCGCCGTGCTGGCCGTGACCGACCACCGGGCGGTCATCGCCGCCGAGCCCCGCGGGTCAGGGGCAGCGCACTGCACGGACCTGCCGCTGGACGAGGTCACCGAGGTCGAGTGGACCCGGCACGGCCCCACGGGGTGCGTGGTGCTGCGGACCGGGGGCGCCTGCCACGTGCTCAAGCACGTGGAGCTCCGCCACGGGCCCGAGGTGACCGAGCGCCTGGCCGCGCGCGTGCGCGCCGCCCGGACCGGTGCGGCGGCCCCGCAGCCCGCGAGCGCCTGACGGGAGGCCCCACCGGCCGCGCGGTCCTCAGGGCCTGCGGCCGGTGAGGCCCCGCAGCCTGTCCAGCAGGGGTGCGTCGTCGGCGACCTCGACGCGCGGTCCGAAGACGCCGATGACCCGCCAGTCCTCGGCGAAGGGCAGCAGGTGCTCCCAGAGCCCCTCCACCAGGTCTTCCGGTGGCTCCTCGCCGGTGACGGCGCACACGTCCAGGGCCAGCACGCCGTAGTAGCCGGTGATGTCGCGGACGTAGTACTGCGCGGGGAGGTCGCCGTAGGACAGGTGGGTGGTGCTCGCCGGGTCCTCGTGGGCCCTCACCGCGGCGACGGCCCGCTCAGCCAAGGCCGAGAGGGCCCCGCCCGGGTCGTCGCCGAGCAGGTCCGCGTCCTTCGCGGCCGGCGGGTCGTCGTCGAGGGGGCGCCCGCTGAGGGTGTGCGGCACGAAGGCGAGGTCGTAGGCCGCACCGCGCGCGCCCTCGCGGACGGTCGGGGGAGCTCCACCGGGCATCGAGTCCGCGGGGAGCGGCTCGTCGAGGTGGCCGCCGCGGGCGGCGGAGGCGACGGCGGCCGCCAGCGAGCGGGCGGCGGTGGCGAGGAGTTCGTCCTTCACGGGCGTCAGCCTGGCCCGGCACCGCCGGTCCGGTCCAGACCCTCGCCGGTCCGCAGCCGCGAGACCGACGGGGGGCCTGGTCAGCCGAGCGGCTGGCTGACGACGTCCTCGACGACCCCGGGCCGCCCGGCGGTGCCGTCGCGCAGGTCTGCCAGGAGCTGCTCGCACGCGGCGGCGTCCCCGCTGGCGCGCACCAGCACGGTGCCGTCGACCTGGTTCTCGCCGCCGCCGGACAGCCCGAGCTGCTCGCAGCGCCGCGCGGTCCACCAGCGGAAGCCGACTCCCTGGACGACGCCGCTCACCACCGCGCGCACCTCAGCCACGGGACCTGCCCGTCGCCGCGGCGGAGCCCGCCGCGCGCGGGCGCGGCTGGCACACGGGGCAGGAATGGGAGGACCGGTTGGCGAACGCCTCGCGCCGCACCGGAGCGCCGCAGCGCGGGCACCCGCGTCCCTCCCTGCCGTAGACGGCCAGCCCCCGCTCGAAGTACCCCGACGCGCCGTTGACGTCCACGTACAGGCTGTCGAAGCTCGTCCCGCCCTGCGCGAGGGCCTCGGCCATGACGTCGCGGACGTCCCCCAGCAGCCGACGGGCGGCAGGACGGGTCAGGCCGGACGCCGGGCGCTCCCCGTGCAGGCGCGAGCGCCACAGGGCCTCGTCGGCGTAGATGTTGCCGACCCCGGAGAGCAGGTCCTGGTCCAGCAGGGCCCGCTTGACGCCGGTCCGGCGACTGCGCAACCGGTCCACCAGGGCGTCCTCGTCGAGGTGCGGGTCGAAGGGGTCGCGCGCGATGTGGGCCACGCCCTCGGGGAGCCGGGGGCTCGACGGCGAGCCGAGACGCAGCGGTCCGGCAGCCGGACCGGTCGCCGGGACGCCACCGCTCGTGACGTCCGCGGAGGTGTCCGGCGCCAGACCGCCCGTGCCACCCGGCAGGCCGTCAGGGGTGGGGAGCAGGTCGACGACGGCGAGGCCGCCGAACATGCGCTGGTCCACGAAGCGCAGCTCACGGCCCTCGAGCGCGCCGCCGCCGTCACCGTCGGACAGGCGCAGGCGCACCCGCAGGTGCTTCTCGTCAGGGGCGTGCGGGGGTTCCAGCAGCAGCTGGCCGCTCATGCCCAGGTGCGCCAGCAGCGCCTCACCGCTGTCCAGCTCGAACCACAGGAACTTGCCCCGGCGGACCACGTCGTCCACGCGGGCGCCCGCCAGGCGGGCGGCGAGGTCGTCCGGGCCCGCCAGGTGGCGGCGGACCGGCCGGGGGTGCAGCACCTCGACGGCGTCGACGACGGCGCCGGTGGTCCAGCGCGCCAGGCCGCGCCGGACGACCTCGACCTCGGGCAGCTCGGGCACGGGTCGCTCAGGCGTCCTGCGCGACCGCGTGCTCGTGCACGTCGGCCTCGACCCGCTCGGCCGGGGTGGCCCCGCGCGCGGAGTGGAGGGTCCGCCAGGCGGAGGCGGCGGCCTCCTGCTCGGCCTCCTTCTTGCTGCGTCCCGCGCCCTCGCCGCGCGGCGCGGGACCGTGCGGGTCCGTGGCGGGTGCTTCGGGGAAGGTGGCCACGGCCGCGAAGGTCTTGGCGTGGTCGGGCCCCTCCTCGGTGACGAGGTACTCGACCGGGCCCAGCCCGTGGGCGGCGCCGAGCTCCTGCAGGGAGGTCTTCCAGTCCAGGCCGGCGCCCAGCTCGGCGGACACCTCGAGCAGCGGGCTGACCAGGCGCAGCACGAGGTCCCGGGCGGCGTCGGGACCGCACGAGAGGTAGGCGGCGCCGATCACGGCCTCGGTGGTGTCGGCGAGGATCGAGTCCTTGTCACGGCCACCGGTGGTCTCCTCGCCGCGGCCCAGCCGGACAGCGGAGCCGAGGTCGAGGGTGCGCGCCACGCTCGCGAGGGCGCGCATGTTCACCACGGCCGAGCGGAGCTTGGCCAGGCGGCCCTCGGGGAGGTCGGGGTGGCGGTGGAACAGCTCGTCGGTGACGACGAGCCCCAGGACGGCGTCACCGAGGAACTCCAGCCGCTCGTTGGTCGGCACGCCGCCGTTCTCGTACGACCACGAGCGGTGCACGAGGGCGCGCTCGAGCAGCTCGACCTCGACCTCGAGGCCGAGCTGCTCCAGCAGACGGGCGTGGACCTCGCCGCGCGGCGGCTCGACGGGCCGACGGCGACGGGCCGTCAGAGGTCCTTGACCTTGCGGCCCTTGTACTCGAGGTACAGGGGGGTGCCAGCGGCGTCGGTGACGACCCGGGCCGTGTGGGGCAGGGAGTACTCGGTGTCGCTGCCGCGCGTGGTGGCGACCAGCGTCAGGGGGGCCGCCTTCCACTGCGAACGGCGGTGACGGGTGTTGGAACGGGACATCTTGCGCTTGGGGACCGCCACGGTCAGCTCCTCGGGTTCTCCGGCCCGGTGGGCCGCTCGTCGGTGGGGTGGGTGGTTCCGTCCGCGGACGCGGCGAGCTCGCGCAGCGCCGCCCAACGGGGGTCTGTGTCGTCGTGGCCGTGCAGCGGGTCGTCCGCGAGGCGCGCCCCGCACTGCGAGCACAGGCCGGGGCAGTCGACGGTGCACACCGGCTGGAAGGGCAGCGAGGGCACCACGGCGTCGCGCAGGGCGGGCTCGAGGTCGAGCAGGTCTCCCTGCAGCTCGAGCACGTCCTCGTCGTCCGCGGAGGACTTGCCCGGGTAGGCGAACAGCTCCTGGATGCGCACGTCGACCGAGCGCTCCACCGGGTCGAGGCAGCGCACGCACTCCCCCGTCGCCTCGCCGTGCACCGTCCCCGACACGAGCACGCCCTCCACCACGGACTCCAGGAGGAGGTCGAGCTGGACGTCGCTGCCCTCGGCGACCGAGATGACCTCGGTGCCCAGGTGCGCCGGCGCGGGCACCGTGCGGTTGACGGGGTGCGAGAGCCCGGGCCGTCGACCCAGCTCACGGGTGTCGACGACGTACGGGGAGCGCACGTCGAGCTGCTTCATCGTCCTTCTGCCTCTGTTCCACGACCACGGCCGGGCCCGCTCACCGCGCTGGACGCGCGCGAGCAGCCGACAGACCGAGGGTCGAGACTACCCGGTGGTGGGCCGTGCCCCCAACCGGCTCGTCGGGCGGGCTCCTGAGCCGGTGTCCGGCTGCTGGAGCCGGCGCAGGACGGCGGGGGGGACGTAGGGCGCCACGGACCCGCCCAGGAGGTGGACCTGACGCACCAGGGAGCTGGAGACGTGGCCCCAGCGCGGGTCGGCCACGAGCAGCACCGTCTCCACCCCGGCCAGGTCGCGGTTGACCACGGCCATCGGCTGCTCGTGCTCGACGTCCGTGGCCGAGCGCAGCCCCTTGACGACGGCGGTGGCGCCCACCGAGCGCACGTGGTCGACCAGGAGCCCGCCCTCGACCGCCTCGACGCGCACCCGGGCGGCGTCGCGCTGAGGGAGCGCCTCGTCGAGGCACTCCCTCAGCGCCTCCACGCGCTGCTGGGCGCTCCAGTGCGGGGTCTTGGAGGGGTTGACGTGCACGGCCACCACCACCTCGTCGAACAGGGCCGCGGCCCTGGCCACCACGTCGACGTGGCCGAGGGTCGGCGGGTCGAAGGAGCCGGGGCAGACGCACCGCGTCGGGGAGGGCACGCGGCGACCCTACGGCTGGTCGTCACCAGCGGGCTCGGCCCACCACAGCGCCGTCTCGCCGTACTTCTTCTGCCCCAGGCCCACCACGCCGGCCGGCCACGCGGGCTCGGGGCTGCGGGTGGAGCGCTCGACCACGAGGTGGGCCAGGGGCGCGAGCCAGCCGTGCTCGACGAGGGCGACCAGGAGGACCGCCAGCGCGTCCTCGGGCAGGTCGTAGGGAGGGTCGACGAGGACGACGTCGGCGCCGTCGCCGAAGCCCGCCGCCGCTGCGCCACCGGCCAGCACGGACGCCGCCGAGGCGGCGCGCACCTCGACCCCCGGCAGGCCCAGGGCTGCGGCGTTGCGGCGGCAGGCCGCAGCGGCGGCGGTGGCGGAGTCGACCAGCAGCACCCGGGCCGCGCCGCGGCTGGCGGCCTCCAGCCCCAGCGCCCCGGAGCCGGCGAAGAGGTCGAGCACGGCGGCGCCGGTCAGGTCGCGCTCGTGCTCCAGCCGGGAGAACAGCGCCTCGCGGACGCGGTCGGAGGTGGGGCGGGTGGCGCCCTTGGGCACCTCGAGGCGCCGTCCGCCGGCGGCACCCGCGACGATCCGCGTCACGCCGCAGCCTCCCGCGCCGCCCCCTGGGTCGACGACCGGGGGGCCTGCTCCGGGAGCGGCCGGGCGGGGCGCCGCCAGGACGCCGCCGCGGCCGCGAGCAGCACCAGCGCGGCGACCGCGAGCACGCCGGTCGCGTGGAGCGCGCCGTGGTGCTCGGCCAGCCACCCCGCCGCGGCCGCGCCGGTGCCCACGCCGATGACGATGCCGCTGCCCACCAGCGTCATGGCGGTGGCTCCGCTGCCGGCGGCGCTGCGCTCGGCGGCCATGGAGGTGATGGTGACCATGGCCGGTCCCACGGCCAGGCCGGCCAGGGCCGTGGCGGCCGCCAGGGCCACGAGCGACGGCGTCAGCGCCAGCGAGACCGCCATCGTCGCGATCCCCACGAGCAGCACGCCCGCCGCGGCGGCCAGCCGGGCCGCCAGGGACACCCGGTCGGGGACCGCGACCATCGCCAGCGCGGTGAACGCCGACCCGACGCCCATCGCCGCCACCAGCAGCCCGCCGGCGCCGATGCTGCCGGCCTCCTGGGCGGCGGCGGTGAGCGTGGTCTGGCCGCCGCCGAAGAACAGGCCCATGCCCACCGCGGCGACGATGACGACGGCGAGGCGGCGCAGCAGCGCGCCGCTGGCGCCCGCGTCGTCGTCGGTGGGGGCCGGGGTGGTGCCCGCAGCGGGCGCGGTGGCGCTGGGGTGCAGCGCGAAGGCGGGGACCGCGACCGCCACGAGCACCCCCGCCACGAGCAGCGAGGCCGACGGCGACCCGGCGATGGCCACGAGGCCCGCGAGCGCCGGGCCGAGGACGTAGGCCACCTCGTCCGCGGCGCTCTCCCCCGCCATGGCGGTGGGCACCAGCGCGGGTGTGCGCCGCATCCAGCGGGCCCGGGAGAATGACCCGATGGGAGGCATGGCGAAGCCGGCCACGAGGGTGGCGAGCAGCAGCAGCGGCACCGGCAGCGACGCCGCACCGACTGCGACCACCAGCAGGGCTGCCACGTTGACCGCGGCGGCCACCAGCAGCACCGGGCGCTGCCCGCCGCGGCGGGCGAGCCGGTCGGCGAGGGCTCCGAGGGTGGGGCCGCCCACGGCCTCCCCCACGGAGGTGGCTGCGGCGGCCAGGCCGCCCACGGCGACGGACCCGGTGCCGGTGGTGACGGCGGCGAGCACGGAGACCGGCACGAGCGTGATCGGCAGGCGCGCCGCGAAGGCGGTGACGAGGTAGGGGGTGCCCGCGGCGCGCCGCAGCTCGGCGTAGGGGGCGAAGGAGGCGGTGAGGCTCACAGGACGTGCTCCAGGACGGTGTGTGCGCCTCCCCACCACAGGTCGCACGGATCCCTGAGCATCTGTCGGGAGCATCGTAGGCGGGACCGCCCGGAGCGGCCAGCAGGTTCAGCCGCGCTCGACGAACGCCTCGCGCTCCTCCAGCCGCTCCAGCGCCTCCCGCACCCGCGGGGCGTCCGTGAGCTCGGGGTCGAAGGCCACGAGGTCACTGGCGTAGCGGCGGGCGCGGGTGATGAGGTCCTCGTTGCCGAGCACCTTCAGGTGCTTCAGCGAGGAGTTGTTGCGCCCGGACTGCGCCGCTCCCAGGACGTCGCCCTCGCGGCGGGAGGCGAGGTCGAGGTCGGCCACCGCGAAGCCGTCGGTGGTCTCCGCGAAGCTCTTCAGCCGGCCCAGGCCGGCCTCGTCCTCCTGGGCGCCGGTCATGAGCAGGCACAGGCCCGGCTGGTCACCGCGCCCGACGCGGCCGCGCAGCTGGTGCAGCTGCGACAGGCCGAACCGCTCGGCGTCGACGATGACCATCACCGTGGCGCCGGGGACGTCGACGCCCACCTCCACCACCGTGGTGGCCACGAGCACGTCGAGCTCCCCGGCGGAGAAGGAGCGCATCGCGGCGTCCTTGTCGTCAGGGCGCATCCGGCCGTGCAGGGTGCCCAGGCGCAGACCGGCGAGCTCGGGGCGGCCCCGCAGCTCGGCGAGCACCTCGTAGAGCCCGCGCGGAGGGCGGCGACCCTCGCCGTCCTCCTCGTCCGGGGGGCTCCCGAAGAGCTGGCCCTCCTCGCCGCCGGGCTGGACCCGCTCCAGGCGCTCGCCGGGGTCGGGCGCGGAGAGGACGCCCTCGCCGTCGTCGTCCTCGCCCTCCTCCCCGATGCGGGGGCAGACCACGTACACCTGGTGGCCGGCGTCGGCGGCCTCGCGCACGCGCTGCCAGCACCTGTCGACGTACTTCTCGAGCCAGTCCGGGACCACCGCGGTGGTGATGCCCTGCCGCCCGGCGGGCAGCTCGGTGAGGGTGGAGACCTCGAGGTCGCCGAAGACCGTCATGGCCACCGTGCGCGGGATGGGGGTGGCGGTCATGACGAGCACGTGGGGCGGCACCCCGGACTTGGCGCGCAGCGCGTCGCGCTGCTCCACCCCGAAGCGGTGCTGCTCGTCGACGACGACGAGGCCGAGGTCGTAGAAGTCGACGGCGTCCTGCAGGAGCGCGTGGGTGCCGATGACGATGCCCGCGTCCCCGCTGGCGACGTCGAGCAGGGCGGCGCGCCGGTCGGCCGTGGACTGCGAGCCGGTGAGGAGCCGCACCTGCACCGTCGGCCCGTCGCTCTCGGGACCTCCGAGCAGGCCGTGCGCGGCCAGCGGCCCGAGCATCCGGGTCAGCGATCTCACGTGCTGCTGGGCGAGCACCTCCGTGGGGGCGAGCAGGGCGCACTGGGCGCCCGCGTCGACCACCTGGAGCATCGCCCGCAGGGCCACCACCGTCTTGCCGGAGCCGACCTCCCCCTGGAGCAGCCGGTTCATCGGGGAGGTGCGGGACAGGTCGGCGGTCAGCGCGCCGCCCACCTCCTGCTGCCCGGCGGTCAGCTCGAAGGGCAGCGAGGCGTCGAAGGCGGCCAGCAGCCCGCCCTCGCGGGACGGGTAGGGCGTGGCGGGGAGGACGGCGAGCGCCGCGCGGCGCTTGGCGAGGGCCACCTGCGTGACGTAGGCCTCCTCCAGCTCGAAGTGCCGGCGCCCGCGGGGCGGCTGCTCGAGGTCGGTGGGGCGGTGCAGGTAGAGGAGGGCGTCGAGCTTGCTGGGCACCTGCTCGAGGTCTCGCACGCCCGAGGGCAGGACGTCGGGCACGTCCTCCGCGGTGAGGGTGTCGAGCACGGTGGCGACGGCCCGGGCGACCTTCCAGCTGGGGAGGTTCTTGGAGGCCGGGTAGACCGGGATGACCTCGTCGGCGCGCGCGCGCAGCGCGTCGGCGTCGGTGGCCATGACGGTGTCGAGGTCTCCGGGGAGCAGCTCGTACTCGGGGTGCACCAGCTGCAGGCGGCCGCGGTAGCTGTTCACCCTGCCGGAGAACATCGCCGCCTTGCCCCACCTGAGGCGGCCCTGGTGGTAGGCGACCTGGTTGGTGCGGCCGAAGAACGCCAGCGAGAGCTCGTCGCGGCCGTCGGTGACCACCACCTCGACCATCATCCCGCCGCGCTGGCGCAGCGGTCTGGTGCTCGTGCGGACCACCTCGGCGACGACGGTGGCGTCCTCGCCCTCCACCAGCTGCGCCAGCGACGTGAGCTCGCCGCGCCGGTAGTAGCGGCGCGGCAGGAGCATCACGAGCTCACCCGCGGTGGTCAGCCCGTGGGCCTTCTCGATCGCCTGGGCGGTGCGATCGCCCAGGTCCTTCTTCAGCGGCGACGACAGCCGGGACACGTGGGCCAGCGTGCCAGCGGCCACCGACAGACCGTGCCGCGCGGTGCCTCGGGCTGGCGCCGCGGAGGAGAGCGGAGGTCCGGTGTCGAGAGCACGGGCCGCTCTCGGCTACTCTTGACCGTCCGCTGGGCGAGCGCAGCCCTGCCGTCGGTCATCCGGCGCCAGCTGCCCCCCGGCCGAGGAACGACGCCTTCGAGATCACTGGAGTAGAGCTGTGGCTGCCACCTGCGACGTCTGCGGCAAGGGCCCTGGGTTCGGCCACGCCATCTCCCACTCGCACCGCCGCACGAAGCGCCGCTTCGACCCGAACATCCAGCGCGTGCGCACCCTGGAGAACGGCGTGACCCCCAAGCGCGTCAACGTGTGCACCTCCTGCCTGAAGGCGGGCAAGGTCACCCGCTGACCCCCTGACGCACCAGCAGCGCCCGCCCGGCTCCGGCCCGGCGGGCGCTGCTGCGTTCCCGGTCCGTCACCCGGCGCCGCCCGCACCACCCGTCCCACCGGGGTCGGGCAGCACCCTCACCGGCCCGCGCGCCCCCCTGCCGAGGGCATCGTCGGGGTTGGACAGGGTGCAGGAGTCCATCGAGAGGCAGCCGCAGCCGATGCACCCCTCGAGCTGGGCCTCCAGCGCCTCGATGGCCCTCCGGCGCCGCGCGAGGTCCTCGCGCCAGGCCCCCGACACGCGCGCCCACTCGGCGCGGGTGGGTGCGCGGTCTGGCGGGAGGTCCGCCAGAGCGGCCGCCACGTCGTCGAGCGGGACCCCGATCCTGCGGGCGATGACCAGGAGCGACACGCGCCGCAGCATGTGCCGCGGGTAGCGGCGGTGCCCGCTGGGGGCGCGGCGGGAGGTGATGAGGCCCCGCCGCTCGTAGAAGTGCAGCGCGGAGACGGCCACGCCGGTGCGCCGGCTGACCTCCCCCACCGACAGCAGGTCCTCCGGGCCGACCACGGGCCACCTCCTGTGCTCCACCTCGACGTCGCGCCTTGACCTCGAGCGAGGTTGAGGTTGCACGATCGTGACATGGCCTCGTACTCCCTGCCCGACCTGCCCTACGACTACAGCGCCCTCGAGCCGCACATCAGCGGCGCGATCATGCAGCTGCACCACGACAAGCACCACGCCACCTACGTCGCCGGCGCCAACACCGCCCTGGAGC